>DATBDB010000107.1:0-13734 GCA_036270155.1 Gaiellaceae bacterium
CTACGTCGAGGGCTGCACGGCGCCGATCTACTCGTCCGACTCGCTGCACAGTGCCGTCGTGGAGATTGTCGTGAAGAATGGCGGCCGCTGCCGCTACACGACGATCCAGAACTGGTCGAACAACGTCTACAACCTCGTCACGAAGCGCGCGGTCGCGGAAGAGAACGCGACGATGGAGTGGGTCGACGGCAACCTCGGCTCCAAGCTGACGATGAAGTACCCGGCGATCTGGCTGACGGGTGAGGGCGCGCACGGCGAAGTGCTCTCGATCGCGTTCGCCGGCAAGGGCCAGCACCAGGACGCGGGCGGCAAGTGCGTGCACATCGGCAAGAACACGTCGAGCGTGATCACGTCGAAGTCGATCTCGAAGAACGGCGGGCGCGCGGGCTACCGCGGCCTGCTCGAGGTCGCCGCCGGTGCGAGCGGATCGAAGTCGAAGGTCGTCTGCGACGCGCTGATCCTCGACGAGGAGTCGCGCTCCGACACCTACCCGTACATCCGCATCGACGAGAACGACGTCGACATCGGACACGAGGCCACGGTCTCGAAGATTGGCGAGGAGCAGCTCTTCTATCTCATGTCCAGAGGTCTTAGTGAAGCGGAGGCGTCCGCCATGGTCGTGAGCGGCTTCGTCGAGCCGATCACGAAGGAGCTGCCGCTCGAGTACGCCGTCGAGATGAACCGGCTCATCCAGCTCCAGATGGAGGGCAGTGTTGGGTAAGGAAGGAACTGCTTGATCGTTGAGCACGTCGACTTCTGGGCGGTGCCCGTCACCGACATGGAGCGCTCGATCACCTTCTACCGCGACACACTCGGCCTTCCGCAGACCGGCGATGGCGGCTTCCCCGAGTTCAAGCTCGGTGACAACGGCTTCCTCTACCTCCTGAGCCTGGAAGCAATCGGCGCGCAGTTCCGCGCGCCGCATGACGCGGGCTTCGCGCTCCGCGTCGCGGACGTCGCGGAGACACGCAGGGAACTCGAGGCCAAGGGCGTCGAGTTCAACGGCGAGGTCCTCGACACGGGCGTGTGCCACATGGCGTTCTTCACCGATCCGGACGGCAACCAGATGGTGCTGCACCGCCGCTACGCGCCGCAAGAGTCATGAGCACCGCGATCACGCGCGACCAAGCTGCGAAGCGCTTCGCGGAGCTGCCGCTGCCGTCCACCGCGGACGAGCACTGGCGCTTCACCGACCTTCGCGGGTTCGACCCGGCGCCTGCGAACGGTGCAGCTGCCGCTACGACCGGTCCGATGCTCGACCTCGACGTCTCCGGCCGGGTGCTCGTGACCGAGAACGGGATCGAGATCGTCTCTGCGCCCGAGGGCATCAGCTTCGAGCTGCTCCCGCGCGACTACGAGGCGAAGCTGATCCCCGATGACGACAAGTTCGCCGTCGAGAACCTCTCGAAGTGGGAGCACGGACTGCTCGTCCACGTTCCGAAGGGCGTCGAGCTCGACAAGCCGCTCTACGTGCAGGTGACGTCGAATGGCGGCTCGCTCTTCTGGCGGATGGTCGTGATCGCGGAGGAAGGCGCGCGCTTCTCGCTGATCGAGGATCTCTCTTCGGTCGCCGAGGACACCGTCGCCTACACCAACGCGGTCGTCGAGTTGTTCGTCCACCCCGCCGCGAAGATCGAGTACGTCTCGCTGCAGAACCTCTCGAAGGAAACGTGGCACTTCGGCCGCTACAAGGCGTGGCTGGAGCGCGACAGCGAGCTCGACTGGGTGATCGGCGGCTTCGGCTCGAAGCGCGGCAAGGTGTGGATCGAAAACGACCTTGCCGGCGAGGGCGCCACGTCCCGCGTGACCGGCGCGTACTTCGCCGACGGCGACCAGCACCTCGACTTCGACACGTTCCAGGAGCACATCGCGCCGAACACGGAGAGCGACTTCGCATTCAAGGGCGCGCTGCGCGAGAACGCGACCGCCGTCTGGCGCGGGATGATCCGCGTCGAGGAGGGTGCGCAGAAGACGAACGCGTACCAGGAGAACCGCAACCTGCTGCTCTCCGACAACGCGCACGCGGATTCGATCCCAGGCCTCGAGATCATGGCGAACGACGTGCGCTGCACCCATGGCGCCACGCTCGGCAAGGTCAACCGCGAGGAGCTCTTCTATCTGATGGCCCGCGGCCTCTCACGCGAGGAAGCCGAGCGCCTGATCGTCCGCGGCTTCTTCCAGGACGTGCTGGACCGCATCGAGCTGGAGCCGGTGCGCGAGGCACTCGGCGCCGCGCTCGAAGCTCGCATCCCGCAGGCGTAACGAGCTCCGAACGCGGCCTGCCTCTCGGGCCTCTATGCGGCCTGCCGAGCCGGAAGCGTCGCCTCGACGACCTCTGCCGGTTCGTCGTCGCGGACGAGCAGGAACGTCACCGGCACGGCGAGGAGGGCGATGGCGCCGCAGACCCAGAACGCCCACTGGAAGCCCCCGGTCAGCGCCGCTGCCGGCGCGCTGCCGGCGTGGCTGAGCGTCTTGAGGTGGCTGGCGGCGACCGTCGACGCCACGGCGACGCCGATTGCTCCACCGAGCTGCTGCGACGTGTTGAGGAGGCCCGAGGCGAGCCCGGCCTCGTGCTTCGCGACACCGGCGAGGCCGGCGATCGAGATCGGAATGAACGCGAACGCCGTGCCGAGGCCGGTGATCACGAACGGGCCTGCGAGGTTGCTCCAGAACCGGCCGTCGACGGGCACCTGCGTCGTCCAGAGCAGGCCGCCGCCGATCAGCGCCATGCCCAGCGCCATCACGAGCCTGGGGCCGCCGCGGGTGACGAGCGCCTGCGACAAGCCGGCGAACGCGACCGAGGTGAGGGATGTTGCGAGCCACGTCAGGCCCGTTCTGAGCGCCGAGTACCCGAGCACCTGCTGCATGTAGAGCGTTCCGACGAAGATGTAGGCGAAGAAGCTGCCGCCCAGGAGCAGCCCGACGGCGTTGGCGCCGGCGAGCGTCTTCAGGCGGAAGATGCCGAGTGGCATCAGCGGCGCTTCGACGCGTGTCTCGATCACGAGGAACGCGATCAGCAGCGCAACGGAGATCGCCAGCTCGACCACTGTCCGCGTCGTGCCCCACCCAACCTGCGGGGCCTCCGAGAACGCGTACACGAGCAGCAGCAGTCCGCCGGTCACGCTGATCGCGCCGAACGGGTCGTAGCGCCGCCGGACCGTTGCGAGCCTGCTCTCGGGGACGAGGCGCGGTGCAAGCACGAGCGCAGCCGCCCCGATCGGGACGTTCAGATAGAAGATGTACTCCCAGCCGGCGTAGCGCGTCAGCAGGCCGCCCGCGATCAGGCCGACCGTTGCGCCGCTCGCGCCGATGCCGCCCCAGATGCCAAGCGCTTTGTTGCGTTCGGCCCCTTCCTGGAACATGTCCATCACGATCGACAGCGCAGCGGGGAGGATGATCGCCGCACCGAGCCCCTGGACGCCGCGCATCGCGATCAGGAACGAATCGGTCGTAGCGACTCCGCAAGCAAGCGACGCAACCGTGAAGACGGCGAGCCCGATCATCAGGACGCGCCGCCGGCCGAGAAGATCGGCCGCGCGCCCGCCGAGCAGCAGGAAGCCACCGAACGTCAGCCCGTACGCGGTGACGACCCATTGCAGGTTCGCCTCCGAGAAATGGAGCTTCTGGCCAATGGTCGGGAGTGCGACGTTGACGATCGCGAGGTCGACGATCGTCATGAAGAACGAGACTGCGAGTAGTGAAAACGCGCGCCAGCGATGGACCTGACTCATAACGGCTCCCTTGCGTGTGGTGAAGTGTTCTCGTTGCTACGACGAACCGGATCAGTGGAAATCGACAGCTGAACCACGCGATAGCTGGGACCCCCTTTCTGACGCCGAACGCGTGTGCCCACTGAGCTCGGAAAACCGAGCGGTTTTCTGACCCGGCGATCATACACAAACCGAAAACCGATCGGTACCATAGAGTCATGAGCGCGACGGAAACACGGATCGCCGAGTGCGCGGCCTGGCTCTTTCACGAGCACGGGATCACCGCGACCGGCGTCGAAGCGCTGAGCAAGGCCGCCGGCATCTCCAAGCGGACGCTCTACGAGCGGTTCGGGAGCAAGGACGGCCTGGTCGCCGCCGCCTTCACCTCCTTCGACCTGCCCGTCTTCGAGAAGTTCACCAAGCCGGCCGAACAGGCGACCACCCCCCGTGGCCAGATCGAGCAGCTGTTCGCCGAGCTCGAGGCCGCGATCGGTTCGCCGGAGTTCCGCGGCTGCCCGTTCGCGAACGCGTCATCGGAGGTCGCCGATCCCGACCATCCCGTGCACGCGGTGGTGCGGCAGCACAAGGACCGGTTCCGGCGCTGGTTCCTGAGCCGGGCCCGTGAGGCGGGCGCCGCCGACCCTGCACTCCTGGCGCGGCAGCTGATGATCGTGCTCGACGGCATCCAGGGCGACGCGCTCATCCAGCGCTCGGCCAAGGCCGCCCGGGACGGGCGCCTGATCGTCAAGGCGCTCCTCGACTCGGCCCTTGATTAACCCGCGCGCGACCTGGGAACCGCTCCTTCGACCCGAGCGAAAGGAGACGTCCATGCTCGGTCGCAGGGCTGCTACCGGCACCTCGATCGCCGTGCTCGCCGTCGCAGGCGGGGGCGGAGCGATCGCTGCCTCGCATGGCAGCTCACCCGTCACGAAGCCTCAGGTGCAGAAGGTGGTGCGCCACCACGTCGTGGTGAAGAAAGCCCAGGTGCGGAGCGGTCACCACTGCTCGCACTCGGAGACCACCGCCTCTGCGCTCTAGGCCTCGCGCGCTGCCGTCCGGCGTCTCCGCATGGCGGCGGATCGGCAGCGCTTGCGTGCAGAGCATTGCGTGTGTCACACCCGAACGCGGACGCCCGGCGCGGACGCCGACGATCTTGACCGGCGCTCTAGTCCAGCAGGCCGCGCTCGGCGAGCGACCGTTCGAGCTGGGCGAGCTTCGCCTCGACCTGCTCGAGCCGGCGCTCCAGCGAGCTTGCCTCCCCGGTGGGCACCTCCGGTTCCTCGACCGGGCCGGCGCCCGTCGGGCCTTCGGCGAGCAGGTGCGTCCACCGCGCTTCCCGTTGTCCCGCTTGCTTCGGGAGCAGGTGGACGAGCTCTTTCCCGTCCAGGCGTGACAGCCACTCCGTGACGTCGTCGTTGGAATCGAACCGATGAAGGCGCTCGGTGCGCGTCTTCAGCTCGGGCACGGTCTGCGGGCCGCGCAGCATCAACACGGCGAGGAGCGACACCTCCTGAGGCATCAGGTCGAGCGCCTCGCCGAAGAGCTGGCGATACTTCGCCGTGCGCGACCCGGGCCCCGTCGCGAGACGTGCGTAGCCGAGCGTGCCGAGGTGCTGGGCAGCGGCGCGCACCTCCGACTCGTCGAGCTCCAATACCGGCTCGCGGTTCGTCGCCTGGTTGCATGCGAGCCGCAGGGAGTTCAACGTCAGCGGGTACTGCTCCGGCGTTGTGCGCTGCTTCTCGATCAGACAGCCGAGCACGCGAAGCTCAACCGGCGCGAGGCGATGAAAGGTTGGCATTGCCGGCCAAGCTTAAAAGCTGCGAGCCTCGAGGCTGAACCTGATTCGGTCTCAGCCGAACCAGATTCAGGAGTTTCGACCTTGCTACCCGAGTTCGGAAACTCGTGAACCTGGTTCGCAAACCCCGCGAATCAAGGTTCTTCTATGTATGAAACGCACCCCGCGCGCCGTCGGCAGCTAGGCGCGAACGAGCGGCTTGTACTTGATGCGGTGGGGCTCGAGCGCATCGGGGCCGCGGGTCTCCTTGACCCACTCCGCGTACTCGCTCCAGTCGCCCTCGAACCACGTCACCTGAGAGTCGCCCTCGAACGCGAGGATGTGCGTCGCGACCCGGTCGAGGAACCAGCGATCATGCGTGATCACCACGGCGCAGCCGGCGAAGTCGAGCAGCGCGTCCTCGAGGGCGCGCAACGTGTCGACGTCGAGGTCGTTGGTCGGCTCGTCGAGCAGCAGCACGTTGCCGCCGCTCTTCAGCATCTTCGCGAGGTGCACGCGGTTGCGCTCGCCGCCCGACAGCTTGCCGACCGGCTTCTGCTGGTCGCCGCCCCGGAAGTTGAACCACGACGTGTACTGACGCGAGTTGATCTCCTTCTTGCCGAGCAGGACGATGTCCTGGCCGCCCGAGATCTCCTTCCACACCGTGCTCTTCGGATCGAGATCGGCGCGCGACTGGTCGACATAGCCAAGCTGCACGGTGTCGCCGATGCGCAGGTCGCCGGAGTCCGGCGTCTCCTGGCCGGCGATCATCCGGAACAGCGTCGTCTTGCCGGCCCCGTTCGGGCCGATCACGCCGACGATGCCCGTCGGAGGAAGTGAGAACGTCAGGCCCTCGAAGAGGAGCCGGTCACCGAATCCCTTGGACACGCCGTTCGCCTCGATCACGACGTCGCCGAGGCGCGGGCCTGGCGGGATGTGGATCTCGACCTTGTCGAGCCTCACGTTGTCCTCGTCGGCGAGCAGCTTTTCGTATGCGCCGAGGCGCGCCTTTGACTTCGCCTGCCGCGCCTTCGGTGCGAGGCGAACCCACTCGAGCTCGCGCTGCAGCGTGCGCTGGCGCGCCGACGATTGCTTCTCTTCGATCGCGAGCCGCGCCTGCTTCTGCTCGAGCCAGCCGGAGTAGTTGCCCTCGTACGGAATGCCCTTGCCGCGATCGAGCTCGAGGATCCAGCCGGCGACGTTGTCGAGGAAGTACCTGTCATGCGTGACCGCGACGACGGTGCCCTTGTAGTCGGCGAGAAACCGCTCGAGCCAGAAGACGGACTCGGCGTCGAGGTGGTTCGTCGGCTCGTCGAGCAGCAGCAGGTCCGGTGACGAGAGCAGCAGGCGGCACAGCGCAACGCGCCGGCGCTCGCCGCCCGAAAGCGTCGTTACGTCTCGGTCGCCTTCCGGCAGGCGCAACGCGTCCATTGCGTGATCGAGTTGCGCCTCGAGCTCCCACGCGCCGCGTCTATCGATTTGATCTTGGACCGTCGCCTGCTCGGCGAGCAGCGCGTCGAAGTCCGCGTCGGGCTCCGAGAACTGCGCGGAGATCGCGTTGAAGCGGTCGAGCAGGTCGCGCACCTCGCGCACCCCGTCCTCGACGTTCTCGCGGACCGTCTTCTTCGGGTCGAGCTCGGGCTCTTGCTCGAGCAGCCCGACCGTCGCGTTCTTCGCCAGGTCGGCGTTCCCGGAGGACGGCTCTTCCTTGCCCGCCATGATCCGCAGCACCGTTGACTTGCCGGCGCCGTTCGCGCCGAGCACGCCGATCTTCGCCCCGGGCAGGAACGAGAGGGAGATGTTCGACAGCACCTGGCGTTCCGGGCCGTAGAACTTGTCGACCCGGTACATGGTGAAGATGTATTCGCTGCTCACGACGTGCAAGGTAACAGCGCGTTGACGGTCTCCTTACTGCTCAGTCGTACGCTCTGCAACGTGAAGAAGCTGGTCGTCCTGGCTGCCCTGTTGGTGACAGCCGTGCCGGCAGCCGCGAGCCAGGCGCGGATCCTTCCGTACGAGGACGCCTGGCCTGTCTGGTCGCCGGAGGGCACGCACGTCGCGTTCACGCGGATCCAGGGCCCCACCCTCATGGAACTGGACGTCGTGAGCCTCCGGACGCACACCGTCACCAAGATCGCGCAGAACAGCTTTCAGCTGCAGCCAAGCTGGTCACCCGACGGGACGAAGCTCGCGTACCAGGCGGGCGGTGCCGTCTACGTCGCCGACCTGAACGGCAGCAAGCGTCGAGTCGGTCCCGGCGGCGCGCCGGCGTACGGCGCGGTGATCGCCCGCACGCGCGGAATGCAGTTGCTCGTCGGAGGGGCAGTGTGGGCCGAGCACGTGATCGGTCGCCCGGCCTGGTCGCCCGATCACACGATGATCGCGTTCCGGCGTGACGAAGGCATCTACACGACCGACGGCCCCGGCAACGATCGCCTGCTCGTCGGCGCCGCAAATCCCGGTGACCCGGTGTGGTCGCCTGACGGTGCGCAGCTCGCCTTCACGATTCGCGACGAAGTGTGGGTTGCGAGCCGCGGGCTCGTGCCGGCGCACGCGATCGCGCGGGTGAGGCCGGACGCCTCCACGCCGAGCTGGTCGATGGACGGCGCCTCGGTGGTCTACACCTGGCGGGGCGGCGTCACTCGCACCTACCTCTCCGGCAGATCTGTCTTTCTGCACAAGGCCGCAGGCCTCGGCGCCGCATTCTCGCCGACGAGCGACGCCATCGCGTACGCCGGTCCGCGCCCCAAGTGCCCGGGTCATCTCTCGATCGTGATCCAGGCTCCGCTCGCGGGCACCTGCGAGGTGCGTGGCACGCCGCGCGCCGACGTGATCGAGGGCAGCCTGCGCGAGGGCGACATCATCCTGGGACTTGCCGGAAACGACCAGATCCACGCGAACGACGGGCACACCGACACGGTGAACTGCGGCCCGGGTCGCGACACCGTCTGGGCCGACCGCACCGACAAGCTCAGCGGCTGCGAGATCGTCCACCGCTGATTCATGATGCCGGCTCGCGCCTCAGCCTCATTCAGGAGGCCCTAGCTACACTCGCTAGGTGGCCGTAACGCCTGCAACCAAGCTCGATGCGCTGAAGTTGCGCGCCGATTTCGCCGTCTTCGAGGAGCTCTTCAACGGCAAGCCCGTGGCGTACCTCGACTCGGCCTCGTCGACGCAGAAGCCGCGGCAGGTGCTCGACGCGATGCGCGAGTTCTACGAGCATTCGTACGCCAACGTGCACCGCGGCGTCTACACGCTCGCCGAGCGCGCGACCGCCGGCTTCGAGGGTGCACGCGAGAAGGTGCGCGCGTACATCAACGCGCCCTCGAACCGCGAGGTGATCTTCACGCGCAGCGCGACCGAGGCGATCAACCTGATCGCGTACTCGTGGGGTCTCGACAACCTCGGCCCCGGCGACGTCGTGGTGATCACCGAGCTCGAGCATCACGCGAACTTCGTGCCGTGGCAGTTCGTCGCGAAGAGGACGGGCGCCGAGTTCGCGCACATCCCGATCGACGACTACGGCGAGCTGCAGCTTGACGCACTCGACGAGATTGCGACGCGCGGAAACATCAAGGTGGTCGCGAACAATCTCGTCTCGAACACGCTCGGCACGATCAACCCCGTCGAGAAGCTCGCGGCGTGGGCACACGAGCAGGGCGCGATCATGGTCGTCGACGCGGCGCAGGCCGCACCGCACCGGCAGATCGACGTGCAGGCACTCGGCTGCGACTTCCTCGCGTTCTCGTCGCACAAGCTCTGCGGCCCGAGTGGGGTCGGCGCCCTCTGGGGCAAGCGGGAGCTGCTCGAGGAGATGCAGCCGTTCAACCTCGGCGGTGAGATGATCCGCTCCGTCGCGCTCGAGCGCACGAGCTGGAACGAGCTCCCCTACAAGTTCGAAGCCGGCACGCCGGCGATCGCAGAGGCGTACGGGTTCGGCGTCGCGCTCGACTACGTCTCCGAGGTCGGACTCGAGGCGATCGAAGCGCACGAGCACGAGCTCGTCGTGCACGCGATGGACGCGTTGCTCGAGATTCCCGGCGTGCGCGTCTTTGGCCCTCCGGCCGACCGCCGCACCGGGATCATCAGCTTCGAGCTCGAGAATGTGCACCCGCACGACGTCGCGCAGATCCTCAACTGGGAAGGCGTCGCAGTCCGTGCCGGTCACCACTGCACCCAGCCGTTGATGACGCGCCTCGGCGTCGCCGCGACGACGCGCGCGAGCTTCTACCTCTACTCGATCCCGGAAGACATCGACCGCCTGATCGCCGGGCTGCGCAAGGTCAAGGACACGTTCGGCGCATGAGCGATCTCACATGAGCGAAACTCGGCGTAGGCTCGGCGGAGCCGACAACAACAGCCATTTTGCTCATGCGACAACATTTTTGCGGGGTCTCGCATGAGCGAAACTCGGCGTAGGCTCGGCGGAGCCGACAACAACAGCCATTTTGCTCATGCGACAACATTTGTGCGGGGTCTCGCATGAGCGAAATGGAACAGATGTACAGGGAAGTGATCCTCGACCACTACAAGTCGCCGCGCGGCCACGGCCTGATCGAGAACGCCGACGCGCAGGCGGAGGGACAGAACCCGCTCTGCGGCGACGAGGTCACGATCTCCGTCAAGTTCGGCGCCGACGGCGAGACGATCGAGAGCATTGGCTTCGAAGGGCGCGGTTGCGCGATCTCGCAGGCTGCGACGTCGATGCTCACGGAGCTCGTGCAGGGCCGCAGCGCGAGCGAGGTCGCGGCGCTCCCGAAGGAGGAGCTGCTCGAGGAAATCGGCATCCCGCTCACGCCGATCCGCCTCAAGTGCGCGATCCTCGGGCTCGGTGTGCTGAAGGTCGCACTGCACAAGGCGAAGGGCACGCCCCTGCCGCAGGAGTGGCAGGGCATGGGCGACGACTTGTCTTTCGCCTAGAGGCTTAGTGGGCTCCGCGAAGATCCACGTCGCGCCGCTCGACGAGTTTCCGCCGGGCTCGACGAAGATCATCACGCTCGGGTGGACGTCGATCGGCGTCTACAACTGCAACGGGAAGCTGTACGCGGTCGAGGACCGCTGCTCGCACGACGACGGCCCGCTGTGCGAAGGCGAGTGGGACCAGGACCTGTGCCGAGTGATCTGCCCACGCCACGGGTCGGCGTTCGACCTCGAGACGGGCAGGCCGCTGTCGCTGCCGGCCTACGAGAAGGTCGACACCTATCCCGTCACGGTGGAGGACGGCATCGTCCAGGTCGAGGTGTTGGAATAACCGAGCTCGTTCGCTGCTGGCCGACGACCGACCCGCTCTACATCGCCTACCACGATGAGGAGTGGGGACGCCCTGTACGCGACGAGCGGGGACTCTATGAGCGGCTCAGCCTCGAGGGCTTCCAGTCGGGCCTCAGCTGGCTGACGATCCTGCGCAAGCGCGAGGGATTCCGGGCGGCGTTCGAGAACTTCGACCCCGACCGGGTCGCCGCGTTCGGCGAGCGCGACATCGAGCGCCTTCTGGCGGATGCCTCGATCGTCCGGCATCGCGGCAAGATCGAAGCGGCGATCGCGAACGCGCGCGCCACGGTCGAGCTGCGCGAAACCGAGCCGCTGCCCGAGCTGTTCTGGGGTCACGCCCCGGCGGAGCATTCCCCGCCCTCGGGAGCCGGCGATTGGCACTCATCGACCACGGAGTCGGCAGCGCTCTCGAAGCGCCTGAAGCAGGCCGGGTTTCGCTTCGTCGGTCCGACGACCGTCTACGCCGCGATGCAGGCTTGTGGCGTCGTCAACGACCACGTCACAGACTGCTGGGTTCGGGACGCGGTCGAAGCTCAGCGTACGGCAGCCGTCACCATCTAGGCGCCGCGAATCCGGGCGACGTTCGCAACGGTGCTGTCGCCGAGCCCGCCGGGTGCGGGTGGCGCGGCAATCGTTTCGGTTTGAGTCGCGCTCGCGCCGCCGTCGAGCACGGCGGTGATGGTCGGGGTCCCCGCGGTCGTGTCGTTGTAGAAGAACGAGCCGGACGAGCTCCCCTGGGGGATCGTCAGCGTCAGCGTCGCCGACCACGGTCCGCCGGCGGTTGTCGAAAACACGCCCGTGGCAGACGACGACGAAAGCGTCATGGTCCGGGGCGTCGGCGCCGCATCGGCAAGCCCACCCGTCTGCAGCTGCACGGTCAACGGGCCGGCGGGTGTGCCCGCCGTTGTCGAGATGGGCGCGCTACTGAACGCCGGAACCGTCGGCAGCCACGTCGCGAACGACTGCCAGCCGCTCACGAACGCCGCGCCGTCGACCGACGTGGTGCACCACGACGGTGCGCAGGCGGCTGCGCCTGGATCGGACGAAGGCACGTCGGAGTCGTGGATCGCGGCGGCGAGCCGAACAAGGACCGCATCGGTCTGCGTGTTGAAGTCGGCTGTGCTCAGCCCCTGCGTGTTGTTCGGCGCCCAGGCAAAGCCGAGCCGGTCGACTCCCGCGCCTGTCGCCGCTGCGAATGAGCGGTCTGCGTACACCTGTCCCGAGACGAAGTCCTCCATCGACTCGACGGGCGCGGCGGTCCAGCCGTAGGCGGAGGACCAGGCCCACGCGGCGTTGCCAAACGGCACGTAGGCCTGCTGGAGGAGCGACCGTGCCGCTGCGGCGCCCGCCGGTCCGGCGTTTGCGAGCGTCTCCTGGTGGCCGAGGTACTGCACCAGCGCGTCACGTCGCTGCTGCGGGGACGATCCGGCGACGGCGTAGTTGCGGATGTCGCCGTAGTTCTCCTGCGCCCAGTCCCCGACGTAACCGGCGGCCTCGGTCCAGAAGGCTGTGTCCTGCAGCCAGTCCTGGAGGTTCACCTGGTACGCGGTCAGGTCAGGAGTCGATTGGCCGACTCCGGCGGTGAGAGCAACACCGCGGACGCCGTCGTTGGCGAGCCCATGGAGGAAGTCGAGCGCGTTCTGGCGTGCCGTGCCCGTGCCCGTCCGTACGGCGGACGAGAGCTCGTTCATCGCCCAGGTATCGCCGGCGGCGGTGCTGAATCCGGCTGCGGCCATCCGTTGGCGCGCGAGGACGCCCGCGTCGTACCACGTGCCGTTCCCAGCGCCCACCCAGTCGTTCCAGCTTGCGTAGCTCACTTCGTCGAGCGCATGGAAGTTCGCCCCGAGCGCCCTGATCTGCGCAGCCTGATCCGGCCGGGGCTGCGTCTTGTCTGACGCGAGCGGCGGGAGCGAGACGTAGTACTGCGCGCACGCCGACGGCGTCTGCGCGAGCTTCGTTGCGAGGCGCAGCCAATCGGTTTGCGCGTAGAAGACAGCCCGAGCGGTGCGGCAGCTCGCATCGGAGGGCACGCGCGGCCGCTGTTGCGCGCGCGCCACTTCGGACTGCCAGAGCTTCTGCGTCGCGCGAGGTGTCAGGGAGGGGACGGGCCTGGAGGGCGCGGCGAGCGCGGCCGGAACGGCGACACATGCGGCCATGAGAACGATGAGCAGTTTCCTCACCACAACCTGACTCTTCCTCGAGTCTGCCCTGAGCAACCCCCCGGAATGAGCGGCGGGCCTTAACCGCGGTCTCGGGCGGCTCAAAGCCGCGCTTTCCAGGCCCACCTTGCGCCATTTCAGGCTGCTCGCGTTTGTCCACGACGTCCGTCCTGGCCCATCAGCTAGATTTGAGCTAACCGCGGAAAGGAGGTGGTCCGGCGTTGGAGACTTCAAGTACGGGCAGTGGAGGTACCAGCTCGTAGAGGCGTGTCCCCGTGACCTGACGGGAACCGCCTAGCCAGCGTGGGGGACTCGCAAACGCGCCGCCGATTCGTTCGGCCGGAAGCGCCTCTACGAAGTCCAAGCTGGTAACCGGACTGAAGGGCCCCCGCACGGGGCCCTTCGTCTTTAATCGAACCGTGAACCGGATCGAGTGGGTGATCGCACACTGTCGCCTGCTGGCGCAGATCGGCGACGAGATCGCCCAGAGCCGTCCGTTCGACGGCTTCACCATCGGGACGGGCATCCACCTCGAGCCGAAGACGGTCGCCCTGCTGCTGACGCTGCAGCGCGGGGGCGCCGAGGTCGTCGCGACCGGGAACCTGAACACGACGCAGCAGGACGCGGTCGACTATCTCTCGACCCGCGGGATCCGGGTGGTCGGCGGGCCGACGAGCGACCCGGCGGAGCACGACGCCTCTCTCTGGGAGGTGGTGCGTGCCCGCCCGCAGCTGCTCCTCGACAACGGCGGCGATCTCTTCGTCCGCTGGCTCGAGGAACGTCACGACGGCCTGTTCGGCGGCACCGAGGAGACGACGTC
>DATBDB010000108.1:0-28102 GCA_036270155.1 Gaiellaceae bacterium
GTCGAGGGCAAGGCAATCGCGGGGATCCCCGACCTGATGCACCACAAGTTCGTGATTCGCGACAGCGAATCCGTGTGGACCGGCTCGACGAACTGGACGGACGACTCGTGGTCGCGGCAGGAGAACGTGATCGCGATCGTCCACTCCACGGCGATCGCGAAGGCATACGACCTCGACTTCGGGCAGCTCTGGACGACGGGCGATATCGAGCAGACTGGCGTCGTCGACCCACGGTGGGACGACCACCTCGTGCGAGCCTGGTTCACGCCGGGGCACGGCGAAGATCTGAGCGCGCGCATCGCCAAGCTGATCCGGCGTGCGCGGAAACGCGTCCGGATCTGCTCGCCGCTGATCACGACCGGCCCGGTGCTCGGGACGCTCGCCCAGGTGATCGCCGACGGCACGGTGGACGTCGCGGGCTGCGTCGACGCGACGCAGGTGCGCGAGGTCATCCAGCAGTGGCGCGCAAACTCCAACGTTTCCTGGAAGCTCCCGCTCTTGCAGCAGGTGATGGCCGGGCCGTTCACCGGCAAGGTGTCGACGCCCTACGGGGACGGCACCGTCCACGACTTCATGCACGCCAAGATCTGCGTGTGTGACGACACCGCGTTCGTCGGGTCCTTCAACTTGTCGAGAAGCGGGGAACGCAACGCGGAGAACGTGCTCGAGATTCAGGACACCGCGGCGGCAGACCGCCTCGCTGCATTTGTCGACGACGTTCGGTCGAAGTACGGCCCGGTAATTCTGCCGCCGGTGTAGCTACCAGCGCTCGCGGTGAACGAGGTCGTCCTTCGCGCGCTGCCGTTCCTTCAAGCGAGAGCCGGCCGGCGGAGCTTCGCCGGGCTTGCCGAACAGCGCGAGCCCGATCGGGACGACGTCCGCGGGCAGCCCGAGCAAATCGTCGAAGATCCGCTTCTGGTCCGGGTGGCCGATGAACGCGCTCGCGAGGCCTTCGTCGATCGCGGCCATCAGCACGAGCATCATCAGCGCTCCGGCATCGACGAACCAGTACGGCACCGGCCAGGTCACCTCGACGCCGCCGGTCGCCGCGAGCTTGTCGGCCTCGTTGTAGCGGGCGTGGTAGAGGCTCTCGTTGGCGGAGATGACCATGTGCACCGGCGCGTCCGCGATGTAGTTGCGGCCGTGCGGCGAGTAGTGCTCGTCACCGAAGGCACGGGCAATCTCGTGCCGCTTGGCCCCGTCTGTGACGACGACGATGCTGCCACCCTGGCTGAACCCGCCCGACGGCGCGCGGCGGATCACGCCGGCGATTCGCTCCACCTGCTCCTCGGGAAGCGGATCTGGCAGGAACGCGCGATGCATCCGGCGGCGAGCGAGGATGTCGCGGAACTCCATCGGATGGCCAGCGTATATCGTCGCCGCCATGACGAGATTCCAAGGGAAGACAGTGCTGATGACGGGCGGCGCAAAGGGCATCGGCGCTGCGACCGCAACGCGGTTCGCGTCCGAGGGTGCGACGGTCGTCGTCGCCGACTTCGACGAAACGGCCGCGCAGGAGACCGCGCAGGCTATCGGCGGCCACGCGGTGCGCTGCGACGTGACGAACCGCGAAGACGTCGAGGCTGCGGTCGAGGCGGCGGTTTCGCACGGTGGATCGCTCGACGTGCTCGTCACGTGCGCCGGGATCATCCGCGACAACATGCTCTTCAAAATGAGCGACGAAGACTGGGACGCCGTCATCGACACGCACCTGAAAGGAACGTTCTTCGCAGCGCGCGCGGCGCAAAAGCACATGGTCGAGGCGAAGAGCGGGAAGATGGTGCTGATCTCGTCCACCTCCGCACTGGGCAACCGCGGCCAGACCAACTACGCGACCGCGAAGGCCGGCCTGCAGGGAATGACGAAGACGCTCGCGATCGAGCTCGGTCCGTTCAACGTGAACGTCAACTGCGTCGCCCCGGGCTTCATCGAGACCGCGATGACGCGGCAGACGGCCGAACGCATGGGCGTCACGTTCGAGCAGTTCGCAGCAGCCGTTTCCGAGCAGGTGCCGCTGAAGCGCGTCGGCCGGCCGGAGGACGTCGCCGGCACGATCGCCTACCTCTGCTCCGAGGACGCGAGCTACGTGAGCGGGCAGGTCATCTACGTCGCGGGCGGCCCGCGAGCTTGACGCACGGGGCGGCGGCGCATGCGCCGCCGCCCTCGTACGCAGTCAGGCCGTCGGCACGGCCTGCGGGTGGATCGGGAGCGAACGCACGCGCGTCCCCGTCAACTTCGCAATCGCGTTCACGACGGCCGGCGCGAGCGGCGGGAGCCCCGGTTCCCCAACGCCGCCGAGCGGCGCCCCGCTCTCGATGATGTACGTGCTGATCTGCGGCATGTCCCGGAACTTCGGCATGCGGAACGTGTTGAAGTTCTTCCGCATCGGCTGGCCCGCGGTGAAGGGCATGTCTCCCCAGAGCGCGGCGCCGAGCCCTTGCACGACAGCGCTCTCCATCTGTGCCTGAACGGTGTCCGGGTTGATCGTCGTCCCGCAGTCGATCACGACCGTCACCTTCTGCACCTTGATGCCTGATGCGAGCGAGCCGGAGATCTCGGCCACCTCACCGACGATCGAGCCGAAGCACTCCGCGATCGCGATGCCGCGCGCGCGTCCCCGCGGCGGCGCGGTCGCCCAGCCGCTCTTCTCGGCGAGCAGGTTCAGCACTGCAAGCGCACGAGGGTTGTTCGCGAGCAGCCCGCGCCGGAACTCGACCGGGTCGCGGCCGGCCGCGCCCGCGAGCTCGTCGATGAAGCACTCGGCGAAGAACACGTTGTACGAGTTGCCGACCGAGCGCCAGTAGCTGACTGGGACGCGCGCCGAGCTGTCGAGCACCCACTCGACTCGCTGGCTGCCGAGGGCGTACATCATCGTGCTCAGCCCCTCGACCGCATTGTTGTCGACCGCGGTATCGCTTGCGTACCGGCTCGGGTTCTTCTGGTAGAGGATCGACGGTGACACCGTCCGGCTGAGGATCCCCGTCACGTTCCCTTGCGCGTCGAGACCGCCCTGGAGCCGGCAAAGCGCGGCAGGCCGGTAGTAGTCGTGCGTGAAGTCCTCCTCGCGCGACCAGACGAGCTTCACCGGCACGCCTGGGCTCGCCTTGGCGACGACGATCGCCTGCTCGATGTAGTCGAGCTCGCCCTTGCGGCCGAGCCCGCCACCGAGAAACGTCGTGTGCACGGTGATCGACGAGGCCGGCAGGCCCGTCACGCGCATCGCCGTCTGGACGCAGCCGATCTGGCTCTGCGTCGGCGCCCAGAGCTCGCACGAGCTTTCCGTGACGAGCGCCGTCGCGTTCATCGGCTCGAGCGTCGCGTGGGGCAGGTACGGGACTGAGTAGGACGCGTCCACCGTCTTCGCGGAGGCCTGAAGGGCCGCGACCGCGTCACCGACGTTCTTTGCCAGCCGCACCGGCGATCCGGACGCGAGCAGCTGCGCCGCGTTCGCCTTCATTGCCGTCGTGTCGGTGGCGGCGGTGTACGGCGCATCGGCCCAGGTCACGGGCAAGGAGCGCGCGGCCTTGATCGCCTGCCAGGTCGTCGTCGGCGTCACCACCGCGACGCCGTTCGGCACCGGCACGACCTTCATCCCGGAAGGCGGCGCGCCGTAGGAAGCAACGGTCTGCCCCGCCTTCGGCGCCTGCTTGACGGACGCGTAGACCATGCCGGGCAGGCGAACGTCGATCCCGAAAACGGCAGATCCGTTCACCTTCGGCGGGATGTCGAGCCGCTTGATCGGCTTCCCGATCAGCCGGAAGTCGCGCCGCGGCGTCAGGGTCGGATTCGCCGGCGGCGGAAGCATCGCCGCCTCGGCCACGAGCGAGCCATAGGTCGCGACCTGCCCGCCACCGCTGACGCGGCCGTTCTCGGCCACGCACTCGCCCGGCTGGACGCCGAACCGCTGCGCGGCCGCAGCGACGAGCAGCTCCCGGGCCGAGGCGCCGATCAGCCGAAGCGAGTCGTGGTAGCCCCGCACGGCGGTGCTCCCGCCGGTCAGCTGCGCGCGGAACAGCGGGTTGGCGAACGCGGTGTTCGCGCCGCCGAGCTCCATGCGGACGTTCGCCCAGTCGACCTTCAACTCTTCGGCGACGATCATCGGCAGCGCGGTGCTCGTGCCCTGCCCCATCTCCGAGTTCGGCGCCACGATCGTGATCGTCTCGTCGGCACCGATGCGGATGTAGACGTTGACCTGCCCGGCGGCGAGCACGCCTGCCCGCGCGTCTCGCTTGGTGAGCCCCAGGTCGAGCCCGAGCAGCAGTGCGCCTGAGGCCAGCCCGGACGTGATGAACCGCGCGCGGGTCATCTCAAAGGTGGAAGCGTTCTCGAGCATCTCAGCCTCCTATGCGCGCGCCGCGCGCTTGATCGCTTTGCCGATGCGCTGGTACGTCCCGCAGGCACAGATGTTCCCGATCTCTGCGAGGTCGGAGTCCGAGGGGTTCGGATGCTCGTGCAGGAACCCGGCCGCCGCGATCAGCATTCCGGACTGGCAGTACCCGCATTGCGGGACCTGCTCCTCGATCCAGGCCTGCTGGAGCGGATGGGAGTTGTCGGACGACAAGCCCTCGACGGTCACGATCTTCTTGCCGATCGCTGACGTCGCGTCATACACACACGAATGCTCGACCTGCCCGTCGATGAGCACGCTGCAGGCAAAGCACTGCTCGATGCCGCAGCCGTACTTCGTCCCGGTCAGTCCGATCAGATCGCGGATCACCCAGAGCAATGGCAGCTCCGAGTCCGCGGTCACCGTGTAGTTCGTCCCGTTCACGTTCAACGTGTACGTACGCGTGTCGGCCACGAGCTCCCTCTTTCGGTAGAGGGGCCCCGGCCGCGGGACCCGTTTTGGCGGTTGTGTGAGGCGGAGTATAAGAACACCGGCGCGCGCGTCAATGCGCACGGACGGAATTGTCTTTCGCCGCGTGATCGGATCCTTTTTCGAACGCTGTGACGTGCCTGTCACAAAGGGTCTCGGCGCTATTTGCTCATCACATTCGACGCAGCTCAGGCGGCGTAGCGCACGACCCACTCGGCCAGAAACGGCTCGACGATCACCGTGGCCCCGTCGGGCCGCTTGCCGATCAACTCCGCCTTCTCGAGTGCCCGCGCTGCCTTCTGGATCGTGGACGCCGACGGCAACCCGTGCTGCTGCAGATACCGCGCCGACTGGACGTGACCCGGCTCGAGCGCGAGCGCCTGCAGGAGTTGCCGTTGGGCGCGCGAGAGGTTGTCCCAGAGCAGCGTGAAGCGGGCGTTCTCGGAACGCAAAACGACATCGAGCGAACGCTCGAGGTCCAACACCGTCGCCGAGAAGCCGGAGGGCACCTCGTCCCACATCGCGTAGGCCAGCTCCTGGGTGGCGTACGGATGTCCCTGCGTGATCTCGAGCAGGGTCTCGATTGCCGCGTCCGACACGCCCTTTTCCGTCGCGTCGAAACGTTCCTTCACGAACGACGCGAAGAGGTCGCCGGGAATCGCACCGATCTCCATCACCTTTGCGCTGCGGTAGAACGCCTCGTTCTTGTCGTTGAACAGGCGGCTCATCATGTCCCGCTTGCTGCCGGCATAGATGTGCGCGACGTCGGGCTGCTCCTGGAAGACTGCCCGCATCAACGCCGGAAGCTTGGGATCGATGTCGGTGATCTCCTGGAACTCGTCGAAGTAGAGGGCGACTGTGGCCTTCTGCTCGGCCGCCAACTGCGCCGGGAGCTCCAGGAGCCGCTCGAGGGTGGCATCGATGTCTTCGTCGGTGTGCGTCGGGATGAACGTGAAGCTGTACGAGCCGTGCGCAGGATCGACCGTGATCACCGGCTTGACGCGGAGCGAGTCGAAGAGCCTGAGCGCGGCCTCCTTGGCCTTGAAGATCGGGGAGGCGATGTCGTCGTGGATCGCGCGCGCGAGGTGAGACGCCAGGCGTTCCTTCGTGGGCGCCTTCATCAGGTCGACCTCCGCGACGAGGACGCCCTTGGCGGCCAGGTTCAGTGACGCCCGGCGCACGAGCGATGACTTGCCGTAGCGGCGCGGGGCGATCAACGCCACGTTCTGGCCGTTCAGGATGTCCGTCTCGAGCGACCTCAGCTCGTCTTTGCGATCGGTGAAGGCCTCGTCGAGCGCCAGATCGCCGAAGTAGAACGGGTTCGTGATGCGAGGCGGTGGGACCATCCCTAGATCATACCGCAGATGATGATACTCATATGTATCTCATATGTCATGCCTATAAGCATGACACCGCCGAGTATGACGCGACTGGTTCAGCCCGGAAGCGGGGCCCCGACCGCGTCGTACGCCGTGTACGCGTAGGCCAGGCACGGAGAGCCCGCAAGCTCCTCGCGGAGCATCGAGAACACGAACGAGTCGCGGCGGGCTCCATCCCCGTGCGCATCGAGCCGGCGGCGCAGCCTGCCATCCTCCGTGAACCCGAGCTTGCGCGGGATTGCGAGGCTGCGCTCGTTCGCCGGGTCGACCTGGATGTCGACGCGGTCAAGCCCGGCGAGCTCGAACCCGGCGCGCGTCTGCACCGCCGTCACCTCGGTGGCGATTCCCTGACCGACCGCGCTCGCGGCAACCCAGTAGCCGATTTCGAGCGAGCCATCGTTGCCGCGCTTGTGGAAGCCGCTGCCGCCGAGCTGTTCGGTCTCGTCGGGCGAGAAGATCCCGTAGACGTAGTTCTGGTCGAGGTCGAACTGCCCGCGGAACATCCGGCACAGCTGGATCTTGTCCTCGACCGACTGCGGCTCGAACCGCGCCCACGGCATCCACGGGAGGAGGTGCTCGATGCTCGAGTCGACCGCGGCCTTGAGCAAGGGCGCGTCCTCGGGCTCGTAGCAGCGGATCACGAGACGCTCGGTCTCGATCCGATACGGCGGCGTTTTGAGAGTTACTCCCACTCGATCGTCGCGGGCGGCTTCGACGTGACGTCGAGCACCACGCGGTTCACTGCGGGGATCTCGTTGATGATCCGCGAAGAGACGAGCTCGATCAGGTCGTACGGGAGGCGCGCCCAGTCGGCGGTCATCGCATCCTCGGAGGTGACGGCGCGAATCGCGATCGGGTAGCCGTAGGTGCGCGAGTCGCCCTGCACGCCGACCGACCGGATCGCCGGCAGCACGCAGAAGGACTGCCACAGGCTGCGGTAGAGGTCGGCCTTGCGGACTTCCTCCTGCAGGATCGAGTCGGCCTCACGCAGGATCGCGAGCCGCTCCTCGGTCACGTCGCCGATGATGCGGATCGCGAGCCCCGGCCCAGGGAACGGCTGGCGCCAGACCATGCGCTCCGGCATCCCGAGCTCCTCGCCGACGCGACGCACCTCATCCTTGAAGAGCAGGCGCAACGGCTCGACGAGCTTCATCTTCATGTCCTCCGGCAGGCCGCCGACGTTGTGATGCGACTTGATCGTCTCGGCGACTCCGTCGGTGCCGCCCGACTCGATCACGTCGGAATAGAGCGTCCCCTGCACGAGCCAGGTCACGTCGCCGAGCTTCGTCGACTCGTCCTCGAAGACACGGATGAATTCCTCGCCGATGATCTTCCGCTTCTGCTCCGGGTCGGTGACGCCGGCGAGCTTCGAGATGAACCGCTCCTGCGCCTGCACGTGCACGAGCGGGACGTGGTAGAGCCCGTCGAAGGTCTCGACGACCTGCTCGGCCTCGCCTTTGCGCAACAGACCGTGGTCGACGAAGACGCAGGTGAGCTGCTCGCCGACAGCCTTGTGCACGAGGAGTGCCGCGACCGCAGAGTCGACGCCGCCCGAGAGCGCGCACAGCACGCGCTCCTTGCCGACCTGCTGCCGGATGCGCTCGACCTGCTCCTCGATCACAGCTGCAGGCGTCCACACGGGAGCGGCGCCTGCGACCTCATAGAGGAAGTTCTTCAGCATGTCCTGGCCGTGCGGCGTGTGCCCGACCTCGGGGTGGAATTGCACGCCGTAGAGCTTGCGCGCGGCGTCCTCGAACGCAGCGACGGGCGTGTGCTCCGAGGTCGCGACGATCTCGGCGCCGTCAGGCGGCGCGACGACGGTGTCGCGATGCGACATCCACGCAGTCTGCTCCGTGGGTTGCAACATGAAGAGCTTGCCGCCCGACGTGCGCATGTCCACCTTCCCGTACTCCCCGGCATCGGTGCGGTCGACGCGGCCGCCGAGCTCGAGCGCGAGTAGCTGTGCGCCGTAACAGATGCCGAGCGTCGGGATCCCCAGCTCGAAGATCGCCGTGTCCATCTTCGGGGCGCCGTCGACGTACACCGAGGCTGGACCGCCCGAGAGGATGAGCGCGATCGGGTTCTTGCGCCGGATCTCGTCGACCGTCGAGCGGTGCGAGACGATCTCCGAGTAGACGCGCGCCTCGCGTACGCGGCGCGCGATCAGCTGCGAGTACTGCCCACCGAGATCGACCACCAACACCGGGCGCTCCTGATTGAGCGGCTCCGGATGGAGCTGGAGGATCTCAGCCGCGCCGGTAATTGGGAGCGTCCTTCGTGATCGTGATGTCGTGCGGATGCGACTCGCGCAGCCCGGCACCGGTGATGCGAACGAAGCGCGCCTGCTTCATCGCCTCGATCGTCTCGGCGCCGCAGTAGCCCATCGCCTGTCGCAGCCCGCCCACAATCTGGTGCAGGACGCCGGACAGTGGGCCTTTGTAGGCGACCCGGCCCTCGATGCCCTCTGCAACGAGCTTCTGCACGTCCTCGACGTCGCCCTGGAAGTAGCGGTCCTTCGAGAACCCACGTGCCTTCATCGCACCGATCGAGCCCATGCCGCGGTACTCCTTGAAGCGCTCGCCGTGCGACAGCACGACGTCGCCCGGAGACTCCTCGGTGCCGGCGAGCATCGAACCGAGCATCACCGTGTCGGCGCCGGCGGCGATCGCCTTGGCGACATCGCCCGATGAGGTCATCCCGCCGTCTGCGATCACGGGAACGCCATGACGCGATGCCGCATCGGCCACGTCGTAGATGGCCGTGATCTGCGGAACGCCGACACCTGCGACGACACGCGTCGTGCAGATCGAGCCAGGCCCGATGCCGACCTTGACACCATCGGCTCCTGCATCGATCAACGCTTCGGCGGCCTCGCCCGTCGCGATGTTGCCCGCGACCACTTCGAATTCTCCGGACATCCCTGCGATGCGCGCAACCATCTCGATCACGCCGCGCGAGTGACCGTGCGCCGTGTCGACGACGAGCACGTCGGCTCCGGCGGCGATCAGCTCCTGCGCGCGCTCGAATGCATCGGGCCCGACGCCGACGGCGGCGCCGACGCGCAGCCGGCCGTGCGTGTCCTTCGTGGACTGCGGGAACTCGACGCGCTTTTGGATGTCCTTGACCGTGATCAGTCCCCTGATCCGGCCCTCCGGGTCGACGATCGGCAGCTTCTCGATGCGATGCCGGTGAAGCAGCTTCTCCGCCTCGCCGAGCGTGGTGCCGACGGGCGCAGTGACGAGATTGGTCGACGTCATCAGCGCCGACACGGGCTGCGCATGGTTTTTCTCGAAGCGCAGGTCGCGGTTCGTGAGGATCCCGACGAGCTTGTCGCCGTCGGTGATCGGAACGCCGGAGATGTGGTACCGCTCCATCAGCGCGAGCGCATCGGAGACGAGCGCGCCGGGGGGCAGCGTTACCGGCTCCACGATCATCCCGGCCTCGGATCGCTTCACCTTGTCGATCTCCGCGACCTGAGCCGCGATCGACATGTTGCGCTGCACAACGCCGAGACCGCCTTCGCGGGCGAGTGCGATCGCCATGCGTGCCTCGGTGACCGTGTCCATCGCGGCGGAGACGACCGGCACTTCAAGCACGATCGTGCGCGTCAGACGGCTTGCAGTCGAGACCGCATTCGGCAGAACTGACGACTCCGAGGGGACGAGGAGGACGTCGTCGAAGGTGAGCCCCTCCTTCGCGAACTTCGGCGGAAGAGTTGTCTCAGACGGGTCGAGCCCGAGTTTCTCGACGTCCATTGCGGAATGGTACCGAGCGCGCCGGATGAGACCTAGGCTTCTACGGGCTGAAGCTCGGAGATCGTTACGCCCGCCTGCAGCCGGCCGGCCTGCCGCGGGTCGAACCGCCCCGCGCCGATCTCGAGCGTCGACGCCGCGCCCGCAGCGACGGCGGCGCGAAGCGCTTCCTCGTGCGGGCGGCCGACATGGCGAGCGGCGATGAACGCGGCGAGCAGGACGTCGCCCGAGCCGACGGTCGAGACGGGGTCGACCTTCGGCGCCCGGGCGCGATAGCGCACCGGATCGCCCTTCTCTTCGCGCAGCAATGCGACACAACCGTCGTCGGTCGTGATCAGGACGTTGCGCGCACCCATCTCGGCGACGCTGTCGAGAGCGATCCGGAAGTCCTCGTCGTCGTGGAACTCCTGCCCGACGAGCGCCTCCGCCTCGGCCTGGTTGGGCGTGACGAGGAACGGCTCGGCCTCCACCCCGAGCAGGAGCGGCTCGCCCTCCGTGTCGAGCGCGACCTGGATGTGGCGCCGCGTCAGATCGCGCGTCGCCTCGGCGTAGAAGTCGTCGGCGATATCGCGCGGCAATGAGCCGGCGAACACGACGAGCTCGGCGCCCTGCGTGAGGTAGCGCAGCTTCTCGAGCAGCATCTCCAGCTCTTCCGCGCGCACCGCCGGCCCCCACTCGTTGATCTCGGTGTAGGTGCCGCCGGTCGGATCGACGACGGCGGTCGACGTGCGGGACTCGCCTTCGATGTGGACGAAGTCGTTGAGGATCGCCTCGTTCGTCAACTCCTCGACGATGCGGGTACCGGTCGTCCCGCCGACGAGGCCGGTCGCGACGACGGGGACGCCGAGCATCTTCAGCGCACGTGCGACGTTGATCCCCTTGCCGCCTGCAAGCGTGACGCCCGCACTGGCGCGATGCCGCTGCCCACGCTGGAAGTTCGGCACGGTCAGCGTCCGGTCGATCGCCGCATTGAGAGTGACAGTGACGATCATGAGTGGTTAGAAAAGGCCCCCGAGGTGGTGAAGCGTCCTGCCGGCGTACCACCCTAGACGGCTTCCGAGGCCGGGTTTGTTAATTGTGCGGGAAGCCACCAGGTCGCTGCTGCCACGCAGCTTTCCGGCCTCCCAGACCTCGACGCGGCCGAGCACCGCGCCTTGCTTCACGGGGAGCGAGACAGCGCTGGCCGCGACGACCTTCTCCGTCAGCGGCCGACCGAGACGGGCGACCGCGGTCAGCGGCTTCGCTGCAACGAGTCCGAGCGGCTGTTTGCCGTACGGCACCGCGACAGTCGCGTAGGTGCGCTCCGGCTGGATCACATGCACGACGCGGAACTGGGCGAGCCCCCAGATCAGCAGCGACTCGAGATCGACGTTGCGTACCGACCTGGTCGGGCCGCCGAGCAGCGTCGCGTACACGGTCACGCCGGGGCCTCGCGCGGCCGCGACCTGGCACCACCCCGCCTCCGACGTGTGCCCGGTCTTCACGCCGATCGTCCCCGGGAACATCGAGAGCAGGTCGTCCCACGTGTAGAGCGTGCGGCCGCCCGCAATCGTGGCGGTCTCCTCGTCGACCGTGTCACGTACGAAGCGCGTCCGCATCAGGATGCGGGCGAGCTTCGTCATGTCCGCGGCGCTCGAGTAGTGGTCGGGCACGTCGAGCCCGTCGGGCCGTACGAAATGCGTGTCGTGCAAGCCGAGCGCGGCGGCCTTCGCGTTCATCAGGCGCGCGAAGGACGGGAAGTCAGGCGCCATCGAGAGCGCGAGCGCGGCGGCGGCGTCGTTCGCGGACTGGATGAGCGCGCCCTTGATCAGGTCGCGCACGGTCAGCTTCTCCCCGGCGCGCAGGTGGATCGTCGACTCACCGACGACCGACGCCCGCCTGTCGACGGTGACGACGTCCGTCAGCTTGTGATGCTCGAGCGCGAGCAGCACGGTCATCATCTTCGTGAGCGATGCGATCGGAAGGTGCTCTCGCGCGTGTGACGAGGCGAGAACCTCTCCCGTCCGCGCGTCCTCGATGATGTACGCACTCGCGTGAACCGGCGGAGGCGCTGCCATCGCGGTCGCCGGCGACGCAAACGCGAGCGCGGCGACAAGAGCTGCGAGACGTCTCATCGCAGCCGGAGCTTCTGACCGATAAACAGCGAGGTGGACTTCACGTTCGGGTTCAGCTGCTGGATCGTTGCAACGGGAACGCCGGACTTCGACGAGATGACCCCGAAGGT
Organism: Gaiellaceae bacterium; assembly: GCA_036270155.1. Lineage (GTDB taxonomy): Bacteria > Actinomycetota > Thermoleophilia > Gaiellales > Gaiellaceae > PALSA-600. The sequence goes on from DATBDB010000108.1 coordinate 12,172, forward strand.
ATCTCCAGCTTTCACCGTCCAGAATCGGGGACCGGACGCGGGCGTCGTTGTGCCACCCGTTGTCGTGTCGCGCGTTGTGGTCGTCTCCGACACGGTCTTGTGCGGTTGCGTGCCCACCGCAGACGTGGTTGTCGTCCGTGACGTGCCGGCCTGCAGGCCCGAGCGGATGAGCAGGATGGCAATCGTCGCCGCGACCAGGAACGCCGCAGGGGCGACGTACCGACGCCAGTCCTCGCGGGGCACTACCAGCCGGATGCGGTCCAGATCTCCCGCTTGAGCCGGGCAGCCTCGGCGCCCGCCGCTTCGCGGTAGTCGGAGCCGGCATCGCGGAACGCGTAGATCAGGGAGCGGGACACGGGGACGATCGCGCTCGCCGGGCCGCTCTGGAACGCGCGGGTCAGGTCGGAGACCGAGCCGCCTTGTGCCCCGACACCCGGCAGCAGCAGGATCGTGCGCGGCATCAGGCGGCGGGCCTCGGCGACGGCGCGCGGATGCGTCGCACCGACGACGGCGCACACGGACGAGAGCCCGACCTCGCCCACCGTGTCGGCGCCCCACTCGTCGACGAGCTCCGCGACGTGGTGCCACATCGGCCGGCCGTCCTTCAGCACCGCGTCCTGCAGGTCGCCGCCGGAGTTCGAGGTGCGCACGAGCACGAAGATGCCGACGCCTCCGCGCCGGACGGCGCCGAGGAACGGCTCGACGGCGTCGCGCCCGAGCCACGGGTTGACGGTGAGCGCGTCTGCCAGCGGCGGCTGGCCTTCGATGTACGCCTCGGAGTAGGCGCGCGCGGTCGAGCCGATATCGCCACGCTTGCCGTCGGCGATCACGAGCAGTCCGGCGCGCTTGGAGTATTGACACACCTGCTCGAACGCGGCGATCCCGGCCGCCCCGAGCGCCTCGAAAAAGGCGAGCTGCGGCTTGACAGCGACCACGTGTGGCGCGACCGCATCCACGATCCCGCAGCAGAAGCGCGAAATGTCGCCGCGCAGCTCGACAGGCAGCAGGTCGACGCGCGGATCGAGGCCGACAACGAGCTGCGAACCCTTCCGCTCCACCTCGGCGGCGAGCCGGTCGGCAAAGGTCAGCGTCGCGACGGCCATCGCTCAGAAAGGTAACCGGAACGGCGGAGGGCGGCTCGCGCCGCCCTCCGAAAGACCCTTCGTGCCCGAAGCTCAGGAAGCAGGCTTGAGGGCGGCCTTGAGCTGGCTGCCGGCCGAGAACTTCGGCACGATCGTCGCCGCGATCTGGACGCGCTCACCCGTGCGCGGGTTGACGCCCTGGCGCGCCGCGCGAGGGGCTGCCGAGAACTTGCCGAAGCCGGTGAAGTTCACCGAGTCGCCTGCCTTCAGCGTCTCCGTGATGGACTCGAGAAACGCGTCGACGGCCTTACCGGCGTCGCGCGCGGAGAGACCGCTCTTCTGGCCGACCTGGTTGATGAAATCCTGTTTGGTCAAGAAACGAATCCTCCTGCGTCGGGTGCTGGGGTTCAGACCTTGGCTTAAACCCTAACAACGTCGTCGGATATCGCTCAACCATGCGGATTTGCACGGCTTTTCAGCCAGCTTTCGGTCAGTTTGCAAGGAGTTCGGAGGCCCGGAAGAGCGGGCGGAGCCGGACGGCATGGCGGGCGAGCTCGTCCACGCCCCCCTCCTCCCGGTCGACGACGCAGATCGCCGTGGATACACGCAATCCGACCTCGCGGAGGGCCTGAATCGCGTCGATCGCGGCGCCGCCGGAGGTCACGACGTCCTCGATCAGGCAGACGGACTCGCCGTCCTCGTGCACCCCTTCGAGCCGGTTGGCGGTGCCGTAGTCCTTCGCGGCCTTCCGCACGATCAGGAACGGCAGCCCACTCTGCAGGGATGCGGCGGCGGCGAGCGCGACGGCACCGAGCTCGGGGCCTGCGAGCCGGGTTGCCTCGGGCTCGTGCTCGCGCACGGCGGCCGCCAGCGCCTCCCCGAGCGGCCCCAGCAGGTCGGGGCGCGTCTCGAAGCGGTACTTGTCGAGGTAGTACTTCGAGCGCCGCCCGGAGCGCAGCACGAAGTCGCCTTCGAGGTAGGCCGCCTGACGCAGCCCACGTGCGAGCTCCTCGCGGGTCATGGTGACCCGTCCGGTTCCATTGCCGCGCGACTCGGTCGTGAGCACCAAGCGATGGAAGGACGCAGGGTGCTCCGATAGTGGGTTCTATCGGTGCACCCGAGGACGCACCAGCGCGCAGCGTGATCGCGGGCGAGGCGCCCGGAGGATGGTGCCGGGCGGGTCACCTAAGAAGCTCGTGCGCGATCGGCAGCAGGCGGTCGGCCTCGACGGTGCCCTCGCCGAAGGAGTGCATCGATCCGTCCTGGGCGTAGAGGTCGACGCGCTCCTGCTTGCGCGCGGCGCGGCGGCGCACCAGCACCGAACCGGCGAGCGAGCCTGCGGCGAGCAGCAGTCCGGTGACGACCTTACGCGGCGGCATCGTCGGCCTTCTTCTTGGCGGGCGCACGGCGGCGCACGGGCTTCGGCGCCACTGGTTTGGCCGACTCGGCGTCGATCGCGCGCAGGCAGGTCTTCAAGTCGTAAAACACGAGGCCGACGGTCGGCTCGGGCGTCGTCGTCGCGGCGATCAGCCGGTCGCCGTCGCGGACGACGAAGACGCTGCCGGCGAGCGTCGCCGCCTCGAGCTGGGCGACCCCCGGGCGCAGTGCCTCGGCCGCCTCGACGAGCCGCTTGGCGCCGTCTCCGAGCCGAGCCACGGCCGCGTCATCGGTGAGGTTCGAGCCGGCGGCGGCGCCGTCGGGGCCGATCACGACGACCTTCCTGACCTGCGGCGAGATCTCCGTCAGGTCGCCAATTGCCTGTGCCGCGTCCATGACTCCGAGCATACTGGCGCGCGTGAGGCGAGTCCTGAGCAAGTTCTTCGCCGACCGTGGCACCCACCTGGCCGCGATGATCGCCTACTTCGCGTTGCTGTCCCTCGTGCCGCTGCTCTTCCTGGCGCTCGCGCTGCTCGGGCTCGTGCATCAGGCCGACCAGAACTCATTCTTCGTGCGCGAGCTGCAGAAGACGTTCCCGGACGCGTCGATCAACTCATTGCTGAGCGCGGTGCGGGCAATCCAGGCGAACGCGACCGCACTCGGGATCGTCGGCGGCGCCTTCCTGCTCTGGTCGTCACTCTCGTTCTTCAGCGTGCTCGAGAGCGCGTTCAACATCGTCTACGGCCGGCCGAACCGGGGCTTTTTGCACGGCAAAGCGCTCGCGACGATGATGATGGTCGGGTCGCTCGTCGCCCTGTTCGTGTCGCTCGTGATCGGGTCGGTCGGGCAGGAGATCCTGAAGCGCTACCTCGGGTTCGCCGGCAACGTGACGACGGCGCGCGCGATCGCGATCCTCGTCTCGGCGCTCGGGCTCTTTGTGTTCCTCGCGTCTGCGTACTACGTGCTCACGAACGCCGACCTGAAGTGGCGCGAGGTCCTCCCCGGCGCAATCACGGCGGCAGTGATCCTCGAGGCGACGTTCCAGCTCCTGCCGGTCTACGTCGACATCTCGAAGAAGAATCCGGTGCTGCAAACGCTTTCGGGGCCCGCGATCCTGCTCGTGTGGCTGTACGTGATGGCGAACGTGATCGTGCTCGGGGCGGAAGTGAACTGGTGGCGCGGCCACCGGGCGCATCCCTCCGACCGCGTCGAAGACCGGGCGGCAGCCACCGTCACAAAAGCCTGACCGGATCTTGCAGTCGCCGCTACGAAAGTGTGTCGCGCAGGGCGCGTGCCGCGACGGCACGGTGGGAGTGCTCCGCCTTCCAGTCGTCACCCAGCTCGGCCACGGTGCGCGTCTCGCCACGCGGGATGAAGATCGGATCGAAGCCAAAGCCCTCGTTTCCTGCCGGGGCGAGTGCGATCGTTCCTGCCAGGACGCCGGTGCCGCGCACCTCCGTCCCGTCGGGCGCGATTGCGATCAGCTCGCACACGTAGCGCGCGTCGCGGTCGTCGCGTCCGTCCAGGGCGGCGAGCAGCTTCTCGACGTGGCGATCCTCCGCCCAGCGCGCCGTCAGCACACCGGGCCCGCCGCCGAGCGCGGCCACCTCGATCCCCGAGTCGTCCGCCAGCATCCACCGGTCGGCAGGCCCGACGAGCCGGCCGTGGCGCGCCTTGATGCGCGCGTTGTCTCCGAACGTCACGCCGTCCTCGGGCGGAAACTCGGCGTCGGCGAGCAGCCCCAAGTCCCAGTCCGGGAACAGCGCGCGAAACTCTTCGAGCTTGTGCGGGTTCCCCGTGCAGACGGTGACTCTTAGAGGCTCTACCGCCGCCACCGCACGCCGATCACGTAGTCCAGATCGGAAAGCTTCGACACGAGCTCCTCGTCGATGTTCTTCAGCTCGAGCTGCAGGACGCGCCGGTCGGGCTCCTCCGTGAGCTCAAAGTGCTGGATGTCGTCGAGCAGCGCGAGGAACGGGCCGACCGGTTGCCCTTCCTTCAACTCGACAACCAAGCGATCTTCCTCCGGCTTGAGCCGCCCCATCCACCGGTAGGCGGCAATGCGCAGCGGGCCGAGCGCGAGGATCGTGAACAGCGTCGTGATCAGCGCAGGCCCGTACCAGCCGGCGCCGCATGCCATCCCGATCGCGGCGACGACCCACAGCGTCGCGGCCGTCGTGAGACCGCGCACCGAGAGGCCCTCGCGGATGATCGCGCCTGCGCCGAGGAACCCGATGCCGGTGACGATCTGCGCGGCGATGCGGGTCGGATCGGCACTCACAACGGCGTCGCCGCTCGCGAGGAACGCGTGGAAGCCGTAGGCGGAGACGAGGGTGAAGAGGCCTGAGCCGAGCGAGACGAGCAGGTGGGTGCGGATCCCTGCCTCGCGGTCGCGCAGCTCGCGTTCGACGCCGATCGCACCGCCGAGAATGCCGGCCAGCCCGAGGCGGAGTGCGGCGTCCCAGTTGCCGACGCTGGGGACGGTGCTAATCGCGAGGTGCAGCGATCGCCTCCTCCTGGAACCGCGACAGGTCTTCGATCCCGGCGGCGGCGAGGTCGAGCAGGTCGTCGAGCCGCGCCCGGTCGAACGGCACCTTCTCCGCCGTCGACTGCACCTCGACGAACCGCCCGTCGCCCGTCATCACGACGTTCACGTCGACGTCGGCGTTCGAATCCTCGGAATAGTCGAGATCGAGCAGCGAGATGCCGTCGACGACGCCCACCGACACTGCGGCGACCGAGCCGGTCAGCGCCTTCGAGAGCCCGAACCGGTCGAGCGCGCGGTGGGCGGCAACGTACGCCCCCGTGATCGCGGCGCAGCGCGTGCCGCCGTCGGCCTGCAGGACGTCGCAGTCGAGATAGACGGTGCGCTCGCCGAGCGCCTGGAAATCGACGACACCGCGCAACGCGCGGCCGATCAACCGCTGGATCTCGACGGTGCGGCCACCCTGCTTTCCGCGCGCGGCCTCGCGGTCGGTGCGCTCGCCCGTCGAGGCGGGGAGCAGCGAGTACTCGGCTGTCATCCAGCCGCGGCCGGAGCGATGCAGCCAGCGCGGCACACCCTCCTGCACGGAGGCGGTGCAAAGCACCCTCGTCTTGCCCTGCGACCAGAGCACGACGCCATGCGGCTGCTCCAGGAAGCTCGGATCGGCGTCCACCGCGCGCAGCTGATCCGGCTTGCGGCCGTCGTTGCGCGGGGTCACGCGACCGCCTCCAGCTCTGCGACCTCGACGCGCTCGACCTCGCCGAGCGGCAGTTGCAGGAACCGCTCACCCAGCGAGCGGAAGAGCTCCGGATCGCCGGTGGTCAGGAAGCGGTAGGTGCCCTCGCGCGAGGCGTCGTTGTCGAAGCCCTTGCGCGCGAGCGTCTCGGCGACTTCGCGCGCCGTCTCGTCGGCGGAGAAGACGAGCGTCACGTCGCGGCCGAAGGCGCGCTGGAAGACCGGGCGAAGCATCGGGTAATGGGTGCAGCCGAGGATCACTGTGTCGCAGCCTGCCTGTTTCAACGGCTCCGCGTATTCGCGAACCGCCGTGACGACGTCGTCGCTGTAGGTGTCGCCGGCCTCGATCAGCGGCACGAGCCTCGGGCAGGCGACCGACGTCAGGTGCGCACCGGCGTCGAGCGTACGCACGAGCGACTCGTAGCGGCCGCTCGCCACGGTGAGCTCCGTCGCGAGCAGGCCGATCCGCCGGTTGCGCGTCGCCTGCACTGCCGCATGCGCCTCCGGGACGATCACCGAGACGACGGGAACCGTCAGCTGCTCCTGCAGATCGGGGAGTGCGGCCGAGGTCGCGGTGTTGCACGCGACGACGACGATCTTCACCCCCTGCCCCTCGAGATACGTGCCGATCTCACGGGCGAAGCGACGGACCTCGTCGCGGCTGCGCGGCCCGTACGGCAGGCGCGCATGGTCGCCGAGGTAGACGAAGTCCTCGTTCGGCATCGTCACCAGGCACTCGTGCAAAACCGTGAGGCCTCCGACGCCCGAGTCGAAGACGCCGATCGGGCGGGAGTCAGGCATGGCGCGATTGTAGGGAGCGGGGTACTGTGCGCGCCGTGAGGCGCCTCCTCCTCGTCGCCGCAGCCGCCCTGCTCTGGGCTGCACCGGCACAGGCTTTCTCCAAGCAGACCGGCATGCGCACGATGAGCGACGGGGTCCAGATCGCCTATGACCTCTACGAGCCGGACGGCACGGCGCCCGCCGGTGGCTGGCCCGGTGTCGTCGTCCTGCACGGGCTCGGAGGCTCGAAGGACGACATGGGAACGGTCGCCGACGCCTTCGTCTCCCACGGCTATGCGGTGCTCTCCTATACGGCGCGCGGCCATGGGACCTCCGGCGGCGACGCGGGGCTCGCAGGCCCCGATGACCTTGGCACCGAGCAGGCGATGTTCTCGTACTTCGCCGGGCTGCCGGAGGTGAGCGACACGCAGATCGGCGCCTGGGGCATCTCGTACGGCGGGGGGCAGGTCTGGAACGGGCTCACGGTGGGCGTCCCGTACAAGGCGGCTGAGGTCGTCGAAACCTGGACCGACCTGTACAGCGCGCTTCTGCCGCAGGACCTCTCGAAGTCGGGAATCGTCCTCGGGTTCGCGAAGTCGATCGAGGCGCGCTCGCCGCTCATCGCCGCGATCGAGAGCGACGCGATCCACTCGAGCGGCATTCCCGCCCTGAAGAGCTTTGCCGCCACGCGTTCGTCGTACCCGAAGCTCCCGACGATCAAGACGCCCGTGTACATGTTCCAGGGGCGCGTCGACTATGCGTTCGATGTCGGGCAGGCGCTGAACGGCTACACGCGCATCACCGGGCCGAAGCACCTCTACGTCGGCCAGTTCGGCCACACCCCGTCGACGTTCCCCGGCCCCGACGTCAGCTACGTGTTCGCGCAGGGCCTCGCGTGGTACGACCACTATCTGAAGGGCGCACCGAACGGGATCGACACAGGCCCGCCGGTGACGATCGCGGCGGCGACCGGGTCGAAGCGCACGTCGTACGCCGGGCTCCCGAAAACGAAGGTGATCCCGGCCGGCTTCAGGGGCACCAGCATGCGCCGGAGCGGCCCGAAGTTCGGACAGGCGCTCGAGACGTTCGGCGTCTCGCTGCTCAAGGTGCAGGTGCAGAAGGTGAGCAACTACCCGCGCCTCGTCGCGACCGTGCTCGCGGGCAACCGCGTGATCACACACGGCGGCATCGTCCCCAAGGTCGGGCTGAACACCATCCGGCTCGCCGACTTCGTCCAGTACCTCCCGAAAGGAACGCGGCTGACCGTCACCTTCGGCGACTCGTCGACGAAGGACGTCACGTACCTCGGCTTCGGTTCGGCCGGGTCGATCTCACTCGGGGCTGCGGAGCTCTCGTTGCAAGTCCTGACGAAACCCGTGAGCGGATGAAGCGCGCGCTTGCGCTTCTCCTAATCGTCGTTGCGGTCCCAACCGCGCTGGCCGCAAGCACACCAGGCGTGACCGCGACGACGATCGTGATCGGCGGCACCGTGCCGATCACCGGCCCGGCTGCGCTCTTCGGTTCGGTCGGGCGTGGCGCGGACGCGTACTTCAAGTACGTCAACGCGCACGGCGGCGTGAACGGGCGGAAGATCACGTACCTCTACCGCGACGACGCGTACGACCCGTCGAAGACGGTGGCGCTGACGCGCGAGCTCGTCGAGAACGACAAGGTCTTCGCCATCTTCAGCCCGATCGGCACCGACAACACGATCGCCACGACCGACTACCTGAACGCCGCCAAGGTGCCCCAACTCTTCGCCGGCACCGGCACCGCGCGCATCGGCGACGCGTACAAGACGCATCCGTGGACGATGGGCTACCTCCCGAGCTTTCGCGCGGAAGGGGCGATCTACGGCCGCTCGATCGCGAAGCAGGCGGGTGCGAAGGTCGCCGTCCTCTACGAGGCGTCGGACTTCGGCAAGGACCTGACCGACGGTCTGAAGCAGGGTCTCGGCGCGAAGGCCTCCGCGGTCGTCGCGGAACAGGCCTACCAGCCCACGGACACGTCGATCGACTCGCAGATGTCGACGTTGCACGCGTCAGGTGCAAACGTGCTGGTGCTCAACGTGACCCCGCAGTACGCGATCCTCGCCTATCTCGCCGCGCACAAGTTCGGCTGGCATCCGAAGATCTACCTCAGCTCGGTGTGCATCTCGCCGAACGTGATGGACATCGTGCGCGCGAGCGTCGGTCAGGAGGCCGACGGCTCGCAGTCGATCGCCTTCGTCAAAGACCCGACCGACAAGGTGTGGGCGAAGGACCCGGTCGTCTCTCTCTACAAGTCGATTCTCACGAAGTACGCCACGGGCGCAAAGCCGGAGGACGTCTACAACTTCTACGGGATGGCCGTCGCGTACACGATGGTCGACGCGCTCAAGCACGCGGGGAAGAACCCGACCCGGGCCTCGCTCCTCGCGACAGCCCAGCATCTGAACGAGGTCAACCCGTTCATGCGCCCCGGCGTGAAGATCGCAACCAGCCCGACGGACTACTACCCGATCAGCAAAGCGCAGCTCGTGCGCTACGACCGCGTCCACTGGGTGGCAGTCGGCCCCCTGCAGTCCGCACGGGGGTAAGAGGCTAAGAAGTAAGGTCTTTCCGCGCGGCGTTTGTGGTCGCTGCCAAACGGTCAAATCAGACCGACCCCCCGGTTTACCCGCTCGCCCCGAACGTTCAAGCACCGAGCGGTCGAAAATGGAGGAAGGAACTACATGAGAAAGACCATTCGCTTCGCGTTGCTGGTGGGCGCGTCAGTTGCCTCGCTCGCAGTCGCGGGCTCTGCTCTCGCGGCGTACTCGCCGAAGCTCGTCGTGTCGAGTGCGACCCCGCAGGCCGCCGGTGGCGGCGGTGCGGTGCGCGTCGGCGCAATCGTCGGCGCGACCGACGACCCGACGGCCAGAGCGTCGATCTACGTCCCGACCGGTTACCAGGTCAACACGACCTCGGCTGTCGGCACGAAGCTCGGCGACGTCACCGCAACGGCCGCCGCCGCCGATCTCGGCGGCGCAGTGCTGCCGCTGACCGGCGAGCTCGACGTGGCCGCACCCGATGCGGCCGCGGCAGCTCAATGCCAGACCAGTGACGTACAGATGTGGAACCTGAAGCTGACGGCCGCAGGCCAGACGCTGAATGTTCCGGTGCACCTCGTGCAGGCAAGTGCCTCCGAGAGCGCCTCTGGCTACTCGTACAAGCTCGTGATCTGCCTGCCGCCGCCCGACGTGCCCGCGGGCACGCCCGGTCGGGCTCAGTTCGGCGCCAAGCTGCTCTCGGCGACCTTCACGGTCTCCGCGATCACGCAACCGACGGCCGCCGGCGACTTCCGCTGGACGTCGCTCTGGACGCCGTACAACCCCGGCAAGGGAACGTTGAACCCGGCCGGCAGCGTCGAGACGCAGGCGATTGGCCACCTGCCGACGCAGGCGAAGCTCACCGTCACCAAGAAGAAGGTTACGACGAGCAAGACCAAGCGCGTCAACGGCAAGAAGCGCGTGATCAAGACGGTCCGCACGCTCGTCAAGTTCAGCTCGGCCGTGACTGAGAACGGGGCCGCTCCCGGCAGCGCCGTGATCACGACCACCGCAGCCGGCAAGAAGGTCGGCGGCGCGTCCGGTTCGTTCTACCTCGCCTCCGGCAAGTCGGCGACGGTGAAGGCGACGGCCGTGGTCGACAGCGACACGGGCAATGTGCCCACCGGTCAGCCCGCCAACGCGGCAGCTGATCTCTTCTACCACTCCCTCGGTGCAACAGCCTGCGTGAAGTCCGCCATCTTCGGCGGCCTCCCGTGTGCCGATGCGACGCTCGGCGGCGTCACCATCTCCGCCACGTCGGTCGTCAAGGGCTACAAGTAACACCCTCGTTGCACACGGAGTGACGTGAAGAGGGGCCCCGAGCGGGGCCCCTCTTCGTATTCTGGGCAGATGTCCGCACCGATCAGGATCGGCACGTGCTCGTGGGCCGACGATGCGCTCTCGAAGCACTGGTACCCGCAGGGCACGCCGCCGAAGGAGCGCCTGCCGTACTACGCGGAGCGTTATTCGACGGTCGAGGTCGACTCGACCTACTACCGCGTGCCGACGGAGCAGATGGTTCGCGGGTGGGCGGAGCGGACGCCGAAGGATTTCGTCATGCACGTCAAGGCGTTCGGCCTGATGACGCGGCATCCGGTGAAGCTCGAGCAGGTGCCGCCCGAATTGCGCGAAGGGCTGCCGGTGGATGACCGCGGGCGCGTCGACCGCCCGCCGCGTGAGTTGCGCGGCGCCGTGTTCCGCGAGTTCCTCGGCTCGCTTGCCCCGCTGCGCGATGCCGGCAAGCTCGGCGGGATCCTCTTTCAGATGCCGCCGTACGTCGTGTGGAAGCCGTCGTCGCTCGACTACCTGGAATGGGCGAACGACCAGCTCGGCGGCGACCAGATGCTGTTCGAGCCTCGGCATCGGTCGTGGTTCGAGGACGATGCGCGCGACGAGCTGCTGCGCTGGCTCGAGGAGCGCAGGATCGGCTGGGTGGTAGTCGATGCGCCGAAGGTCGACGCGAAGAACGTCCCGGAGACGCTCGTTGCAACGACGACCCCGACGGCGTACGTGCGCTTCCACGGTCGCAACGCCGGTACCTGGAACACACGAGGCGGATCGGCCGCGCAGCGCTTCGACCACCTCTATGACGAGAATGAGCTGCGCGAGTGGGTCGCCCCGCTGCGCGAGCTGTCGAACGAGTCCGAGGAGGCGTACGCCTTCTTCAACAACAACAATCAGACGAACGGCGTCGCTCAGGCGCCGGCCGGAGCGCAACTGCTCCGTAAGCTGCTCGAGGAGGAGAACGTCCCGACCGCCTGATGCGCGTGCTCGCTGTCACCCATGGGCCTGACGTCAGGCCGGAAGTCTTCGCCGACGTGATCGCCGAGGACGGTCACGAGCTGGTCGAGTGGGACATCCGCTCCCGTGGTGCACCGGCGTCCTCAGACTTCGATGCCGTGATCGTGCTCGGCGGCGACCAGAACGTCGGCGAAGAGCTCGAGCATCCGTGGCTGCACGAGGAATACGACGCGCTGCGCCGGTGGGTCGACGACGGTACGCCGCTGCTCGCGATCTGCCTCGGCGCGCAGACGCTCGCGCACGCCCTGGGCGCGACAGTGCGCCCGGTCGGAGCGCCGCTCTCGGGCTTCTACGTCTCCGAGCTCACCGCAGCCGGCGAAGACGACCCCGTGCTCGGCGTCCTGCCGCAGCGGTTCGAGTCGTTCAACGCGAACGGCTACTGGTTCGACATCCCGCAGGGCGCCGTCGAGCTCGCGACCGGCCCGGTCCCGCAGGCCTACCGCGTCAACGGCAGCGCCTGGGCGGTGCAGTTCCATCCCGAGATCCGCCGCGACCAGGTGCTGAAGTGGTTCGTCGACGACGAGACGGTGACGCGGCCGCTGGACGAGATCGCAGGCGAGTTGGACGAGAAGCTGGAGCCGTGGCAAGAGCACGGCCGCGCGCTCTGCCGCGCGTTCCTTGCGGTCGCCCGCGCGTGACCGGCTTTCCAATCGTTCTTTCGAACGGGCCGCCCGACAATTTTCAGGCCGTCGCCGACGCGGGCGTGACGATGATCCGCGCCGGCCGAGGAGACTGGAGCGAGGCATCGCTCGACACACAGATCGCGGCCGAGCTCGCCCACCTCGACCTCGCAGCGGAGCACGGTCTGAAGTGCTGGGTCTGGCTCGGGAAGCTCACCAACCTCGCGCCTGGCGCGAATGACGCCGCGCTGCGACGGGTCGTCGACGCGCTGAAGGGCCATGCCGCCCTCGGCGCTTGGAAGGGGCACGACGAGCCGCGCAATCCCTTCAACGCCGCGCTGTCGGTCTCACCCGAGAATCTCACGCGTGGCCACCGGATCGTCGCGTCGCTCGACCCCGACCACCCGCTCGTGATCATCCAGGCGCCGCGCGGCTCGGTCGACGGGCTTGTCCCCTACCGGCCCGCGTTCGACATCGGCGGCGTCGACATCTACCCCATCTCCTACCCGCCGGGGATCCACTCCGACCAGCCGAACAAGGACCTCAGCGTCGTCGGAGACATGACGCAGTGGATCCGGCGCGCCGCCGGAACGAAGCCGGTCTGGGTAACGCTCCAGATTGCGTGGAGCGGTGTCATCCCGACCAAGCAGAAGCCCGACCTCGTCCCGTGCTTCCCATCGAACACCGAGCTGCGGTTCATGGCGTATCAGGCAATCGCCAACGGAGCACGCGGCCTTGCGTTCTTCGGGGGGCATGTGACCGCCGTGCAGTCGCCCCAGGATGCGCGCGTCGGCTGGAACTGGACGTTCTGGCGCGAGTCGCTCGAAGGCCTCGTGCGCGAGCTCTCGTCGACCGCCCTCGCGCCGGCGCTCGTCGCCCCCGCGTCGAACGTCAATGTTCACACACAACCGCACTCGGCGGACATCGAGATCGCAACGCGCCAGACGGCGCAGTTCCTCTACGTCTTCGTCGTGCGCCGGGGCGGGCCGACATCGCAGATCGGGATCGCCGGCTTGCCGTCGACGGCGAAGGGCGGCGACGTGCTGTTCGAATACGTCCAGGACCCGCCGCCACCGCCGTTCGCACCCGCGAAGCAGAAGTTCCGCTCGATCGGCGTGACGGGCGGCGCATTCCGCGACTGGTTCGCGGCGCACGACGCGCGCGTGTACCGCTTTAAGGTCGGCTGATCCTGGTTCACAAACCGGACCAGGTTCTGGCTTAGGTCAACGCTCGATCGGCAGGTCATCGTGGCGCGACCATTCGTGCCACGAGCCGACGTAGTTGCGCGCCTCGTAGCCCAGAGCGTTCAGCACCTGCGTTGCCATTGCGGAACGCGAGCCGCTGTGGCAGTACGCGATCACCTCGGTGCCCGGTTCGAGCGCGAGGTGTGCGCGCACCTCGTCTGTCGTCATCTCCATCAGCCGGTAGATGTCGAGGTTGCGCGCGCCCGGGATGTGGCCCTGACGCGGGTCGCACGGCTGCCCGTGGCTGCCGTCGTACTCGTGCGGCGTGCGCACGTCGAGGATCACCACCTCACCCAGGCGCCCACGCAGCTCGTCGATCGCGATCTCGCTCACAGCGCTCGCACCACCGCGACCTCGGCGGCGACCGACGGCCGCTGCTCGAGCTTCGCCAGCCAGTCGGCGATCCGGTCGGGCAGCTGAACGCCGAGCATGTCGCGCGCGCGGATCACCCACGGTGCGTACGCAAGGTCGGCGAAGAGGCTCTGCCCCACCTCGAGCGCCGCGAGCTTGCCTGCGAGATCGTTGGGATCGCCACGGCGAAACGCGTAGTAGTCCGCGCCGAGGCTCTCGTCGAAGCGGTGCACGAGCAGTCGCGCATGCGCGCGCTCGACGGGATCGCTCGGAAGGAGCGGACATTCGGGATACCGCTCATCGAGGTACGCCATGATCACCTCGGACTCCGGCAACGCGAAGCCGTCGTCCAGCACCGGCACGCGACCACTCGGCGGATTGAGCTCGAGCAGCCACCGCGGCCGGTCCGCCAGGTCGACGTCGACCGTCTCGTAGTGGAGCTCCTTCTCCGCCAGTGCGAGGCGCACGCGCGCGCAATATGGACAGCGCGCCGCGTCGATCAGTCTCACGACTCCAGTCCCATCAGCCGCGCGATCTGGTCGTACAACTCGGGCGCAGGCGGCAGCTCCGCCGGTGACGCGGCGGTGCGCGCGACCCGCTTCACCTCCTCGCGGTCAGCACCGGTGAGGCGCGATACGAGTGTCGGGTTGGCGGCAAGCGCAAGCTCGTCGCCCTTCGGGAGCGCGCCGTAGTACGTCGGCACCGACAGGTACTCGTCGACCATGCGCCCTCGCTCGTACAGGCGGAAGCGCACAACCTCACCCTCGAGCGCGAGCGCGACAGTGACGGCGCCGAGCCGCTCGGACAGCTCGCGCGCGAATCGTCCGTGTGCCTCACGGTCGCGATCCAGCACCGGATCGACGACGCGCATCCAGCTCTCGGTTCGACGGATCTCGGGCGCCTCGAGGCGGGGGATGAACTGCGCGACGGCACGCCGAACCGAGAGCTCGTCGTCGCTTTGCACGTGCGTCGTCGCCTTCGAGTCGCCGCGGGGGCCCTCGTTCAGCCGCTGTTCGAGGCCGTCCAGAGGAGCCGCCATCTCGTACGAGTACTCGACGAAGCCGAGGCGCCGCCAGGCGGCGACGCCGATGTCGTTGGAGCTCAGGACGTCGAGACTGATCCACCGCGCGCCGCGCGCCTTTCCGTCGGCCACGCACTCCGCGAGCAAGCTCTTCGCGACGCCCTGCCGGCGCCCGCGCGGTCGCACGTACACGAGCTGCACATGCGCCTGCCCGCGCTTCGGCTCCTCGATCCGCGCTACGCCCAGCGGACCGTCGTCGTCTTCGGCGAGGAACACGCCTCCGCCGCGGACATCGTCCAGCGTGTCGGCCCACTCCTCCTCCCACGGCTCGCCGTCGCCGAGCGGATACGGGACCTCGTGTTCGAACTCGAGCCAGAGCTCGCGGAGCACTGCCTCGTCAGCTTCGGTGGCGCGACGAATTTTCATGGCACCAATGTGCCAGTCAGCATGTAGTGGGCGGAAAGGTTCTGGAACGGATCGAGGAGTTCGCCGAGCGAGGCCACCTCGACGCCGAAGAGCACGTCCGCCGCCTTGCGGAGCGCCAGGTCACCGGTCGGCCACGCGTGCGGTCGGGCGAGGTGCCGCGCGAGGAACCACTCCGCTGTCCACGGCCCGAGACCGCGGAGCGCGGTGATGCGCTCGCGCACCTCGTCGTCCTCAAGCATCGCGAGCTCGTGCAGATCGAGCTCACTCCGCGCGAGGCCGACGGCGTACTCCGCCTTCCGCCGCGTGAAGCCCACCGCGACGAGCTGAGCCTCGGTCGCCGCGGCGATCCGCTCCCGCCCCGGGAACGCCCACGCCTCCCCCACTTGCATCCCAAAAGTTCCGATCAAACGGTTGCGGATCGCGACCGCGGAGAAGAGCGACACCTGCTGCGCGGTGATCGAGGTGACAAGCGCCTCGAACGGCTCGGGCTGCAGTGGCGGCCGGAACCCTGCGAGCTTCACGGTCAGCTCCTCGATCACCGGCTGCCGCTCGACCGCCCAGCGATAGAACGGCGCGAGCTCGAACTCAGCGCCGAGCAGCTTCAGGACGACGGGACCCGTCGTGTCGTCGAGCGGCGAGACGTCGACGCCGTCGCGTGCCGCGCGGATGCGCACGTCGCGCCCCTCGATCGCGCGGTGCAGCACGCCGTCGACGAGCCTGTTCGCGAGGTCGGTGCCGAAGGCGCGGAAGCGTCCTGTTGAGAGCTCGAAGTCGAACGGCTCAGGTAAGCGCAGCAGCGACATCGTTCAGCGTCTCATAGCGCTCGAAGGGAACGCCCTGCTCGTCCAGGTACTCCGCGAGGCCGGTGCGGGCGAACACGCGGTCGGCCACGAGCGACGCGCAGCGGTCCGACCAGCCGTCGCCGACGAAGACGAGCGGG
>DATBDB010000109.1:0-10052 GCA_036270155.1 Gaiellaceae bacterium
GAGGGGCTCTTCTGTGCCGCGCACGCGGACGGCCGCGGCCTGGCGCTGAAGGCCGAGGACGGCGCCTTCCGCGCGATCGGGCCGGCGCTCGCGCTCGTGCTCGGGATCGACGAGCTCGCGGAGACGCCGGTCACGAACAGCCTCGGCGAGGCCGTCGGCGCAATAACCTTGGCGCAATGAAGGTCTTCATCGTGTCGGACATGGAGGGTGTCGCGGGCATCGTCAAGTGGCAGCAGGTGAGCGGCGGCCACGCGATGTACGAGGAGGGTCGCCGTCTCTACACCGGTGAGATCAACGCAGCGGTGCGCGGCGCGAAGGCGGCGGGCGCGACGGAGATCGTCGTCATGGACTGCCACGGCGCGGGCGAGGGGTGGACGTTCAACTCGCTGATCCCCGAGGAGCTCGATCCCGACTGCGAGTACGTCGTCCAGAACGAGTGGACCGAGTACACGGAGTTCCTCGAGGGCGGCGTCGACGCGGCGCTGTTCGTCGGGATGCACGCGATGGCCGGCACGCGCGATGGCGTGCTCGCGCACACCGTGAGCGGCTCGTCGTGGTGGCGTCTCCGCTTCAACGGCGTCGAGGTGGGCGAGACCGGGATCAACGCAGCGCTCTGCGGTGCCTGGAATTGCCCTGTCGTGCTCGTCACCGGCGACGAGGCGGCGTGTCGCGAGGGACGGGAGCTGCTCGGCGATGGCCTCACGACGGCCGCGGTGAAGCAGGGCCTCGGCCGCTTCAGCGCCCGCCAGTTCCCGGCCGCCCGCGCCCGAGAGCTGATCGAGGACGCGGCCCGGCGGGCGGTCGAGAACCGGAGCAACGTGCCTTCGTACAACCCGGGCTCACCCTGCGAGATCCTGATCGACTTCAACACCTCGGATCACGTGGAGAAATATCGCTTCCGGGCGGGGGTGGAAATCACCGGCTCGCGCCAGATCTCGTCCCGCGCGGACGACTGGTGGACAGCCTGGCGCCAGTTCTTCTTCTGATTCCGATTCGAAACTAAAGTTCTCGGAGGGGCGTGCCGACAAGTTCCTTGTGCCGCCCAAGTCGTCCATTCGCGTCGCTGTTGCTGCCGCCTGTCTTCTGATCGCCCTTGGCGCCTTTGCCGGGACGAGCGCTGGGTCGCCGGCTACGCCTCGGGCGACCTCGCCCGTACTGCTCGCGCACGACACCTCCGGATTCGGGCGGCACGCTCGTTCGCAGAAGCCAGGGCCGCAGCTCTGGCACCCCTCCAGCAAGCAGCCCGCCGTGAAGATTTCGACGCTGCCGTTCAACGTTTACAACGACCTCGCCGTCACGGACCCCAGCATCCTCAATCCCTCGAGCGACATCGGGAAGACGCAGTATCTGGTTGGCGATCACGACGGCTACGCAGTCTTCAGCCGCACCTGGGTGGCAAACGGCGGCAGGACCCTCGCGTTCGCGACCAGGACGACGTTCTGGGCGGGGATCGGGCCCGCGATGGACGCTGCCGGTCTGTGCGCGACGAGCCCGCAGGGCGAGCCGTCCGTCGCCTATGACTGGCAGGCCGACAGCTGGGTGGTCTCGGAAGCGGCCTACGCCGTCGACTCCAACAACAACCCGACCGGTCCCTTCGTTGAGTGCGTCGCGGTTTCGACAGGCCCGGACGCGACGGGGACATGGAACCGCTACGTGTTCCAAGTCTCGACGACGCTATACCCGGACCATCCGACGATCGGCGTCTGGAGCGACGGCTATTACCTGTCGTTCAACCAGCACACGTCGGACGGCACCTGGGCCGGCGCCGGAGCGCTCGCGATGGAGCGCACGAAGATGCTCCAGGGCCTGTCCGCGCAATCGCGCTACTTCGACCTCGAGAACGTCACGCCCGGGCTCGGCGGCTTGCTGCCCGCGAACATCAATGGCTACAACCAGCCCGCTGCGAACGCGCCGGAGCTTTACCTCCAAGCGCACGACGACACGGTGAACAACACGCATGACCGCCTCGAAATCTGGGGCTTCCACGTGGACTGGACGGCACCGGTCACCGGGTCCACGTTCCAGCCCCTCGTCAACATTCCGCTGAACACCCAGGGGGCCGGATATCGGTCGACCTTCAGCTGTGCTGACCCGGGCAATCCCAACGGGTACTGGACCGCCTGCCTCGCCGGCAGGCCGACCGTCCTCGGCGATCCGGCATTTCCGCTCGAGCCGCTATCGGTCGTCTACAGCGACACCGCTGATGCTCTGCCACAACTGGGCGGACGGCTCGAGTGGGGTCGGTCTCCCGGTGGCAACGAGACTCTCGCCGCCACCGCGACGCAGGACATGGCCGGCGGCTACGCCACACCAGCGTGGTTCAAGCTCACGAACATCGGTGGCGCCGGCTGGGGCATCGGGGCCAGAGGCTTTTTCGACCCGGCCGACAGCACGAGTAGGTACCTGCCGTCCTCGGCCTTCGACAACAGCGGCAACGTCGCTTTGGGCTATGTCAAGACCAGCGCCTCGACGTTTCTGACCACGGCGTTCACGAACGCCTCCGCCAACTCCACCGAGACGAACATCGACGCGGGCACCGTCCCGTGGACAACGAACCACACCTACGGCGGGGGAACCTCGCTGTCGCTCGACCCCATCGATCTCTGCACGTTCTGGTTCACCGGCCCACTCCCCGATGGCGGTGGTCATGTGAACTCAATCGACAACTTTTCGTTCAACAGCTGTGCGGCGTCCACGACGCAGCCTCCGCTCCTCACCGCCGATCCGACGCTGTTCGCGCCGCTCGTCCGCGAAGGCCTCACGATCACAGGAACCGCCGCTGGGTTCAGCGGAGGGACGTCGACGACCTACCAGTGGCGGCGGTGCGACACCCACGGACTCAACTGCGTCGACATTCCGGGCGAGGTTGCGACGACGCATCTGATGACCGCTGCGGATGCCGTCGGCGACCGCACGCTCCGCTTCCAGCAGAAGGAGACGAACGGGAACGGCACCAGCATCGCAATCAGCGCGGACACCACGATTGTCCAGTCGATCCCGCCTGCCAACACGGTGCGTCCGGTGATCACCGGGACCCCACAGGCAGGCCGGGCGCTCGCGACGACGACGGGCACGTGGACGAGCTCATCCCCGTTGAGTTACACCTACCGCTGGCGGCGCTGCACCAGCGGCGTCTGCGTGAACATCTCGGGCGCGAACGCCGCTTCGTACACCCTGACGAGCGCCGATGTGGGCTCGACCATCGACGCAGTCGTCAGCGCGACGAACACGGGCGGCGGTACCGACGCCAATGCCCTCGCGACTGCGTCGATCGTCGCGGCAACGGTCGTCGCTCCGCCTGTCAGCGGCGGCGGCGGTGGCGGCGGCGGTACCGGTGGCGGCGGGACCGGTGGCGCGCTCGATCTGTCGGTCACGGGCTACCAGACGCCGTCGAACCCGCAACTCGGTGACACCGTGACGTATGTCCTTGCGGTCAACGATCTGACGTCGAATCAGCTCGCGCAGAACGTCAATCTCACCGTCACGCTTCCCGCAGGCGTGTCGCTCGTCTCGACGAGCGCCGATCGCGGGAGCGGCTGCACGGCGACGAGCGCGACGCAGGTCAAATGCTTCCTCGATTTCCTCTCGGGTCAGGCACCGCGGGCGAACGTGTTGATCAGCGCGAAGGTGAACACCGCCGGTTCGCAGGTGCTCACGGCGACGGTCACTGCGCAGCAGAGCGAGTCGAGCCTCACGAACAACACCCTCACGCTCACCTACACCGCCGGAGCAACGACCACGACGACGACACCGGCGACGAAGACCAGCGGCGGTGTCCCGGTCGGGCTCAACGGTGACGGCACGCCGACGAAGAAGCAGGACAAGAAGAAGCCGACGTCAAAGGCCCTCAGCAGCTCGGGCAAGCGTGGCCATTCGGCGCAGCTTCGCTTCAAGGTCTACGACGAGCACGGCGTTGCCAAGGTGGTGACGAAAGTCAAGTGGAACAGCACGGTCGTCGGGACTCCCAGCACCGGTTTCGGGCCCGTCGCCTACGGCAGCACCTACTTCCTTCCGTGGTACGTTCCCACGAAGGCGGCGAAGGGGCACTACTCGTTCTGCGTCGTCGCGTACGACCGCGCCGGGAACAAGAGCGCACAGTCGTGTGCACCGCTCGCACTCAAGTAACGCGCCGGTTCGGATAGAACGGCTCTGATGACGGTCGTCGCCTGCCTCGGAGACTCGATCACCGAGGGCTCACCGCACTGGGACTCGCGCCGGCGTGCCGGGAATCCCGAGGGCCAATGGGAGCACTGGGCCGGGCTGCTGCATCCCGAGCTCGAGCTGCGGAACTTCGGGATTTGGGGCGAGCGCACCGACGAGATCTCCGCACGCTTCGACGAGGCCGTCGCGGGCGCCGACGTGCTGATCGTGCAAGGCGGCATCAACGACATCGCGCAGGGTCGTTCGATCGACGACGCGGCGCGGAACCTCAGCGCGCTTGTCGAGCGCGGCCTCGCGCTGGGACTGCCGGTCGCGGTGTGCGACGTGCTCCCGTGGAACAACGGGTGGCCTACCAACGAAGCCGCGATTCGGGCGTTGAACGAGCAGATCCGCGGGTTCGGCGTGCCGCTGCTGCCGTTCCACGACACGCTCGAAGACCCGGACCTGCCCGGCCGCATGAAACCGGAGTGGACCGACGACGACGGCGACCATCCCTCCGTCGCGGGGTACCGCCGGCTCGGCGAGCTCGCCTTCCGCCTGCCGGCGTAGTCCTCGCGGACGATGACACGCGCGCCTGGCCGGACTACCGTGACCTCGTCATGTCTCTGCTGCAGGCACGCGGGATCGCGAAAAGCTTCGGCTCACGATTGATCCTCGGCGGGCTCGACTTCGACATCGAGCCACGCGTGCGCATGGGCGTGATCGGTCCGAACGGCGGCGGCAAATCGACGCTGCTCCGGATCCTCGCCGGCGAAGAGGTCGCGGACGCGGGCGAGGTCACGCAACGACGTGGGCTGACGGTGGCCTTCCTGCCGCAGCAACTGGAAGGCGACGAGCGTCACGCGCTCGAGACGTTGCGGGCCGCACGACCCGATCTCGACGAGCTCGAGCACGAGCTTGCGACCGTCGAGCGTGCGCTTGGCGAGACGGGTGCAGACCTCGACAGGCTGACGAAGCTGCTCAAGCGCCAGGAAGCGCTGCTCGAGCGCTGGACCGCCGCCGGTGGTCCCGGCTTCGAAGGCCGCGCACGCGCGCTGCTCGTCGACGTCGGCCTCGAGGACGGCGACCTGGCGAAGGCGACGCGGGTTCTCTCGGGCGGCCAGCGCAAGCTCGTCGGCCTCGCCGCCTGCCTGCTTCGTGACCCCGACGTGCTGTTGCTCGACGAGCCGGAAGCGCACCTCGATGTCGAAGCGCGCGAGCGGATGGAGCTGCTGATGCGTTCGTTCGACGGCGCCGTCGTCGCCGTCTCGCATGACCGGTATCTGCTCGACGAGACCGTCTCCCAGATCGCCGAGCTGTCCGGGGGCAAGGTGCGCATGTGGCCGGGGAACTACTCCGCCTACACGGTCGCGCGCGAGCTCGAACTGCAGCGGCAACAGCAGATGTACGTCACGCAGCAGAAAGAGATCGCGCGGCTCGAGGAGGCGATCCGTCGCTTCAAGGACTGGGCGAGCCGCGTCGTCGACGAGCGTCACATCAAGCAGGCACGCAACAAGCAGCGTCAGATCGACCGCATGGACAAGGTAGACCGTCCCGTGCTCGAGCGCCGCAAGATCGCGCTCGAGCTACGCCCGCACGCCCGCGGCGGCGAGCGCGTGGTGGAACTCGCCGCCGTCGGCGTCGAGCTCGGCAGCCGGCCGATTCTGGTCGACGTCGACCTCACCGTGCTACGCGGCGAGCGCGTCGGGGTGGTCGGTGACAACGGCGCCGGCAAGTCGGTGCTCCTCCACGTGCTCGCGGGAGACCTCGCTCCGACCGAGGGCGAGCGGAAGGCGGGACCGTCGATTCGCTTCGGCGTGCTCGAGCAGGACCGCCGGCCCGACGATCCCAGGGCGACGCCGCTCGAGCTCGTCCGCCGTGCTGCGCCGATCTCCGAAGGCGAGGCTGTCTCACGGCTGATGAAGTTCCTGTTCAACTACGAGCAGGTGCGGCGGCCGCTCGACTCGCTGTCCGGCGGCGAGTGGACGCGCCTGCAGTTGCTGCTGCTGATGCTGCAGGGCGCGAACTGCCTGCTGCTCGACGAGCCGACGAACCATCTCGACATCGAGTCGGTCGAGATGCTCGAGAGCGCGCTCGAGAGCTTCGAAGGCACGGCGATCTTCGTGTCGCATGACCGCTACTTCCTCGACCGCATCGCCGACCGGATCCTCGAGGTCGAGGGCGGAGACGTGCGCTCGTACGAGGGCGGCTGGTCTAGCTGGCGGCGGGCCGGAGCACAGCCCGCAGCAGTGGTCTAGACACGCCGACGAAGCCGGTGATCGTGCCGTCCGGCGCGCGCGTCGGCGACAACGAGCCCTCGAGGGCAACCCACGAGCGGTTCTTGTGCTCGACGCGCACGCCGAGCGGCGGCACCTCGACGCCTGCTTCGCGGCTCTTGAAGTAGGCGTTCACCGCGTCGACATCGTCGGGATGCACGTCATCTGCCCACCGGCGTCCCTGAACCTCTTCGGGCAGCCACCCGAGGACGGCTTGCACCGCGGGTGACGCGTAGCGCACCCTGCCGGACGGGTCGAGGAGCGTGATCAGGTCACGCGAGCCTTCGACGACGAGTCGATGGAGCTCTTCGCTCTGCCGCAACGCGTCGTCGGCGGCGCGGCGATCGGTGACGTCGACGAGAAAGCCCTGGAGGAAGATCGGGCGGTACTCCTCGTCGCGCACCGCGACCGTCTCGTCGAGCACCCACACGGCGTGGCCGTCGGCGCCGATCAGGCGGTACTCGCAGCGGAAGTCCTGGCCGGAGTCGTGCGTCCGTTCGACTTCGGCGAGCACGCGGTCATGGTCCTCTGGGTGCAGGCGGGTCAGGAAGAAGTTGGGCTGCAGCCAATCGGAGACCGGGAAGCCGAGCATGGTCTCGATCTGCGGGCTCATGTACTTCGTGTGCACGGGCATGCCGGTGGCGTTGATGTACGTCGCGAGCGGGATCTGCTCGACGAGCGTGCGGTACTTCGCCTCTGCTTCCTTCAGACGCTCCTCGCGATCGCGGCGCTTCGTCACATCGCGCAGCGACACGGCGAAGAGGAGAGGCCCGGGCACGTCGACGCGGGTGATCGCGACCTCGGCGGGGAAGGTGCGGTGGTCCGAGCGGAGGGCGTTGATCTCGAGCCTCGCGCCGAGGAGCGGGCCGGTTCCGGTCCTCAGGACCTCGGCGAGCTCCTCGCGGTGCTCGGGTGCGACGACGAGCTCGAGGAAGCGCTTGCCGACCGCGTCGGGACGCGTCCAGCCAAAGGTCTCCTCGGTCGCCGGGTTGACCTCGGTGACGAGACCTTCGTGGTCGACGATGACCGCACAGTCGAGCGACGCGCGCAGCACGGCATCCTTGCGCCCCTCGCTCGCCAGCAGCGCGCGCTCGGAGCGCTTGCGCGCCGTGACGTCGATCAACAGTGCGATCGCCCCGACGACGACCCCGTGCGCGTCTTGAACCGGGCCGGCGGAGATGCTGACGTCGATCAGCGATCCGTCGCGGTGAAGGCGGCGCACGTCGAGGTCGCGCATCGTCTCTCCCTCGCCGATCCGCACCATGTTGGCGAGGAAGAACGGGAGGTCTTCCGCCGGCACGGTCGGGTTGATCCGGCCGATCGCCTCGTCGGGGGTCCAGCCGAAGATCTCGGTTGCGCCGGTGTTCCACGCGCGGACTCGGCCGTCGAGCGCGAAGTCGACGATCGCTACGGGCGACGCGTCGATCAGCGCGCGGTGGTGCTCGTACGCGTTCTGGATCTCTTCGAACTGCGATGCCTGCTCGAGCGCGGTCGTCGCCTGGTTCGCAAACGCGCGCAGGATCTGCAGGCGCTCGGGATCCGGGCGCAAACGGTCGACCGGATCGTCGGCCCAGATGTAGCCGATGCGCCGTCCGCGGCGGTCGTGCAACGGCACGAACAGCCAGTGGTTGCGCCAGGCGTATGGGCCGCGGCCGTCGCGCTGCGAGCGGTAGCCGGCGGGGCGATCCGGCAGGAGCCGGCGCGCCTCCTCGTGCGGGACTAAAAAGCACCCCGAGACGTCGAACTCGGGCTGGAGCAGCCGCTCCAGTTGGTCGGCGCTCATCGGCGCGCCGACGTTTGCGTCGACGGCAAAGCCGACCGCGGCAGCCGTCTTGTACAGACCTTCGTCGGTGAGCAGTTGCACCGAAACCGTTTCGAAGCTGAGCGCCTCGGAGATCGCTGCGCAGACGTGCTCCAGCAGTTCCGTCGTGTCCGACGATTCGTTGAGTGAGGCGGAGACGGCGAGCAGCCGCTCGAGCGAATCGCGGTTGGCCTGTGCCCGCGCTGCCTCCTGCGCAGCCTGAACGGCCAGTGCCGCGTGCTCGGAGACGGCGACGAGGACGTCGATCTCGTCGCCGCTCGGCTTGCGGCCGGAGATCGGTTCGTCAACGGAGAGGATGCCGAGCAGCCGGCCGTCGGCGCCGCGCATCGGGGCGAAGAGCGCGTCGTCGGGATGCCAGGCGTTCGGGTCGTCGCTGACGGGGAGATCGGGGGTGTAGGTCGCGAGGGCGTCCCAGTTGAACTCACCGTAGGGCACGAGATAGGCGCCGCGCTGCAGGAAGCGCTGGTCGAGCAGCGGCTCCCAGTCGCTCACCTGGCGCACCTGGCCGAGCAGCGCCTCGCGTGCTTCCTCGCTGCCGTAGACCGTGGTGACGACGAAATCGTCCCACTCCTGCCGGTAGAGGTTGACCACCACGGTGCGGAACGCGAGTGAGTCCGAAACGGTGCGCGCGATGGCCGCGAGCAGCTCGGGCAGCTCTTCTCCGGTGCGGACCAGGCGCGTGACTTCGAGGAGGCCTCGAAGCCGCGAAAAGATCGTCGATTGCCGCACGTCAAGAGTCGCCACCGCACTACGAAGTGTCGGTTGACTTTGGGTAGCGCCCCTCCCCCAAAAGAGGGAGCTACGAAAGTGAGATTTGGCTGTCCGCCTGCTCGATCACGAGCGGATCGTGCGTCGCGCAGGCGACCGCGGCGCCCGTGTCGCGCGCCAGGCGGGCGAGGAGGATCGCGACGGAGATCGCGTTCGCGCCGTCGAGCCGGGACGTCGGCTCGTCGGCCAGGAGCAGCGTGGGCTTCGAGACGACGGCGCGTGCGATCGCGACCCGCGCCCGTTCGCCCTGTGAGAGCCGGGCCACGCGTTGGGTCGCGCGCTCGCCGAGGCCGACCGATTCGAGCGCGGCGAGCGCCGCGAGCCGGCCCCCGTTCGCGCCACCGCTCGTGATTCCACGCAGCGCGAGGACGAGCTCGACGTTCTCGAGCGCGGACAGGTGCGGCACTAGGCCGGCCTGCTGGCCGACGTAGGCGATCTGCGCGCGCCGTAACGCCGCGCGCGCGGTTCGGTCGAGCGAGGTCAGCTCGACGCCGCCGACCGTGATCGTCCCTGCGTCAGGCAGTTCGAGCCCGGCGAGCAGGTGCAGGAGCGTCGTTTTGCCTGAGCCCGAGGGGCCGGTGATCGCGTGCAGGTGACCTGCCTGCAGCTCGAGGTCGACCGGGCGGAGCGCAACCGTCTCGCCGTAGCGGCGCGTGAGGCCGTGTCCCGACGCGACGGTGGTGCCTGCTGCCGCGGGCGTGAGCGGCGCTTCGAGACTTTGTGTTGACTCAACACTATGTCCGGCGGTTGGCGTGACAACCACGCCGCCGTCCTCGAAGCGGGCCGTCGCCTTGGCGCCGATGCCGGCGCGCAGGAGCAGTTCCTCCGGCAGGCGCAGCCAGCCGCCGCGGCCGACGACGATCGTGTCGCTCGATTCGCCCTCGCGGGCCCACTCCTCGGATACGCGCCCGTCGCGAATGCGCACGATGCGATCTGCGATGCGTGCCGACTCGGGATCGTGGCTGACGATCACCGTCGTGCACCGGTGCTCGCGCACGAGCTCGTTCAGCATCGCGTAGACCTGGTCGGCGGTCGCCGCATCCAGC
>DATBDB010000110.1:0-2267 GCA_036270155.1 Gaiellaceae bacterium
TAACTATTATCGGGAGTGAAGAGAGGGGGTGAATCTACCTATGTGTGGATCACACGGACACCGCCACGGCCGGCGCGGCTTCCCGGACCGCGAGCAGCTCGTCGAGCGCCTGCAGCGCTACCAGGAGCACCTCGACGCCGAGCAGAAGAAGGTGAAGGAGCTGCTCGAGCGTCTCGTCGACGCGCCGCAGCCCGAGCCGAGCATCTGAACCTGACTGAGAGGACTGCCGGTCTTAGAGGCTAGATGTGGATCTCGAGCACCCGCGGATGGTGGCTCAGACGCGGCGCATCTCGCCCGGCTCGGGCTTGAACGTAGGCACCGCTATGCCCTGCGCCCGAGCCGGGCGACCTGCTTGGTCTGAGCCATCCCCGCGAGCACCCCAATCCACATCAAGCCTCTAGACGGCGCGAACGTGCGCCGTCGCCGGCAGGTAGTACCGCTCGACGTACTCGATCACCGCGCGCTGCATCGAGAAGCGCGGCGTCAGCTGGGCGATCGAGTGCTTCATCATCTCGACCCAGTCGTCGCGCGACTCGAAGAGCGGGACGACGTGCTGCTCGAGGACCCGGTAGAGCTGCTCGGCGTCGGCCTCGTCGGTCGTGCCCTCCAGCGCCCAGCCGACCTCCGGGTTGTAGGCCTCGGCCCACCAACCATCGAGCACCGAGAGGTTCGGCACACCGTTGACAGCTGCTTTCATCCCGCTCGTGCCCGATGCTTCGTGCGGGCGCCGCGGCGTGTTCAGCCAGATGTCGCAGCCCGGGATGATGGCGCGCGCGAGATCGAGGTCATAGTTCTCGAGGAAGACGACGCGGCCGGCGACTGCCGGGTCGCGTGACAGTTCGACGATGCGCTGCATGACGTCCTTGCCCTCGACGTCCTGGGGATGCGCCTTGCCTGCGACGACGATCTGAACCGGCAGTTGCAGCAGGCGCTCGAGGTCGGAGAACACGAGCCCGGCGCGCTTGTAGGTCGCGAAGCGGCGCGCGAAGCCGATCGTCAAGCGCTCCGAGTCGAAGCCGGTCAGCGCCGCGAGCCGCTCCTTGAGCGCCGCGTGAACGCCCCAGAGCGCACCGCCCGCGAGCTCGTACACCGCATCCCAGTTCCCTTCGTCGGGGGGAGCCTCGGGGCGCACGCCGACGGTGCGGAGCAGCTGCTCCAGCTCGGGCGCGAGCCACGTACCGAGATGGACGCCGTTCGTGACGAAACCGATGCGGGGCTCCTCGCCCGGCCAGAGCGGCGCCCACATCTCGCGCGCCACCTCACCGTGCAGCTCGGAGACGCCGTTCGCAGCAGCCGAGAGCCGCAGCGCCAGCGGAGTCAGTCCGAACCCGTTCACGCCTTCGGCGCGTCCCAGCGCGAGCAGGTCCTCCTTCGCGAGCCCGGCGCGGCCAGCGAGATCGCCGACGTAGCGCAGCACGAGGTCGTCGCCGAAGACTTCGTTGCCGGCGGGGACCGGAGTGTGCGTCGTGAAGACCGTCGAGCGGCGAACGATCTCGAGTGCGCGATCCGGCTCTTCGCCCGACTCGACGAGCTCTCGGGCGCGCTCGATCGCGAGGAACGCGGAGTGCCCCTCGTTGACGTGGAAGACGGTGGGCTTCAGCCCGAGCGCGGAGAGCGCGCGCACGCCGCCGACGCCGAGCAGCATCTCCTGGCGAATCCGGTGCTCACGGTCGCCGCTGTAGAGGGCGTCGGTGAGCATGTCGACGTCCAGGAGGTACAGCGGCACGGTGGTGCCGACCGCGGTGCCGACGTCGTAGCGCCAGACGGCGGCGGTGACCGTCTCGCCCGCCAGCTCGACGTCGACCGAGACCGGCTCGCGGACGAGGCCCGCAGCCTCCGGATCGACACCGTGGTACTCCTCGGTCTGCCTGCCTTCCTTGCTCAGGCCCTGCGTGAAGTACCCGCCGCGGTAGAACAGCCCGACGCCGACGAGGGGAATGCCGAGGTCGGCCGCTGCCTTGAGATGGTCGCCGGCAAGGACCCCCAGTCCGCCGGAGTAGATCGGCAGCCCTGCGTCGACGGCGAACTCCATGCTGAAGTACGCGATCAGCAGGTCGCTCTCAGCGTTCCCGTGGGTGCGAGCCCACCAGGTCGCGGTGTCGTGAGTGTCGGAGACGGTCAGGGCGAGAGAGGGGGGTCGGAAAGCGCGCAACCTACCGAACGCGCGGCGAAGCCCGTCAGGGATTCGGGACGAAGCTCGCAATTTGCGACACGGAAATCGTACCGTCGAGGCCCCGCGCGACCGCGACACCATCGACCTTTTCGTG
>DATBDB010000111.1:0-3291 GCA_036270155.1 Gaiellaceae bacterium
ACATAATGTCTGAACTGCAACTGCGAGTACAAGAGTACTACCAGTACAAGTACTCAGACTGACATCCAGCCAACACGAATGCGGGGCCCCTTTTGGAGAGGGTAGCTCGGCCAGGCGACCATCCCCGACCGTCAGGGAGGCCAGCCCTCGCCGAGATACCTCGTCCACGAGCAGCCCCGCATTCGTGTGGCATAGGTGTCGGTCTGAGTACTAGTACCAGGAGTACTCTCGTACTTGTGGTTGCCGTCAACCGCGATAGAACCGCCGCACCTCCTCAACCACCCCCGCCCACTTTCCAATGATCCGGCGGGCCGGCGGGAGCGCCTCGAGCAGCCCCTTGCCGTACCCCTTCGTCACGATCCGCGGGTCGCCGATCACCACCACCCCTCGATCCGTGCTGGTCCGGATCAGCCGGCCGAACCCCTGCTTCAGCCGCAGCGACGCGTGCGGCAGCATGTACTCGGCGAACGCGTCCCCGCCCCGCGCGACGATCGCCTCGCACTGCGCGGCCGTGACCGGCTCCGTGGGGACGCGAAAGGGAAGCTTCGCGATCACCAGCCCGCGCAGCGCGTCGCCAGGTACGTCGACTCCCTCCCAGAACGATGCCGTGCCGAGCAGGATCGCGCGGCCCGCGCTCCGGAATCGCGACAGCAGCGCATCGCGTCCGTCGTCGCCGTGCACCAGCAGCGGCCAACGACGTTCGACCCCGCGCGCGCGCAGCTCCGCCGCCAGCTGCCGAACCTCGCGGTGGCTCGTGAACAGCACGAACAGCCCGCCGTCCGACGCCTCGGCAACGTCGAGTACGATGCGTGTGATCGCGTTCCGATGTCCGTCCGCGTCGACGTTCGGCGCCGGAATGTCGCTCGGGATCGCCAACAGCGATTGCGATTCGTAGACGAACGGAGAATCGAACACCCCCGTGATCGGGCGCAGCTCCGGATCGTCCAGACCCAGCCGCGCCGCGAGAAAGTCGAACCGGCGCACGTCGGCGGCGATGCGATGCGCTGGCCCGCCCGGACTCCCGCCGCGCGACCCGCTGCTCGTCGACGCGGTGAGCGTCGCGCTCGTGACGATCGCGCTGTCGAGACGCCGGAACAGATCCTCCCGCAAGATCGGCGCGAGGTCGAGCGGCACCACCGACACCGCGACGATCCGCTCGCGCCCTCGCACCTCGATCCAGCGCACGCTGTCGTCATCTGGCGGCGGAGCGAGCGCGCGTCGCAATCCGTCACCCGACGTCTGGAGCCGTTTGGCGACGGAGCGCATCTCGTTCAGCAGCGGCGTGAGCGCTTCGTCCAGTCGTGTGCTCCCCTCGATGCGCTCGCGCACCAGACCGAGTCCTTCGTGCAGCAGCTCGATCTCGCCCACCACGTCCTCGAGTGCGCGGCGGAGTCCCGCTTCCCAGATCGGGTGCGACGCGAAGCTGTTGGTGAGGCGGACCACCGGCTGCCCGGCCGCTTCGATGAACGTGTCGAGGAGATCGAACAGCAGCCCGCTCTTGTCTCGCAACCCGTGCACGGCCGGCGCGAGGCGCACCTGCACGAGATCGAGACTCGCCGTGCTCAGCAGATCCTTGCTCGCCGAGAGCCGCATCGACAGCGCAGGGAGCAGCCCTTTGCCGCGCCGGTCGAGTCGGTTCACGAGCCGCTGCAGGCTGCGCCGCGTCACCGTCGACCCGAGGTGTGCCGCCGCCGCGTCCTCGAGGTGATGCCCTTCATCGATCACCAACCGTCCGTACGCGGGCAGCACCGCGGCGTCGTCCCAGTTCTGCGCCACGCGTCGCACCGCGAGATCGGCGAGCAGCAGGTGGTGGTTCACGACGATCACGTCCGCCTGCGCCGCCGCGCGTCGTGCCTTGAACACGAAGCACTGATCGAAGTGCTCGCATTTCATCCGCGTGCAGATGTCGCCCTCGGCCGACACCTCGTCCCACACCTCCGGCCGCGGCGGTGTCGGCAGGTCGGCCAGCGAGCCGTCGGCCGTCCGCTCGGCCCACTTCGCCAGCTCGGCCAGCTCGCCGGCCATCCCGTCGTCGAACAGCTCCCGCGCGCCCCTCGACGCCTGCTCGAGCCGCGCCTTGCACACGTAGTTGCGCCACCCCTTCAGCAGCGCGAACCGGACCTTCTGGTCGTCGAGCGCCTGCTCGAGAAATGGAAGATCCTTGCGGACGAGCTGTTCCTGCAGGTTGATCGTGTTGGTCGACACGATCGTGCGTTCGCCGTTCGCCGCAGCCCAGCGCAGCGCAGGCACCAGATAGCCGAGCGACTTGCCGACGCCGGTCCCGGCCTCGAGCAGTCCGACTCCGCCCTCGTTGTAGACCCGCGCGATCGCCGCCGCCATCGCGCGTTGACTCGCGCGATCCTCGTAGCGCGCATGTCGCCGCGCGATCGGTCCGTCCGGTCCAAGGTCGCTGGCGATCGCGTCCGCGTCGAGCAGGTGCAGTTCGTCAACGCGCGGGACTTCGACGACGACGTACAGCGCCGACGCCTCATTGTCGATGATGCCGAACCCGACGCCGTCGTCGTGCATGCGCGCGGCGACGTCGTAGTCGGGCCCCGACGGCTCGAGCAACCCCGACGGATGGTTGTGCAGCAGCATCTCGCCACGCCGCGCGAACCCGGGCAGCGCGAGCACACTCCCGACGTCGCCTCGCGAGACGACGCGCGCCGTCTGGACGACGCCGGTGTCATCGAGCGAGCAGACGAAGCAGACCTCACGGCCGCCGGCCAGCCGAATGGCCGCCCGCATCGCCGAGGCGGCCGGCGCGGCAAGACGAGACTTGGAGGGTGGCTTCGGGGCGGCCCGGGGCATGGGACTGAAGATAACCCGAAGGGTCCCGACAGCGGAACGTGCTGGGACGGCTCCCTAGGTCTTGAGCGGTTTCTTCTTCGCCGCCGGAAACAGCACGTTGTTGAGAATGAGCCGATAGCCCGGGCTGCTCTTGTGCAGCGACAGATCCGTCGGCGGGTTGCCGATGGCGTGCTGCGGGTCCTCCGGATCATGCCCGCCGAGATACGTCCACGTCCCCTTGCCGTAGTCGCCGTGAATGTACTTCACCCACGGCGCACCCTCCTCCGTCGCCAGGACGACATCGCCGCTCTTGAGGGTCGCCTTCGTGAACGACGTCGTCACGCCGTAGAAATCGTTCAGCACGGCGCGATGATCCTGCACCAGCATGCTCGGCACCGGGTCGAACTTCGCCGAGAAGTTGAACAGCGTAAACGTGCCGAGCGGCTGCCGGCGGCCCGGCACGTTGACCTGGTGCCCGTCGATGTCGCTCATCGAGTTGAC
>DATBDB010000112.1:0-14560 GCA_036270155.1 Gaiellaceae bacterium
GCGATTTCGGCGTCAGCCGAAATCGCGACGACCTGCTGCGCCAGAACATCCAGCGGATTCCTGGGAATCTTCGTCTCCTCGATCTTGCCGCCTCGCATCGCGCGCGCGACGACCGCGCTCTCGAGCAGGTCGGCGCGGAACTTCGGGAATATGCGACCCTTCGACGTCGCCCCCATCTCGTGGCCCGCGCGCCCGATGCGCTGCAGCCCGCGCGCAACCGACTTCGGCGACTCGACCTGGATCACGAGGTCGACCGCGCCCATGTCGATCCCGAGCTCGAGGCTCGACGTCGCGACGAGACACGGGATGCGGCCCGCCTTCAGATCCTCCTCGACCAGCACACGCTGCTCGCGGGCCAGGGAGCCGTGATGCGCACGCGCGATCTCTTCGTCTGCCAGCTCGTTGAGGCGTAGCGCGAGCCGTTCCGCGAGGCGACGGTTGTTGACGAACACGATCGTCGAACGGTGCTCCTTGACGAGGCGCAGGATCTCCGGGTAGATCGACGGCCAGATCGAGTTCGTGCCACCTTCGGTCGACGTGAGCAGCGCGCTCCCGTCGGCCTCCGGCGGGTTCTCGTACGAAGTTGTCGTGCCGAGCTCGCGCATGTCCTCGACCGGGACGACAACTTCGAGGTCGAGCGGCTTGCGCGTGCCCGCGTCGACGATCGTGATCGGCCGGCCGCCGCTGACGAACTGTCCGATCTCCTCGATCGGCCGCTGCGTCGCGGACAGGCCGATGCGCTGCATCGGGCCGTCAACGAGCGACTGCAGGCGCTCCACCGAGATCGCGAGATGAGCGCCGCGCTTGACGCCTGCAATCGCATGCACCTCGTCGAGAATCAGCGTCTCGACGGACCGCAGCATTTCGCGCGCCTGCGAGGTGAGCATCAGATAGAGCGACTCCGGCGTGGTGATCAGGATGTCGGGCGGCTCCTTGATCAGCTCCCGGCGTTCCTTCTGCGGCGTGTCCCCGGTCCGTACCGCAACCCTCAAGTTCGACTCGAGGCCTGCGAGGGGGCCTCGCAGGTTGCGCTCGATGTCGTAGTTGAGCGCTTTCAGGGGCGACACGTAGAGCACCCGCAGGCCCTGCCCCGGATTCGCGGTCAGGCGGTCGATCGCATACATGAATGCGGTCAGGGTCTTGCCCGACCCGGTCGGGGCCTGAATCAGGACGTGGGCGCCGGAGGCGATTGCCGGCCAGCCCTGCGTCTGCGGCGGGGTCGGGCCGTCGAACGTGCGCTCGAACCAGGCTCGCGTCGCCGGAGAGAAGACAGCGAGCGGATCCATTCGCCCAGCGTACCCCGCGACTATTTGGTCAGGTAGTAGGCCGTAAAGGATAGGACGAGGAGGATCGCGACGATCACGGCGACGAAGATCGCGACGCCGCTCACGACGAGCAGCGGTGTGCGCGCGCTCTGGCCTTCCTCCGCTTCGTGGGCCAAATCCTCGACCTTCTCCTCGACCTTGTGCTCGAGGCCCTCGACCTTGTGCTCCAGGCCCTTCAGGGGTTCAGTCATGCCCGCTTCGTTACCACTCGACAGCTTCCCGAATCACCGCGACCGTCCTAGTGTCCTGGGATGACAGAGACCACGTTCACCCGTCGCACGACCCTCGCCAAGCTCGGCGGGCTCGTGCTCGCCGCCGCAGGCGGCCGCGCGCTCTTGGCCGGCGAGGCCGAGGGCGGCAACCGCGCAGTCGAGACCGGCGCGGTGCAGTGCGTCCTCACGCCCGAACTGACCGAGGGCCCTTACTACATCTCCGGCGAGAAGCTCCGGCGCGACATTCGCGAAGGACATCCGGGCACGGTGCTGACGCTCCGCCTGACCGTCCTCAACGCGTCGACCTGCAAGCCGATCAAGGGCGCCGCCGTCGATATCTGGCACGCCGACGCGGCCGGCAACTACTCCGGGTTCGGCGCCGACACGTCGAGCCGGACCTTCCTCCGCGGGATCCAGAGGACCGACAAGAACGGCCTCGCGGTCTTCACGACGATCTACCCCGGCTGGTACCCGGGCCGCGCCGTGCACATTCACGTCAAGGTGCACGTTGCCGGCAGCGTCGTGCACACCGGGCAGCTGTTCTTCCCCGATGCGCTGACGCGAGAGGTCTACACGGCAGCGCCATACGCATCGCGGGGCAACCCGTCCACGACGGATGCGCAGGACTCGATCTACGTCAACGGGGGCAAGCGCGGCCTGCTCTCGCTCAAGCAGAGCGGCGCGGGATACGTCGGGACGATCGCGATGGGGGTGCACAAGTAGAGATGGGTGTGCACAAGTAGAGTTGCGACGTGCCCGCCGCGCTGTACTTCACGGACGATCCAGCCGCGTGCAAGCTGCTCGCGGACGATCCGTTCGCGCTCCTCGTCGGCTTCGCGATCGACCAGCAGGTGACAGTGCAGAAGGCGTTCGCCGGGCCGCAGGTGTTGAAAGAGCGCGTCGGCACGCTCGACCCGAAGAAGCTGGCCGCGATGGACCTCGCGCCCGCGTTCGCGGAGAAGCCCGCGATCCACCGCTTTCCCGGTGCAATGGCGGAGCGTGTGCGCGAGCTGGCCGCGGTCGTCGACGCGGAGTACGGCGGCGACGCGTCGCGGATCTGGTCGGAGGCGAAGGACGCCTCCGAGCTGAAGAAGCGGATCGGAGCGCTTCCTGGCTTCGGCGAGATGAAGATCAAGTCGCTGAGCGCAGTGCTCGCGAAGCAATTCGGCGTCAAGGCGGCGGAGGGGCTCGCTCCGGCCCACCCCACGCTCGGTGACGTCACGTCGTCCGAGGAGCTCGAGCGCTACCAGGAGTGGAAACGCGCCTACAAGAAGGCCGCCAAGGGTGCCTGAGACGCCGGAGGCGTTCTGGGAGCGCACCCACGACGCGCTTCGGACGCCGCCGGTCGAGGAGTGGGAGACGTGGCCCTTCGCGGGCAGCGTGACACCGCAGGCGCTGCAGCCTCCCGTCGACGCGGAGGAGCCGCGCCACGGCGCAGGGGGCGTCGCGTGCAAGAGCTGCGAGCGGGAGACCGAAGGCGCGCTCTGGTCGAACGAGCACTGGAAGGTTTGGACGTTCGCGCAACCGGCGGGCTTGCCGATGGTCGTGCTCCTCGAGACGCGCGCGCACTACGACTTCGGCGAGCTCCCCGACGAGCTCGCGGTGGAGCTCGGGCCGCTGATGCTGAAGGTGCAGCGGGCGGTGTTCGCGATCGGCGACATCGGCAACGTGCACGTGTGCCGCTGGGGCGACGGCAATGAGCACTTCCACCTGTGGTTCATGGCGCGGCCCGCGCGGATCCCGCAGTTGATCGGCTCGTTCGCCGCGATCTGGGACGACGTCTTGCCCCCGGTCCCGGACGACGTCTGGCAGGCGAACGTCGAGATCGTCCGCCGCGAACTGAACAAGTAACAGACTGTTACAAGAGCACGGCGCGGCCGCGATCAAGCGGCGGCAACCACCCATACGGATGTGTCACGAACGGTTCGGAAGTCCCTGCACGCAGAGCACTCCGGTCGGTGACAGCCACCGTCACGAAACGCGCACAGGCCGCATGTAACAGTCTGTTACTTGCCTGGCTCTGGGGTCGCGGAGCGCAGCTCCTTGAGCGCCGGCCCGAGCGCCTGGTTCGCGTGCAGCACCGGCTCGAACAGATCGCCGTGCTGCGCAACACGGTCGAGTGCGACCTGCATCGTGAAGTCGCGCGGCGTGATCTCCTCGGTGAGCTCGTCCCAGCGCAGCGGGGTGGACACCGGCGCGCCCGGCTTCGGCCGCACCGAGTACGCCGACGCGATCGTCTTGCCGTGACCGTTCTGCCGGTGGTCGACGAGCACCCCCGAACGCTTCTTCTTCAGCCACTCGGTCGTCACCTCGCCGGGATGCTCGGCCTCGAGCTTCCGCGAGAGCAGCTCGGCGAACTCGTACGTGTCCTCGTACGTCGAGCGACGCACGATCGGGACGAGGATGTGGATCCCGTCGGCGCCGCTCGTCTTCACGTGCGACTCGAGATCGAGCTCAGCGAGCGCATCGTGCAGATAGTGCGCAACGCGCACACACATCGCGTACGCCCCATCCTCGTCGGGTGGGTCAAGGTCGAAGAGCACCCAGTCGGGCCGGTCAGGCTTGTCGACGCGCGAGTACCACGCGTTCATGTCGATGCAGTGCATCTGCACCATCCAGAGCAGCGCCTCGCGGGAGTTGACGAGGGGAAAGTCGACCAGCCGCGATTCGCCCTTACCGCCGCGTGGCCACGTGCGGAACTGCCGCGTCGGGATCCAGTCGGGAATCCCTTTCGGCGCCTGCTTCTGGAAGAACGAGCCGCCTGGCAGTCCCTCGCGCCAACGCTTCATCGTGAACGGACGGTCCGCGAGGTGCGGGACGATCGTGTCGGCAATCGCGTCGTAATAGTTGAAGAGGTCGCCCTTCGTGATCCCGTCGTCGGGGAAGAGCACGCGATCCGCGGACGAGAGCTTGACGTCGGGACTCAACGCGGGTGCCGCCTCGTCTGGAACGCCCTCGCGGCGAGCTGCAGCTGGTACCGCCCGTCCGGCAACACCTCGAGCAACTCCGCACGGAGCAGCTCCCGCTCGTCCGGCGGGAGCTGGGCGATCGAACTGATCGACACGTAGTACGCCGCGACACCTGCCCGATCGGTCTCCCACACGTGCGGCAGCAAACGTTCTTCGAGCACTGCGAACGGCGCGCCCTCGAAGCCCTTCATCCAGTCGCCGGTCGCTATCTTCGATCCACCGGCCGGCGGGAGCTTCGCGGCGCGCTGCTCGATCGCGGCGCGCGCCGCATCGGGCAACTCCCACGACTCGACCCACTCGTTGAACGCGACGACCAGGGTGCCGTGCGAGCGCAGCACACGTGCGATCTCCAGCACCGCGGCCTTGCTGTCGAACCAGTGGAACGCCTCGGCGACGAACACCGCGTCGACCGATCCCTCGTCGAGCGGGATGCGCTCCGCATTTCCCGGCAGGACATCTGCGCGCGGCACATTGCGCACGAGCGCCGCCCGCATTCGCGCGAGCGGCTCGACGGCATGCACGAGTGGGTAGCGCTCGACGAGAAGGCCTGTCAGCTTTCCCGTGCCGGCGCCCAGGTCGAGCACCGCGTCCGCCTTGACACCGTCCAACAACTCCTGCGGCCACCCGGCGCGGCCCAGGTCGTAGTCCTCCGCAACAGGATCGAACGCGAGGCCTTGTGGATCAGACATGCGCCCCGCTCGCGCCGCGTACGGCCCACATGATGTTCGCGCGATTCGGAATCGCGTACGGGCCGTCACCGAGCAACTCGTCGAGGCGCCGCATGGTCGCCTCGCGCTCCTCGTCCGGAAGACTCGCGATCCAACTCACCGAGCGAGCGTTGTCGAGGACGCCTGCACGGTCGAGCACATGGTCGTGCGGGACGTTCGCTTCGTGCACCTCGCCGAAAGGCCCGCGCGCGATCACGTCCTGCCAGGGAGGCGCGCCTTCGAAGTCGGCCATGCTGACGTCGTGTAGCCCCCTGATATACGCCTGATATTCCTCGGGCAGGGGCGAAGGCCGATCGTCGTCCGGCTCGTTCCAGACGAGGGCCAGCACGCCTCCGGGACGCAGGACGCGCGCCATCTCGGAAACCGCGACGTCGTTCGCGAACCAGTGGAATGCCTGGCCTGCGAAAACCGCGTCGACGGACGCATCCGAAAGCGGGATCGCCTCCGCGCTTCCCGCGTGGCTCTCAGCCGCCGGCACGACCCGCTCGAGCACGGCCCTCATCCCGTCGAGTGGTTCGACCGCGATCACGCGGCGGTACCGCTCCGTGAGCAGGCGTGTCAGCTTTCCCGTGCCCGCCCCCACGTCCAACACCTCCGCGTCATCTCGGAGCGGCAAGCCGTCGAGCACGGCGGGCGGGTATTCGGCTCGCGCGCGCTCGTATTCCTCGGCAACGCGATCGAAACTGCGGGCGCGCTCAGCCAACGCCTGCAAGGAGAAAGGCGCGGTTCTCCTTCAGCATCTCGCGTGCGATCACGAGACGCTGGATCTGGTTGGTGCCTTCATAGATCTGGGTGATCTTCGCGTCGCGCATCATCCGCTCGACGGGGTACTCCTGGATGTAGCCGTAACCGCCGAGCACCTGCACCGCATCGGTGGTGACCTGCATCGCGACGTCGGTACAGAAGAGCTTCGCCATCGCCGAGAGCTTCGTCAGCTCGGCGCCGGTATCGCCCTCATCGATCATCTGCCCCACCTTGTAGAGCAGCCCGCGCGCGGCTTCGCACTTCGTCTCCATGTCGGCGAGCATCCCCGCGATCAGCTGGTGCTGGCCGATCGGCTTGCCCATCGTCTCCCGCGACTTCGCGTACTCGACTGCGTAGTCGGTCGCGCCCTGGGCGAGCCCCAGCCCTTGCGCGCCGATCCCGGGCCGCGAACGGTCGAGGATCCGCATCGCGATCTTGAAGCCACCACCCTCTTCTCCGAGCAAGTTGGCGGCCGGGATGCGGCAGTCGTTGAAGAAGATCTCGCCCGTCGTCGAGCCCTTGATCCCCATCTTCGGCTCGATCCGCCCCACCTCGAACCCGGGCGCATCCGCCTCGACGACGAACGCCGAGATCCCCGGGTGACCCTTCGCCGGATCCGTCTTTGCGAACACCACGTACACCGACGCAACCCCGGCGCTCGTGATGAACCGCTTGCCGCCGTTCAGGACGTACTCGTCGCCTTCCAACCGAGCCGTCGTGCGCATCGCTGCGCTGTCGGAGCCTGAGTCGGGCTCGGTCAGCGCGTAGGCGGCGAGCCACTCGCCGGTCGCGAGCTTCGACAGGAAGCGCTGCTTCTGCTCCTCGCTGCCCGCAAGCTTGATCCCGAGCGACCCCAGCTCCTGTACCGCGATGATCAGGCCGCTCGTCGCACACACCTTTGAGAGCTCTTCGATCGTCACGAGCGTCATCAACGAGCTCTCGCCGATCCCTCCGTACTCCTCGTCGTACATCACGCCGAACAGGTCGTTCTCGCGGAAGACCTCGACGATGTCCCACGGGAACTCCGCCGTCTTGTCGATCTCGGCGGCGCGCGGCGCGACCTTCTCGTGCGCGATCGTCCGGACGAGCTCACGGATCTCACGCTGCTCGTCGGTCAGGGGGTCGAGAGCGCTCATGGTTTTCGATTCTAGAGCCGATAAACGGGACGTGGTCATTCCGCTTCGGATCCTCACACTCGTGATCGCCGCGACCGGCCTCGCCTGCGCAGCGATGACGCTGCTGCTCGTCAGCGCCCCGCGCTGAGCCTCTAGCGATCGTGAAAGACGGCCTCGGCGTTATGGCCGGCGGGGTCGAGCACGAACGCGGCGTAGTAGCCGGGGTGGTACTCCGGCCGCTCGCCGGGTGCGCCGTTGTCTTCGTAACCGGCTGAGGTCAACGCCCGGTGGAACTCGTCGACCGCGGCGCGGTCGCCGACGCCGAAGGCAAAGTGGACGTACTCGGTCGGATCGTCACCCTGGACGAAGGAGAATGATCCAACACCGTCCGTGAAGCGCACGCGCTCCGGTGCGTCATGCACGAGCTCGATCCCCACCGCGGGCGCGATCGTCTCATAGAAACGCTTCGCATCCTCGACGCTCGGCGTGCGCAGCCACAGATGGTCGATCCGCGACGCCTCGGGGTCCGTTCTGTGGTGGTGGACGTACTCGACGCTGTTGCCGTCGGGGTCGCGCACGAAGGCGCCGTAGTAGGACTCGTGGTACCACGGCCGGACCCCTGGATCGCCGTCGTTTTCGTAGCCGGCGCCCGTCATCCGCTCCCACCAGCTGTCGACCTCGGCCCGGTCGTGCGCTCCGAAGCCAATGTGCAGCCGTTTCGCCGCGGGCCTCTCTTCGGATGCCCGCGCGATGATGAAGTTGCCCCACGCCGTGAAATCGCTTCCGTCGTCGAACGTCGGCTCCCCGAGCGCAAGCCGGTAGAAGGCGCCACTCCCCTCGAAGTCGCGCACCCTGATCGCCACGTGATCGAACACGCGTAGATTCTGCCGAACTGTGATCCTTGCCAACGGCCTCATCCGCACGCTCGACCCGCAGGTGCCGACGCAGCGGGCGATCGCGATCGCGGGCGAGTTGATCGCCGGCGGTGTCGGCGTGCACGAGACGGCGCTGGCATCTCCGGAGGTGCTCGACCTCGGCGGCCGTGTCGTCCTCCCCGGCTTCACCGACGCGCACGTGCACTTCCCGACGTGGGCGATGGCGCAGAACGAGGTCAACCTGGACGGCTGCGCCTCGCTCGACGAGGCGCTCGAGCGGCTGCGCGGCGTGAAGCTCGAAGGTGGCCACTGGCTGCGCGGGTACGGATGGCGCAGCGGCGACTGGCATCCGCAGCGCGAGCCGACGCGGCAAGATCTCGACGCGATCACCGGCGACACCCCTGCCGCGCTGATCGCGAAGGACTACCACTCGATCTGGCTCAACACCGCGGCGCTCGCGCTGGCAA
Organism: Gaiellaceae bacterium; assembly: GCA_036270155.1. Taxonomy (GTDB): domain Bacteria; phylum Actinomycetota; class Thermoleophilia; order Gaiellales; family Gaiellaceae; genus PALSA-600. The sequence goes on from DATBDB010000112.1 coordinate 8,436, forward strand.
GGGGCGACCTGGAGGTCGACGGCGGGGTCGTCGAGCGCGACGAGCACGGCGAGCCGACCGGCGTCCTGCGCGAGGAGGCCGCGTGGCAGTTCAAGGAGCGCCACATGGTGTGGCCGGACGATGAGTACCTCGACGCGATGCGCATCGGCGTGAAGCTCGCGAACGCGCGCGGCGTGACGGCGGTGCACGACAAGGACGGCTGGCTCGGCGCGCTGCGCCTCTGGCAGCAACTCGACGAGCGCGGGCACCTGACGCTCCGCGTGTGGCAGTCGATCCCTCACGACAAGCTCGCCGACGCAGTCTCGGTCGGCCTGCGTTCCGGGATGGGCAGCTCGATGCTCCGGCTCGGCTACCTGAAGGTGTTCATGGACGGCACGCTCGGATCGCAGACCGCGTGGATGCTCGACGGAAGCGGCGTGCAGATCACGAGCGGCGAGGAGCTTGCAGACATCGTCCGCCGCGGTGCCGAGGCGGGCTTCCCGGTCGGCGTGCACGCGATCGGCGACCGCGCGAACCGCGAGGCGCTGGACGCGTTCGAGCAGACACGCGACGCGTGGCAGCCGCGCGGCCTTCGCCAGCGGATCGAGCATTGCCAACTGCTCTCGCCTGAGGACCTTCCCCGCTTCGCAGAGCTCGGCGTCACGGCGTCGGTGCAGTTCTCGCACGCGCCATCCGACCGCGACATGGCCGACCAGTTCTGGGCGGGCAAGACGGACGGTGCCTACGCATTCCGCTCGCTCCTCGATTCGGGTGCCGTCGTCGTGAACGGGAGCGATGCGCCGATCGAGGAGCTCGACCCTCTCGCGGGCATTCGTGCGGGCGTGCGCCGCTCGATCGACGGGCGCCCCGCCTGGCACCCCGAGCAGTCGGTGACGGTCGCGCAGGCATTCCACGCCACGTGCGTCGCTCCGGCCTGGCTCGCGCGCGACGAGCGCAGGCGCGGCACGCTCCTTCCCGGCCACGCGGCAGACCTCGTCGTCCTCGACCGCGACCCGTGGGAAGACCTCGACGCGCAGGTCGTCGCAACGATGGTCGCGGGCCGCTGGGTGCACAACCCGCCGCCCTGGGACTAGTCCTGGTCTGAGAGGGCTGTGGACGGTTCGTAACGCTTTCGTGCGCGTGTCTGACACCAGCCATGACCCGAGCGGACAAGTCTCGGAAGAAGGGCCTGAACGTTTTTGCGGCCGGTCGGCCGGTCAGCCCGAGGCGAGCTTCTAGCGGCCGAAGAAGCGCCGGCGTTGCCGCCCAGCGTGCGGGCGCGGCGGCAGCGGGTCGTTCTCGACGATCGCGCTCGGCACGGAGACCGTCAACCAGCGCGCCAGCTCCTCGTCGCCGAGCGCTTCGACGGCGGCGCTCATCCCGATCGCGCGCACGTCCGGAGCATGCGCGTCGCTTGCGACCAGATGCGCGAGGTTCCGATCCAGCAACGTCGCCGCGCACGATTGCGCGCGCCGTCCCACGCGCCCGTCGATCGACGCCGCGGTGAGCTGCACGAGCGTGCCGCCGGCGACGATCGGCTCCAGCAGGTCCGGCCGCTCCTGCACCTCCGCGTTCCGCTCCGGGTGAGCGAGCACCGGCGTGATCCCGTCAGCCTGGAGACGGAAGAGCTTCTCCGGCAGGTCGAGCGGCCAACCGACGTAGGGCGTCTCGACGAGGAGATACTTCGGGTTGCCGGCGAGCGCAAAGCGCGCGAGCTCGTCGCGCGGCCGCTCGAGCTGTGCGAGGTCGATCTCGCCGCCGCCGACGAGGCGCACGCTGTCGCCGGCCGCCGCGCGCAGGGCCGCCAGCGCCTGTTCCATCTGCAGGGGCGTCGTCGGGTAGTCGTCGCGGACATGCGGAGTCGCGGCGAGCACCTCGATCCCGTCGCCGGCCGCCGCGCGACACATCGCAACCGCTTCCTCGAGATCCTCGGCCCCATCGTCGAGCCCTGGCAGTACGTGACTGTGGAGATCGATCACAGGTCGCGATACGCGAGGAAGAGCTCGCGTGCCGCGGCCGTGCCGAGCGGGACGTACTCGGCGACAAGCCGTTCATTCGGCGAATGGACCTGCGAGTCGGGCAGACCGAAGCCGGTGATCACCGTCGGAATGCCCTTGTCGGCGAGCGCCGCAACGATCGGCAGCGTGCCGCCCGAGCGGATGAGGGCCGGGCGAACGCCCAGCACCTTCTCGAACGCGTCGAGTCCGAGCTGGATTGCCTTCGCGTCCGGCGGGACGAGTCCCGGGGGCGCAGCCGACCACCGCTCGATCTCGAGCTCCGCACCCTCGGGCGCCGATTCGCGCAGCAGCCGCTCGACGACGGGCGCAACGTCATCGATCTTCTGTGCCGGAGCGAGCCGCATCGAGACATTCGCGATTGCCTCGACGGGGAGCACCGTCTTCTGGAGCTGCGGCGAACCGGTGGAAATGCCGTTCACGTCGATCGCGGGCTCGGCGAACGTGCGGAGGTAGAAGTCCTCGGCAGCGCGCGCGTCCTTCGGGCGCGCGCCCTGATCGGAAAGCTCGCTCGCACCGGCCGGCAGCGCCTGCCAGCCGGCCAGCTCCTCCTCCGTCGGTTCCGTGCGACCCACCCGCAGCTCGTCCACCAGCGTGCCGTCGTGCGCGAGGAGACCGTCCAGCGTCTTGATCATCGCGTGCGCGGCATTCAACGCGGCGCCGCCGTACATCCCGGAGTGGAGGTCGCGCTCGCCGGTGCGCAGCGTGAGGTGCCAGTAGATGACCCCGCGCATTGCGACGTTGAACGCGGGCAGGTCGCGCTTGATCATCCCACTGTCGAAGATGACCGCCGCATCGGCGCCCCGCTGATCCTGCTCGAGGTACTCGACGATCGAATGCCCACCGGTCTCCTCTTCGCCGTCGCAGGCGAACCGAACGTTGACCGGCAGCTCGCCCGCCTGCGCGAGCTCGCGCGCCGCCGCGAGCAGCATGTAGAGCAGCCCCTTGTCGTCGACCGTGCCGCGCCCGTAGAGGTAGTCGCCGCGTATCTCCGGCTCGAACGGGTCCGACTCCCAGAGCTCGAGCGGGTCCGGCGGCTGCACGTCGAAGTGCCCGTAGCAGAGCACCGTCGGGGCGTTCTCCGCGTCCTGCGACGCGCGGACCTCACCGATCGCGAGCGGTTGGCCGTGCCAGTCGACGATCTCGCACTCGCCCCCCGCCTCGCGCACGCGCTCACAGACCCACTCGGCTGCGCGCTGGACGTCGGCCTTGTGAGCCGGGTCGGCGCTGATCGAGGGAATGCGAAGGAACTCCGCGAGCTCGTCGAACCATGCCTGCGAACTACGCGCCTCTGAACTGCGTGATTCCGCCATTGGCGGCGAGCCTACCTCAGGCGACGTCGCGCAGCTTCTGGCTATCCGCGAGTGCGCGGAGCTTCTTCAGCCCCTGGTTCTCGATCTGACGGATCCGCTCGCGCGTCACCTGAAACGCACGCCCGACCTCGTCGAGCGTGCACGGCTGCTCGCCGTTCAGCCCGTAGCGAAGCTCGAGCACGCGGCGCTCGCGGTAGCTGAGCATCCCGAGGCACTTCGCGAGGGCCTCGGCGCGGAAGGCGGTGTCGGCGGCCTCGTCGGGGAGCGGCGTGTTCTCGTCCTCGAGGAACTGCCCGAACTCGGACTCCTCCTCGTCCCCGACGGGCTTCTCGAGGGACACCGGCGTCTGCGAGGTGCGACGGATCGACTCGACCTCCTCCACCGTCATGTCGAGGTCGAGCGCGATCTCCTCGTTCGAGGGCTCGCGACCGCGCTCCGCGCGCAGCTTGCGCTCGGTGCGCATGATCTTGTTCAGCTTCTCGACGACGTGGACCGGCATGCGGATCGTCCGCGCCTTGTCCGCGAGCGCGCGCGCGACCGCCTGGCGGATCCACCACGTCGCGTAGGTCGAAAACTTGTAGCCCTTGCGCCAGTCGAACTTCTCGGCGGCGCGCACGAGGCCGATCGTCCCCTCCTGGATGAGATCGAGGAACGGGAGGCCCTGGTTCCGGTACCGCTTCGCGATCGAGACGACGAGCCGGAGGTTCGCCTCGACCATCTCCTGCTTCGCGCGATGGTCGCCGCGCTCGATGCGCTTCGCGAGCTCGACCTCCTGGGCGGCCGTCAGCAGCTCGACCTTGCCGACGTCCTTGAGGAAAAGCTGCAGCGAATCGGCCGAGAACTCGGTGTCGGCCGGCTCCTCGACCTCTTCCGTCTGCGCGGCATAGAAGTCCGCGGCAGCGTCGGTCGCGACGTCGAGAGGAGTGATCTCCTCGTCGTCCTCCGCAACGGCGGCAGCCTCGACATCCAGCTCGATGTCGTCCTCGAGCTCGGCGGCTCCTACAGCCGTGTCCTCCACAACGACAACCTCGTCCTTGGTCAACGGGCCCCCCTCGCTAGCCGGAGCGTTACCTACCGGATGTGGCACTGTCGCAGCAGAAGCGGATGGACGCTATAGGCCGAGTGGCTCATCTTTGCTTGCCGTTAGTCCCACCTGTTACTAGACCTCCGAGGAGCTTGCTCGCCTCCCTTCCGAGTGGGGTTTTCGGCCCAAGCGAGCGCGCGAGCCGAAACTCGGTGATCGACTGGTTGCGCTGGGCCGTCCAGGCAAGGAGCAGGCCGAGGTGGTACCGCACGGACTGGCTCTTCGGAAAACGGCGGATCAAGGGGCCGAGCTTCGAGAATGACGCCGACAGGTTGTCCATGTCGAAGAGCCCGACGGCGGCCGCGACCTGCGCCTCGTCGCTGGTCGGATGGAGCCGCGCCGCCCTGGCCCAGACGCGCTCCGCGGAGTGCTGGTGCCCGGCCCGCTGGAGGATTTGCCCCTGCACGAGCAGCGGGTCGTGCGACTCGGTCAGGAACGGCGGGTAGCCCGCCTGGGTGAAGTACTGCGGATGCAGCAGCAGGTCGGCCTGGACCTCGTAGTAGGTGTCGCGCCCCGCCGTCTTGGCGGCGCGATAGGCCTGGACGGCGTCCGCGGTGAAGCCGGCGCAGTAGAGGGCAGTTCCGTAGTTGAACTGCACGACCGGGTCGTTCGGCGCCTGGAAGGCGAGCGGCTCGAGGGCCATCGCCGCGGCGACCGGCTTCTGGGCGAGGGCGGCTCGCACCGCGGCGACGTTGGCCGTCGGCGTACCGGGGACGATGAACGGCTTCGGGGCCTGCTTGCACTGGGCTTTCGGCTGCGACGGGCTCTGGTGCGTGGCGTAAACGACGCCCACGACGACCCCGGCCGCCACGACGGTGAGCAGCCCCACGATCAGCCTGACGCGGTTCGCCGGGGACATTGCGGCCAAGGTAGATGAAAGCCGCTGGAAATACGCCGGGAGCCGCTACCGTTTGTGAAGTTATGCCTACTTACCGCGAGTTACTGCAAGAGACCAAGGCCGAGATCGACGAGATCGACGCCGGCGCCGCCCAGGCGCTCGATGGCGCCGTCTGGATCGACGTCCGCGAAGCCGACGAGTGGCAAGAAGGCCATCTCCCCGGCGCGGTGCACATTCCGCGCGGTTTCCTGGAGTCGCGCGTCGAGACCGCCGCCCCGGACAAGGGCACCCAGGTGGTCGTCTACTGCGCCTCAGCGGCGCGCTCGGCGTTCGCCGCGAAGACGCTTCAGGAGCTCGGCTACGAGCACGTCCATTCGCTCGCAGGCGGGTTCACCGACTGGAAGCGGAACGGGCTCGAGATCACGATGCCGCGCACCCTGTCGCCGGAGAAGCGCACGCGCTATGCGCGCCACATCGTGATCCCGGAGATCGGCGAGGAAGGCCAGCTCAAGCTGCTCGACGCCCGCGTCCTTTTGATCGGCGCCGGCGGCCTCGGCTCCCCGGCCTCGCTCTACCTCGCGGCAGCTGGCATCGGCACGCTCGGGATCGTCGATGCCGACATCGTCGACGAGACCAACCTGCAGCGGCAGATCGCGCACTCGCTCGACACGCTCGGCATGCCGAAGGTCGACTCCGCGAAGGGCGCGATCGAGCGCCTCAACCCGGACGTCGACGTCGTCACCTACCGCGAGCGGCTCACCTCGGAGAACATCGACCGGATCCTCGACGACGGCTGGGACATCATCGTCGACGGCGCCGACAACTTCCCGACGCGTTACCTCGTGAACGATGCGTCGGTCTGGCGCGGGATCCCGGTCGTGCACGGCTCGATCTAC
>DATBDB010000113.1:0-3044 GCA_036270155.1 Gaiellaceae bacterium
AGGTCGAGACGATCCGCGATGCGCTCGACAACTGGGGACGCGAGGCGATCCTCGTCTTCTTCCTCACAGCGTCGTGGCGCAAGCCGATCGACTACTCGGAGGAGACGATGACCCAGGCCGCGGCGCGGCTCGAGACGCTGCGGAACGCATTCACGCGCGAGGCCGCAGAGCACGAGGAGAGCGGCTGGCAGGCATTCGCCGCAGCGTTGGACGATGATTTCGACACGCCGGCGGCGCTCGCGGTGCTCCACGACTGGGCCTCGCGCGGGCAGCTCGAGCTGCTGCGGCGGGGACTCGCCGTGTTCGGGCTCGAGTCGCTCGCGGAGCGGACCGAGGCGCCTGCCGAGGTCGTCGTGCTCGCCGAGCGGCGGCTCCAGGCCCGCGCCGAGCGCGATTTCGCGCTCTGGAAGGCGAACAAGCCTGCAACCGAGGACACGTGGTGGGAGTCGCCGTTGGGCCGAGGTCGCCCGGGCTGGCACATCGAGTGCTCGGCGATGGCGGAGGAGATCTACGGGCCGGCGTTCGAGATCCACGGCGGCGGGCTCGACCTCGTCTTCCCCCACCACGAGAACGAGGTCGCGCAGTCGCGCGCACTCGGGCATCCGTTCGCGCAGATCTGGGCGCACAACGGGATGCTGCAGTTCACCGGCGAGAAGATGTCCAAGTCGTCGGGGAAGGTCGAGACGATCCGCGATGCGATCGACACCTGGGGGCGCGAGACGATCCTCGTCTTCTTCCTGGGCGGCCATTGGCGCAAGCCGATCGACTATTCGCCAGAGACGATGGCTCAGGCTGCCGCGCGCCTCGAGACGCTGCGCAATGCCTTCACCCGCGAGCCGGCTGCGCACGACGAGAGCGGCTGGCCGGCGTTCGCGGACGCACTGGACGACGATTTCGACACGCCGGCGGCGCTTGCCGTCCTGCACGAGTGGGGCTCGCGCGGGCAGCTCGAGTTGCTGCGGCGGGGCCTGGCGGTGTTCGGGCTCGGGTCGCTCGCGGAGCGGGCCGAGGCGCCTGCCGAGATCGTGGAGCTTGCCGAGCGGCGCCTCCGGGCCCGCGCCGAGCGCGATTTCGAGACATCCGACCGGCTGCGCGATGAGCTCGCCGGGGCCGGCTGGGAGATGCGCGACGGCTCCGAGGGCTACGACCTCGTGCGGATTTGACCCCCGACCTCGTCTATGGGCGGCAGGCGGTGCGCGAGGCGTTGCGCGGCCGGCGGGAGGTGCTCGAGGTCTGGGCGACCGAGCGGACGGTCAAGTCGGAGGACTGGCTCGACGAGGTCAAGCCGAAGCTGAAGGTCGACCGGGAGCTGACCGACCGGGCCGAAACCCGGGACCACCAGGGCGTTCTGGCGCTGGTCGCGCCCTACCCCTACGCCGACGCCTACGAGCTGGCGGCGGCCGAGAAGCCGCTGCTGGCTGTGCTCGACCGGGTGACCGACCCGCGCAACCTGGGAGCAGTGGCGCGGTCGGCGGAAGGCGCGGGCGCGACGGGGATCGTCGTCCCGGCCCACGGCTCCGCGATCGTCACGCCCGCGGTCGCGCGCGCGTCGGCCGGGGCCGTCGAGCACGTCCCGATTGCCGTCGTCACGAACCTCGCGCGCTATCTCGAAGAAGTGAAGGGCCGGGCGTTCTGGGTGTACGGCGCATCGGGCGAGTCGTCCGCGCAGTCGATGTGGGAGACCGATCTCACCGGCGGCGTCGCGATCGTGCTCGGCGCGGAAGGGAAGGGACTGCGGCCGCTGGTCAAGCGGATGTGCGACGCGCTCGTGTCGATCCCGCTCTCGGGCGCGATCGAGTCGCTAAACGTGAGTGTTGCGGCGGCGGTGCTTCTGTACGAAGCTCGCCGGCAACGTGGCGGGTGACCTGGTTCGCTGTTGAACCGGGTTCGTGAGGTAGGCGCATGTGACTGAGAATTCGTTGTACCTCTTCGACGGCTACAACCTCTTGCACGCCGGGCCTTTCTCGGATGCGCGCGAGCTCGTCGATTTGCTCGCGAGCTACGTCGCCGTCCGCGGTGCGCGCGGAGTCGTGGTCTTCGACGGCGTGGGGGAGGACGTGACGTTCGGTCCGCTCGAGGTGCGCTTCGCCCCGCACGCGGACACGGTGCTCGAACGGCTCGCGGCGGAGCACCGCGACCGGGACGCGGTCGTCCTCGTCACGAGCGACTCGACCGTGGGGTGGGCCTCGGGGATCCAGGTGGCCAAGCTGTCGTCCCAGACCTTCCTCCGCGACTTCGAGCGGACCGAGCACAGGGATGAGCGGCCGGCAGGCCTGGCGGGCAAGCTCGACCAGGCGACCCGGGACTTGTTGGAGAAGCTCCGGAGAGCCGAGTAAGCGGGTCCTGTGCAATTGGGGGTTGTGCTCTTTGCGGGTCCTTGCTAGATTCACCTCAACCTCAGGGTGAGACTTCGGCGGTGCAGGACGGAGGCCTCATCTCAAAAACACCCAAATACCGGGGGTTCCGCCTTGTCCGTCCGCGTCGCATACGCGCCGAAGTCACCTCAGAAGGTTCAACGCGAACTTGAGGATTTGCAGCTCGTCCTGAAAGCCCGCAACGGCTCGACCGTCGCGATGGACCAGTTGATGCGCCGCTACACGTCCTTCGTCCGGCTCAAGGCGAGCTCGTATTTCCTCGCCGGCGGCGACTCGGAGGACCTGATCCAGGAGGGCCTCGTCGGCCTCTACAAGGCGGTCCGCGACTTCCGCCCCGACAAGGAGACGTCGTTCCGCTCGTTCGCCGAGCTGTGCGTGACGCGCCAGATCATCACGGCGATCAAGACGGCGACGCGCTTCAAGCACGCGCCGCTGAACCAGTACGTGTCGTTCAGCCACACGCCCGCCGGCCAGGAGGGCGACGACTGCACGCTTGGCGACGCACTGCCGGGCCCTGCGGTCAACGACCCGTCCGTGAAGGTGATCTCGACGGAGGAGCTGCAGTCGCTCGTCGGCTGTCTCTCGACGACGCTGTCCCCGCTCGAGTCAGACGCGCTCCGCCTCTATCTCGAAGGATCGTCGTACGAGCAGATGGCGGAGGAGCTCGGC
>DATBDB010000114.1:0-10976 GCA_036270155.1 Gaiellaceae bacterium
GGTTCTTGCGGCCGTTGCGTGTCTGCTTGCGGCCCCTGCCGCACGCGCCGACGGCGACCCCGCGAGCGACTATCTCCTCGGTACGTCCGCGTTCCTCCCTTCGGACGCGAACGTTCCGGACGCCGACGCGAAGCAGTTGCAAGCGGTGCTCGCGGAGGCGAAGGCTCGTGGCTTCGAGATCCGCGTCGCGCTGATCGCAAGCGAGTACGACATGGGCTCCGTCGGGACGCTGTTCCTGAAGCCGAGTCAGTACGCGCGCTTCCTCGGCCAGGAACTGTTCTTCGTCTACAAGGGACGGCTGCTCGTCGTGATGCCGAACGGCTACGGCGTCTCCCGCGGCGGCAAGGCATCTCCCTCCGCGCAGCGGATCGCCGGGCGGCTCTCACCGCCCGGGATTGACGGTCATGCGCTCGCAACCGGCGCGACCGCGGCGGTGCGCAAGATCGCGGCGGCGGACGGCGTGCACCTCTCGTTGCCGCAGATCGCCCCGGCGAAAAGCCACAGTGGCAACTGGCTCCTGATCGGGATCGTGGCTCTTGTTGTCATTGCAGCCGCGGCAGGGGCGATCGTCGGCCGGAGACGTCGCGCATGATGACCAAGCTGATGTTGGTGATCTGCCTCGGCCTCGTCTGCACCGCCTGTGGATCGCACGCGAGCACCACCGGCACGGCACCCGCGAGCCCGAAGACGCGGGGATTCGCGCTCAAGCCGCCGGTCGTCGCGCCGGCATTCGCTCTTCGCGACCAGGACGGGCGGCTGACTGGGCCCGCCCAGCTGCGCGGGCACTGGTACGTCGTCGCGTTCCTCTACACGCACTGCCCCGACGTGTGCCCCGTGATCGCGAGCAACCTCGGTGTCGCGCTCGGGCGCTTGCGCGGTCTGCGCGTGCTCGCCATCAGCGTCGATCCGAAGAACGACACTCCCGCCTCGGTGAAGACGTTCCTTCGCGCCCACAACCTCCCGCCGCGCTTCCGCTACGTAACCGGCACACGCGCCCAGCTCGCCCCGGTGTGGGCCCGCTACCACGTCGCCGCGATCGCCGGCCCGCGACCGATCGTCAGTCACACGGCCTTCGAGCTCCTCGTCGACCCGCAGGGACGCGAACGCGTCCTCTACGACGCGCAGGTACAGGCGTCGGATATCGCCCGCGACGTCGCCGCACTCAGCTGATCGCTCTTCGCTCCCTCAAATGAGCGTTTGCGACCCGGTACCGGCGTAAGATCGGCGACTGACGGTTTGGCTCCAAATCCGGAGGCTGATCATCGGGTACCGATCGCTGCTCGCCGCATCGCTGATCGCCGTGGTTGCGCCGCCGTCGGCGGCGGCCCACTTGCGGTCCGGCGTGATCGCGGGCGACTACCGCGGGCACCTTGCACTCCTGCCGCCGGAGCTCGGCGCCGCACTCGCAGCGCGCATCTACCAGAGCGACCTGGCCATTCGGATCGACGTTCGAGACAACCACTCGATCGTCGTTCTCGGCTACGCCGGTGAGCCGTTCCTGCGGCTGGATCCGCGCGGCGTGGCGGTCAACGCGTCTTCGACCACGGCCGCGAGCGCCCAGTTGCTCGCGAAGACACAGCGTCCTGACGGAAGCCGAGTGGTTTGGCGCGAGCGCCAGAACCGCCGCTCGGTCGTGTGGCACGACGCGCGGACGCGAGGCGCTTCGCACGGCAACGGAGTAACGACCTGGACGATCCCGCTCGTGGTAGACGGTCGGCGCGCGTTGCTTACCGGGTCGACGGAGCGCGTCGGCCGGCCGGCGGCGTGGCCCTGGCTCATTGCGTGCGGGCTCGTCCTCGGCGTGTTGCTCGCGGCCGTGGCGGCGGACCGCCGTCGCCGCGGCCCGTTGGGTGCCGTGGCGCTGGCCGGGGCTCTCATCGGCATCGCAGCAATGACAGCAAGCGCAATCGGCTTCGCCGCTGATCGGTACGCGTCCGGGTTCACCTGGTTCGTAGCGGCGGACGAGTTGGTGCTCGCCGCGGTCGGCGTCACGATCCTCGCGCGAAGCCGCGGCTTGGCGCGTCACGGTTCAGCCGCGGGATTGGGCTTGCTCGCTCTCCTCGGGTCGGGACTCGGCGGAGGGGCGCTCTTTCATGGTGTGGTCCTCTCGGCCCTACCGACTCCGGCAGCTCGCGCCGCGGTGGCGATTGGTCTCGGAGCCGGCGCTGTCGCAGCCGTCGCTGGCACCGTCTCGCTGTTCTCGGACGCGGAGCTCCTTCAGGTCTCGTGAAGGTGCAGATCGGCTCTTACGACGGGCGCATGATCAGAAGCTGTGCACTCCCCGTCGAGCCTCGTTCGAGCGGAAAATAGACGAGGTGGGTCCGCGGATCGACGGCGACGGTGTGGGCTTCGTTCGCAAGGAACGCCTGTCCGAGCTTTCGCAGCCCCTGTCCCGACTCTCCAAAGACGGCGACGACGCCGCTCTCGGCCGAGACGTAGAGTCGCCGGAGGCCCGGGTCGAACGCGAGCACATCGGGTGATGCGCCGACGGTCGCGTGGCCCGTGACGGTCATGCTGCGGAGATCGAGGGTCAGCAACGACGCGTTGCCGTCGCATGCCACGAACGCAAGACGGTGCAACGAGTCAACAAGGAGGCCGTGGTCGTTGTCACAACCCGGCATCCCAACGCGCTGGATGATGCGATTCCGCTTTGGGTCGATCACCGCGACGTCGCCGCGCGACTGGACGTCGACGAGGACGTGCCCCGACCCGGCGTCGTATTGCACGTTGCCGGCACTTCCGCCGAGATCGATCGTCGCGATCCGCTTCCCCTGCGCGTTGAGCACGGTCTCGACGCCACCGGCCTCGTCCGAGATGAAGACGTGACGCTCGACCGGGTCGTAGGCAAGCCCATCGGGGTAGCTGCCTGCGGGCGCAGTCGCGATCACCGACTCTGTCTTCGCGTCGATCGTCCAGACCTGATGAGCATCTGTCGCCGACGCAAACACGCGTCCGAGCTGTGGGACGGCGATCACACCGTGCACGCCCGGCAGGCGCAGGGTCTTGATGACCTTGCGCGCCCGAACATCGAAGACGAGCAGCTGGCTCGCATTCATGTGCGCGATGTAGAGCTTGTTCGAGCGCGCGTCGAGACTGGTGTAATCAAACCGCACGCTTGGTCCCGACAACGGAACGCGCGCCACCGTCTTCAGTGGCAGCCCGCCCAACGCACCTGCGAAAGCGACACCGCCACCCGTGGCCGCAACCAAGACCGCGCCAAGGACTCCGGCCACACGAGCACGGCTTATCTCGACCGACCCCACACTCCCAGCCTAGGCGAACGCGCATCGGCCGTCCCCGCTAAGGCGGCGCTCGCTACCCTCGGCCGCAGTGGGCCATACAGCGACATGCGAGCTCGAGGGGACACATCACCACGATGACCCGCACGATCACGGCCACGGCCACGACGATCACGGACATTCACACGGGCTCGTTGATCGCTCGATCGTCGAGTCACGCGACGGCGTCAAGACGGTCTCAATCAGCCTCGTCGTGCTCACAGTCGCCGCTGTTGTCCAGACGATCATCTTCGTCACCACTGGCAGCGTCGCCCTGCTTGCGGATCTCATCCACAACTACGGCGACGGCCTTACGGCAATCCCGCTCGGGATCGCCTTCTACCTCCGCTCCGCTCGCGGCGAGCGCTGGGCCGGGCTGGGAGTCGTCGCTGCGATCCTGATCAGCGCGCTCGTCGCCCTCTACGAGACGATCCAGCGGTTGCTCCACCCGCAACACCTCACCCACCTGTGGGTTCTCGCCGCAGCCGGCATCGTCGGATACGTTGGGAACGAGATCGCCGCGCGTGTTCGGCTGAGAGGCGGCAAGCGGCTAGACAGCCCTGCTCTGATCGCGGACGGAAATCACGCTCGGATCGACGGTTACGTTTCGCTAAGCGTTGTCGCAAGCGCAGCTGTCGTGGCGCTCGGATTGCGAATCGCAGACCCGCTGATCGGCCTCGCGATCACGGCCGTGATCCTCAAGATCACCTGGGACTCCTGGCAGACGATCTACGGCCAGACACACGACCACAATTGAGTCGTGTCCGACGATCGAAGCCGATCCGACGTTGTCGCCAGGCTGCACAAGCCCGGATCAATCCGCGATGGGCGGCGCAGCTGCGTACTCCTCGTCGGTCACATGGTCGCCCCACGCTGCCGGGTGACCGGCGTCGTCGACGTCCAGCATCGCGAGATGCGTCATGAAGCGCGTGGCTGCGGCGCCGTGCCAGTGCTCCTCGCCCGGCTCGAAGAAGACGCGGTCTCCCGCGCGGATGACCTCGACCGGGCCTCCGCGCTGCTGGCATAGCCCGACGCCCTCGGTCACCCAGATCGTCTGGCCGTTCGGGTGCGTGTGCCAGGCGGTGCGTGCACCAGGCGTGAAATGGACGCTGCTCGCGCTCACACGCGAGGAGCCTGCCGGGGCCGCGACGGTATCGAGGTAGACGGTGCCGGTGAACCAGTCGCCCGGCGCGCGGACCGTTTCGGGGCCGTTTCTCGTGATCTGCATGCGGATTCTCCTCTGTCTCGTTGACGATGTTCGGTAGTCGAGCAGTGATTCAGTGGCGGGCACGGCGGAACATGTCATTCGCACCGCCCCTTCGAGCGAGAGGTATTCATTTCATGCGCGCAACCGTCATGTACGGCGCGGGCGACGTTCGGATCGAGAACGTCCCCGACGCCAGCGTAAGGGAGCCCACCGACGCGGTCATCCGCGTCACACGCGCCTGCATCTGCGGCAGCGACCTGTGGCCCTACAAGACGCTGGAGCACAGCGACGTCCCACGCGTGATGGGCCACGAGGCGATCGGGATCGTCGAGGCAGTCGGCGCCGACGTCCGGACTGTCAAGACCGGCGATGTCGTCGTGATGCCGTTCGCGTTCTCCGACGGCACCTGCGTGTTCTGCGGCGACGGTCTGCAAACGTCGTGCGTCCACGGCGGCTTTTTCGGCACGGTCGAGGTCGCCGGCGCTCAAGCCGAAGCCGTCCGCGTGCCACAGGCCGACGGCACGCTCTTCACGCTGCCGGTCGGCGAGGACGCTGCGCTGATGCCGTCCTTGCTGACCCTCTCCGACGTGATGGGCACCGGCCACCACGCTGCCGTCGTCGCGAACGTCGGTCCCGGCAAGAGCGTCGCTGTCGTGGGTGACGGCGCCGTCGGCCTGTGCGCCGTGATCGCGGCGAAGCGACTCGACGCCGAGCAGATCATGCTCCTCGGCAGACACGCCGACCGCATCGCGCTCGCGCGCGAGTTCGGCGCGACGGACATCGTCAGCGAACGCGGCGCCGAGGCGGTCGAGCGCGTGCGCGAACTGACCGACGGGTTCGGCGTTCACTCCGTCCTCGAATGCGTCGGCCTCGACCAGTCGACCGAGACGTCGATCGCGATCGCGCGTCCGGGTGGTGCCGTCGGACGCGTCGGAGTTCCCCAGGACGAAGCGATGCCTGGATCGCAGACGGCGTTCTCCGACAACATCACCGTCCGCGGCGGCCCGGCGCCGGTTCGGGCCTACATCGAGGAACTGCTGCCGGACGTCCTCGAAGGCCGAATCGAGCCCGGCCGCGTCTTCGACCGCGTCATCGGGCTCGACGAGGTTCCCGACGGCTACCGGGCGATGAACGACCGTGAGGCGATCAAGGTCATGGTGAAGCCGTGACAGCCCGTTACGCGTCGTAGGCGTCGTCAGGGCGCCGCTCGGGCAGTGGCCGGCGAAGCACCCAGAGCAAGTTCGACGTCGCGTCGCCGGCGGCATCCGATTCGTCGGACGCGCCGAGCTTGTTCAACTTGGCCGCCGCGTCTCCAAGTCGTCCGAGGGTGCGCGGCATCGGTATGCCGCTGCCCTGGTCGGGAGTCGGAGCCTCCTGAACATGAGACGTCACGCTGATGAGCTCCCAGCCTTCCTGGCCGTACTCGTTCAGTGACGCGGTGTAGGTCCCGTCGCGCAGAGACACGACTCTGTACTCCCATCGCTGCATGACACCAGCCTATGTGCAGTCCGGCGAGAGCGACCGAACCGATCTTCCAAGTGCTGCGAACCATCACAGCGGACGGTGCAAAACGGACGGTCTCGTGCCGCTCTCCACCTATCCCTAATGCCGCCGCGAAAGGAGTTTCTATGTCCATGCTTCCGAAGCTGGAAGAGCTCGATGTCGACGGCGCGATCCGCGAAGCGGCGTCCAAGGTCGACGGTGACACCCGCGCAACGTTCCTGCGCAAGGCCGGAGTCGGCGCCGGAACTGTCATCGGCGGCAGCGCGTTCCTCGGCGCGATGCCGGCGATCGCGAGTGCCGGAACGGCCAAGAGCGACGTCGCGATCCTGAACTTCGCGTTGACGCTCGAGTACCTCGAGGCAGCGTTCTACGCCGAGGCTGTCAGCAAGGGCAACTTCAGCGGCAAGACCGGTGCCTTCGCACAGGTCGTGAGCAAGCACGAGGCCGCACACGTTGCGTTCCTGAAGAGTGCTCTCGGCAGTGCGGCCGTGCAGTCGCCGAAGTTCAACTTCCAGGAAACGACCACCGACGCGGCCAAGTTCATGGCTACCGCTCAGGTCCTTGAGGACACGGGCGTTGCCGCGTACCTCGGCCAGGCGGGGAACATCAAGTCGAAGAAGATCCTCGGCGCCGCGGCTTCCGTGATGGCGGTCGAGGCTCGGCACGCAGGCTGGATCCGCGACCTGAACAACGTCCCGGGCGCACCTGCCTCGTTCCAGGGCTCGAAGACGAAGGCGCAGATCCTCGCCGCCGTCAAGAGCACCGGCTTCATCGTCGCCTAGTCCGAGCTCACTGCACGAGCCGGGGCGGGCACGTCCCGCCCCGGCAACTCGAACGACCCGCACGCTCTCAACCAAAAGGAGCTCTCATGCCCGGTTTCATCGGACTTCCCGAGATCATCGCCCTCGGTCTGCTCGCGCTGCTGCTCTTCGGCCCGAAGCGCTTGCCGGAGATGGGCCGCGGGCTCGGCAAGGGCCTGCGCGAGTTCAAGGACTCGGTCACAGGCGATAACAAGGTCGACCACGGCTTGAGCCTCTCGAGGCTCGATGTCCCCGAAGACCAGACCGCGACCCCGATGGCTCCCGAGCCGGTTGCCGTCGATCATCGGAACGTGGCGTAGCGCGATGCGGCTACCGCGGCGTCTCGACCACGGGCAGGAAGTCGAGCTCGTGGGCCATCTCGAGGAGCTCCGCTCGCGGCTGATGGTCGCGGGCGGGGCAATCCTCGCGACGACCATCCTCGCGTTCACCGTGCACGGCCGTGTGATCGCGCTCCTCACCGCCCAGCTTCCTCCGAACCATCGCCAGCTCCTGACCCTCGGAGTCGCCGAGCCGTTCACGACGTCGCTGAAGGTGAGCATCGCCCTCGGGTTCGCTCTCGCGTTGCCGATCGTCCTATGGCAGCTGTGGAGCTTCGTCGCACCGGCGATGACCCCGAAGACGCAGCGGGCGATCGCAGGATTCACGGTATTCGCCGCCGCACTGCTCGTCGGCGGTGCAGTCTTCGGTTACCGCGTCGCGCTGCCGGCGGCGCTGCACTTCCTCACGAACTACGACAACTCGATCTACAACATCCAAATTCGCGCCGCGGACTTCGTCTCGTTCGCGGTGCTCGTGCTCGCAGCCTGCGGCGCCGTCTTCGAGCTCCCGATCGTCGTGCTCGGGCTCGTACGCGTCGGTGCGCTGACCTCCACAAAGCTGCGGAAGAACCGCAAGATTGGCTACATGATCGTCGCCTGCATCGGCGTCGCTCTGCCCGGCATCGACCCGGTGACGACGGCGGTGGAGACGGTCCCCCTCGCGATCCTCTTCGAGGCCTCGATCTGGCTCTCGCTGTTCTTCGAACGCCGCTGGTTCACGTCGCTCGCCCCTGTCGACAACGTCTAGCCCGGGAGCCGCCGAAAATTCGAGCCCAACCGTCGGCTAGATGTGCAAACCGCTCGGCTGCTGCCGCAGTATGAGGACCATGCGCATCGTCTTGATCGCCCTCGCCGTCGGCTGCTGCCTGGTCGCCGCCGCCTCGACGACTGCTGAGCCTCTCCCGCTTATCGGCTCCGTCGGACCGGGATTCGGGATCTCGGTCACCGATTCGAATGGCGCGGCGCTGAAGCACCTGGACCCCGGCACCTACGTGCTCCTTGTCCACGATTTGTCGGCGGAGCACAACTTCCACCTCTCCGGCCCGGGCGTCGACGTCGCGACGGACGTCACGTTCGTCGGTGACAAGACGTTCACGATCACCGTCACGGACGGCACCTACAACTTCGTCTGCGACGTCCACGCTTCGCGGATGCACGGCCTGTTCACCGTCGGCACCACGCCTCCGCCGGCCACTACGACGACGCCTGCGCCGTTCGCGAGGTCCCTCACGTTCCGCGTCGGGCCCGGTCGCGTCCTCGCCGCTCCTGCTCGGCTCTCTGCCGGGCGCTATGCGATCACCGTGCGCGACGCGAGCGCCGCCGACAACCTTCACGTGAAGGGACAGGGCGTCGATCGTAAGACTGGCATCGCCTTCAAAGGCCAGGCGCGTTGGGCGGTCACGCTGAAAGCCGGGAGCTACCGCGTCTTCAGCGACGCCCACCCCACGCTCACCCGCACGATCCGCGTCGCCTGAGCCAGGCTTGCCGTTTGCCGTTGAAAAGCTAGACGCCCTAATGTCTCGGCGATGGAGCCACTCGACTTCCGGCAGCTTCGTTCACTCGGTCTCGTGCTGGCTGCAGCGGGTGTGTGCGCTACAGCCGCGCTGGCAGCGCACGGTGCCGCTCCGTCCCGGATCGTCTTCGCCGCGAATCGGGTCGCACTCTCGTTCGGCGAGGTCTACCGCGTCAACCCCGACGGCAGCCGTGTCGATCTGAGCAACAGCCCGGCGCCGGACATCGCCCCCGCGGTCTCGCCGGACGGGAAACAGGTGGCGTTCATCAGCAGCCGCGGCGGCCATCTGGCGCTCTATGTCGCGGGTTCTGACGGGAAGGGGTTGAGACGGGTTTCCCCGTCGTTGTTCGCGACGGCGCCCAACGAGGGACTCGCGGAGATTGCCTGGTCTGGGGATAGCCGCCGCCTGGCCGCTGCGGTCGGTGGGAACACACCGCACCGGCCGGGCCTGTATGTCGCCGATCTCCG
Source organism: Gaiellaceae bacterium (assembly GCA_036270155.1). Taxonomy (GTDB): domain Bacteria; phylum Actinomycetota; class Thermoleophilia; order Gaiellales; family Gaiellaceae; genus PALSA-600. The sequence goes on from DATBDB010000114.1 coordinate 9,108, forward strand.
CGGCGGCTGGCGCACGATCGCCCGCGACATCGACGCGGGGCAGTCGCGCCCAAGCTGGTCGCCGGACGGGCGTCTGCTCGCCTACACGACCAACTCCGGGGCGATCCAGGTGGTGAGCGCAAGCGGTAAGCGCCTCTGGAGTGTTCCTGGGGAGGGAGGGTCGGCGTGGTCGCTCAACGACCGGCTTGCCGTCTCGGCGAATAGCTACACGATCAACGTCTACGAAACGCTTGGGCACCGGCTCGCGACATTCCCGGGTCAGTCGTTTGCGTGGGCGCCGACAAGCGGCCTGCTCGCCGTGATGATTGGGAAACGGCTTCAGCTCCGGCCGGGCGGGACTGGCAAGCCCATCCTCGATGTGCGCATCGCGCAAGCGACGCCAGGGAACCCAACGAATGCGGGAATCGCCTGGGTCGGGAGAGATCGCGTGCGCACATTTGGCGGCAACGGCTGGGTCGGATACGACATCGCGCACAAGCGCGTCTGGACGCTGCCAGCCGAAGCGACAGAGTTCAACAGCGTCATGTCGCCAGACGGCACCGTTGCAATTCAGCAGAACCAGGGAGCCACCGATGAAAAGCTGGTGTTGTTGCCGCCGGGAGCACGCTCCGCGCAGGTGCTCCAGACGGCACCGACATGTGGCGACGTACTGCCCTTCGCGTCGCTGCAGTTCGTGCCCCACACTCAGGCACTGATCTACCAGAGCGGCTGCCAAGCCCCGTCGGCGGACATCTATGCGGTCAAGCCGGATGGAAGCGGCTTTGCCCAGCTCACCAACACTTCGACCGACGAGATCCAGCCGGACCTTTCCCCGGACGGAAGCAGCGTCGTCTACGTTCAGCAGCAGTTTGCCGAGGGCTGTAAGGGCTGCCCGAACGTGCTCTGGCGTGTCTCAGTCAACGGGGGGACGCCTCAGCCGCTCACCACCCACATCTTCGAGGACAAATCTTCGTTCGACGACAGCCCGAGCTGGTCGCCCGACGGAACCAAGATCGCGTTCGAGCGCAGCGGCGCCAGCGCTCCCCCGACGCTGTCCGAGATGTCAGCGACAGGCGGCCCCGCACGGAGTCTCGCCATCAAGGGCATCAACGGTCCAGTCTGGGGGCCGAAGCTGATCGCATTCTCCGACTTCTCCGTCCCCAGGCCGGTGATCAAGACCTACGACCCCGCCAGCGGCGCCGTCCATACCGTCCTGAACGACACCACCGCCGGTGCGGGAAAGAAGAGCCTCGGCCCGCTCGCGTGGTCCGCCGACAACCGCCTGGCCTACGTCGAGTACGACACAGACGGCCGAGCCTCGATCTCTGTCATCGGGTCGAAAACGCCGCCGATCAACCTGGCCTTACTCCTGCCGCGGGCAAGCCGTGTGTCCGGCCTCGCGTGGTCACCCGACGGCACCGACTTCGCCTTCGTTGCCCCGGACGCGAACGGGATCGGCGAGGTCTATACGATCGGCACCGACAGCAAGACTCTCACCCCTGTCACCGACAGCATCGGCGCAATCGGAAGTTTGAGCTGGCGGTGACTGGGGCCGGCCGGCAATAGCACCCGCCAGCCTACGAACACAGTTGAGCGGCCCGGATACCCCTTTTGGCGGAATTCGCTGATTCGCGCCGCGATACCGGGCAACAAACAGGGAGAACCGAGAGCGAAAGGAGCCTCATGACGCTCGTGACCACCACGGCTGCACGCGTCGGCGACCTCGTGGAGGTCGTCGGCCACCGCGTCGGAGATTCACACCGGAACGGCGAGATCCTCGAAGTGCTCGGCGAACCGATGCATCCCCACTTCAATGTCCGCTGGGAGGACGGACATGTGTCGGTGCTCTTTGCCGGCAGCGACATCGTCATTTCTCGCCCGGACGCGGAG
>DATBDB010000115.1:0-24077 GCA_036270155.1 Gaiellaceae bacterium
AAGCCGGAGGAGATCGCCGAGGAGCTCGAGATGACGACCGAGGAGGTGCGCGAGATCCTGCGGATGGCGCAGCACCCCGTCTCGCTCGAGAAGCCGATCGGCGAGGAAGAGGACTCCGAGCTCGGCGACTTCGTCGAGGACGAGAACACGGAAACGCCGGACGAGGCCGCGTCGCTCACGCTGCGCCGCTCCGACATCGAGGTCGCGCTTGCCTCGCTCCCCGAGCGGGAGCGTCAGGTGATCGAGCTCCGTTTCGGGCTCACCGGCGGCCAACCGTGCACGCTCGAAGAGGTCGGCAAGGCATTCGGCGTCACGCGCGAGCGCATCCGGCAGATCGAGAACAACACGCTCAAGAAGCTCGAGTCGCTCCCCGAGGCGCAGGCGCTTCGGGACTGCGTCTAAGCGGCGGCCCCTCTAGGCGTTCGACGTCGGCGCGACGCCGGACTCGACGGTGCGTGTCAGCACCGGCGCCGTCGAGCGCACGCTCGTGAACCGGAGGTCCTGCTGCGCGTTGCCGCCGGTCGGCGTCGTGAACCCGAGCGACCACGGCCCGCGCGCGTCGATCGTGTAGACCACGGTCGTCCGCTGGCCGGGGTTGACGTCGTAGCTCGCCTTGCCGAAGCGAACCGTCGTCGGGACGGCCCCTGCGGGAAGCGACAGCGTGAAGCGGATCGTGCCGCGGGTGTTGCCGGCAGCGTCGGGCCAGACGGTGAGCTTCCCGGTGCGCGCAAGCCAGCCGTCGGAGTAGCGGCCGCGCTCGAGGAGCGAGAGCTTCGGCGCCGAGTCGGCTGACCAGAGTGAGAAGGTGGTCGCGGTCGCGACGAGCCGCGCATTCGCGAACCTCACGGTGGCGGCGTAGTCCTGCACCAGCACGTTGCTTCCGACGCCGAGCAACGTCCCATCGCGGCCGACACGGATACGCGTTGCGGCATAGACGTCGGTCGGGAGCGCAGCGCCGATCAGCGCCTCGCCCGTGATCGAGCGGTTCCAGTAGAGCTGTTCGAGCGCGCTGGCCGGCGGCGAGCCGACGGTCTGCAGCAAGGTCACGTCGTGCAGGCGGGCGGCGTCGACCCAGGACGGGTTCGCGGGCAGGTACTGATCGCGGATGCGGTGGGCATTGGCCGAGTCGCTGATCGTCGCACCGAACGAGGCGAGGATCAGGAAGGCGAGCGTCGCGCCGAGCGCGTAGCGGGAGCCGCCGCGCCGCGAGACGAGCACGGCGCCCGCGGCTCCCGCTGCCGCAAGCCCCGCGAGCACGAACGAGCCGTTGGCCGTTCCGACCGCCTTCTCGAGCCGGAAGACTGCGACGAGGAACGGCGAGTCGGTCTTGCCGATCGCCTCCGCATACCCGGCGAGCGGCACGCGCGCCGAGAGTGCGAGGAGGAAGACGGAGAGCAACGCGACGGGGATGCGCGCAGGGCATCCGTGCTTCACGTAGAGGCCGAAAGCGATGGGCACGAGCGGGAGCAACGCGAATAAGTAGCGCTCCTGGAAGCGCGCGGAACCGTTCGAGGCGTAGAGCGCGGCTTCGAGCACGAGGCCTGCGCTGAAGACGGCGGCCAGCGCGGCGAACGCGGTCTCCGTTCGTCCACGCGGACGGGCAAGCGCAACGAGGGAGCCCGGCACCAGCACGATCCCGGTGGAGAACGCGAGCAGGAACAGATCGATCCCGACCCAGCGCAGGAGCTGGCCGCCCACGTGCAGGTTCGTGACGTTCGAGTAGTAGCCAAACACCCGCGCGGGGCCGAGCCCGACCGCAACGACGAGCGGCAACGCCATCAGCGTCAGCGGCAAGCGCTGGGTCTTCAACGCGCGCCGGCGGTCGACGACGATTGCCGCGGCGATGAACGCGGCGGGCAGGACGACGTACTGGACGCGAGCGAAGGTCGCGAGGCCTGCGAGGACGAGGAACAGCAGCTGCATCCGGCGAGTCGGCCGCTCGAGGGCGGCGACGCCCGCGGCGAGCGCGCCCATCGCGAACGGATACGCGACGGGATCGGCCAGCGTGTACGACGCGAAGACCAGGTCGGGGATCGCGACGGCAAAGACGGCGCAGCCGAGCGCGTAGCCGGAGGACAGCGAGAGACGCCGCGCGAGCAGGTAGACCGGGACGGCGGCCAGTGACATCAGCAGCGCGTTCTCAGCCTGCGTCAGCCGGTAGGCGAGCTCGGGCGAGAAGAGCGCGTGAAAGGGCGCGGCGAGGATCGGCTCGAGGAGTGCCGGGAAGTTCGCCGAGGTTCCACGCACGTTCGGGGCCTGGCCCGAGCCGAGCGCGCGGGCGATCGCCGTGTAGAGGTACTCGTCGGGGAAGTAGCGCGGGGTGGGGTGCGCCGCCGAGGCGACGAGGCGCGTCGCAAAGGAGCCCACGACGACGAGCGTCAGGGCGACACGGGCCGTCAGCCCGTGCGCGAGGGCGAACGGGCGGGCGACCGCAGGCAGGGCGGCGTCAAGTGCCACCCTGGTCGTATCGGCAGGGAGCCACGTGGCCTTGATGACCGGTTACGACAGGACTCAGGCTTTGATGCGCGCTGCAGGCACGAACAGCCGGCAGTGCGGGCACTTGAAACCGCGGTAGCGTTCAGCGGATCCGGCCATCAGATCTGCGCTGAACGTCTTCTTGCAGTGCGGGCACTTGATCTCGGTCGGCTCGACCGCGGGGGACTCTTCAGCCATCGAGATCAGGCTACCTGTGTGGTCTAAGGCAGCGTGGTCTCAGGCGATGCTGACCGATTCGATGCGCATTTCTTCGCGCGGCTTGTCGCCCGGGCCCGTCTCGGTCTGCTCAATCGTGTCGACGACATCCATCCCCGAGACGACCTCGCCGAAGACGGTGTGCTTCCCGTCCAGCCACGGCGTCGCCTCGGCGGTGACGATGAAGAACTGCGAGCCATTCGTGTTCGGGCCCGCGTTCGCCATCGCAAGTGCGCCGCGCACGGCCTTGTTGTCGTTGAACTCGTCCTCGAACGTGTACCCCGGGCCGCCGGTGCCGGTCCCGGTCGGGTCGCCGCCCTGGATCATGAAGTCCGGGATCACACGGTGGAAGATCACGCCGTTGTAGAAGCCGTCATTCGCGAGTTTCTTGAAGTTCTCGACGGTCTTCGGGGCATCGTCGTCGAAGAGCTCGATTTCGATCGTGCCCTGGTTTGTCTGCATGGTTGCTTTGCTCATGCGCGGCACCCTACCCACGCGCACGCGCAAGTAACTTCGAGAGCCGTTCGCGTTCCGCGTCGCTCCAGCGCGCCGCCAGGGCACGGTCGGCGGCGGCCTCTGCGGTCTGCAGCGCCTCGTCGACGATCTGCGCGCCCGTGTCGGTGAGGACGACCAGCGCGAGCCGGGCGTCGCGGTCGTGGGACTCGCGGGCCACGAGCCCGATCCGCTCGAGCGGGGCGACCTGCCGGGCGATCCCCGAGGGAGTGACGCCGAGGCGCTGCGCCAGCTCGGAGCGACGCAGCTTTTTCGACGGCTCCGCGCGCAACTCGCGCAGGATCGCCAGGTCGGCGAGCGAGATGCCGTGGGACGAGAGGGGATGGTCGACGTCCCGCGCCAGCTGTGTGCGGGCCAGCGAGAGGTCGAAGAGTGTGTCCAGTGAAGGTGTCATGCCTTGACTATATCATCAACTACTCAACGATCTCGCACGGGATAGCTGGACACTGGGCGGTTATGGGCCGCGCCGGTTTCGCCAGTGCGCTGGACGACAATGATCGTCAGCAGGGTGCTTCGAGAAACCGCTGCCGTCCTGATCGTCGCCGCGCTTGGCGTCGGTTGCGGCGCGAGAGCAGCGCATCCGACGGATCGTGTCTGGGTTGCAAACGCGCGCGGTGTCGTCGCCCAGCTCCGCGGTGACGTCGTCGCTGTTGCGGCGTACGACCGAGTCGGGACCGCTCGTCAGGGACTGCACGACGAGTCGCAGCTGTACGGCCTGCTTGTCCCCTACGCCGACTTCGAAAGCTGCCACCACATGGTCGCGACCGTCGGCGTCGAGCCTCCGGGGCTTGCACAGGCGGGCAGGCTATTACGCCGGGCCTGTCTCCACCTGCAGCATGCGGATGAGCTGTTTACGCGAGCGGTCGCTCATCGCGCCCCGCGTCTCCTGGTGGACGCCACGCACGAGGCGATCGGCGCCGTGCCGTCGCTCGAGGCCGCCGCGCTCGAGCTTGCGCACTCCGCGTAGGCTCTCGGCCTGCCGGTGATGATCATGATCACGCGTGCGCCGGGGCACGAGCCGGCGTTCTCGTGGTGCGAGGTGCGAGCAGCGCAACGGCCAGGAGCGCGATCAGTGGCGCGCTGTTCGGGTCGGTCGCCTGGCCCGTATAGAGCCCACCGAAATCCTGGCTGACCACCCACATCGCGAGCGCGAAGACGAGTCCCGCCGCCGCGGCAAACGGACGACCGTCTGGGTGCAGCGCTGCGAATCCGATCAACGCTTCCGCAGTGACCAGTGCGACCGTCTTGGTGGCGGGCTCCCCGGCGAAGGCCTGGAGAACAGCACCGCCGACCCAGAGCACGGCCCAGGCGATCGGCAACCAATCTGCGGGCGGCTCCGTCGGACGGTCCTGGTGCGGCCACGCGGCTGCCGCGAGCACCCCGTACAGGAGCGCGGCACCGGGCGCGCCGGTGGCCAGAGTCGCGCCTCCGGCGGGCATGCCCCCCAAGCCTTCGCCGAAGAACCACACGCCGAGTGACCAGGCAATCGACGCCGCGAGCGCGATCCGAGCAGTGCGCGGGATGAGCAGCGCAAGACCGATCAGCAGTTGCGTTGCTGCGAAGACCATGTCCCAGGCGAAAGGGTGCTCTGCGATCACGCGCGCGCTCCAGCGGATCGGGCCGGCGATGAGGTGGGGCTGCCCATCCGCGACGGGCGCGATCACCTGCGTCGCGAAGCCGGTCCCCCACATATAGGGCTGCAGCTGTAGAACGCCGTCGAGCAGCCAGAGGAGCCCCAGCGCGATCTGCAGCTGCCGGCGGGTGATGCTCGCGCCCTCGTCAGTACGCGGACGACACGCGCGGGTCGTCGGGTGCGAGCTCCCAGACGACCGCGAGGTAGAACCAGAGCGAGCCGACCTGGGTCGGCGTGACGACGAACGCGACCGTTGCCTTCGAGCCGTCCCTGCGCTCGACGACCCGCACGCCTTCGCGTCGTTCCAGACGGAGCAGCACGTCCCGGTCGATGCCACCCTCGGTGAAGTCTCCGACGTCGTGCTCGAGGAGCTCGCCGCGGTCGTAGCCGAGCAACTCGGCGGCGTAGCGGTTGATCGCGACGTACTTGCCGTCGTCGTCGTAGATGAACAGTCCGATTTCGGCGTGCTCCGCGCCATCGCCCAGGAGCGAGGCCAGCACGATGTCGGGCGGGGTCTTACGCTCGGTGACGGACTCCTCTGTCATCTCCGGCCTCCTGTGCGGTGCCTTGGGGACGCGTGGGCTGGGCGCCCCACGTGCCACATTGTCGGTCTTCTTCGGTTGCTCTTCAAGGCCAACTGAGGTTCGACAATAGGTCGACAAGGCATGTGTGCACACTGCCGCCATGCCGGTGCGCGACTTTCGAGTCCGCCCGCTGGAGGTGCTGGTCGTCGACGACGACAGGACCTTTGGCGAGTCACTCGCGCTGTTTTTGAGCGACGACGAGCGGATCACCGTGACTGACATCGCGTGCGACCTGGGCTCCGCCCTGGACTCGACCCGCGCGCACCATTTCGATCTCGCGCTGATCGACGTGCGACTCGAAACCCAGAGCGGCTTCCAGGTTGTCGAAGCGTTGCGCGAGCAGCACCCAGGGCTCGCGACGCTGATGATGAGCGGCCTTGACACGTCGGAGATCGAGTCGGAGGCGCTCGCCTGTGGCGCCGACGGTGTCCTGCAGAAGACCGAGCTCGCGCGCCTCGGTCAAGAGGCGGTGCTCGACGCCTACCTCGCTGGGTCCCATTGCGCCGGGGATCTGACCATCTAGCACGGCGGCGACCCTTCGGCGACGCGGATGATATCGTTGGCGGCGCCAATGTTGTTCACGCCAACGGAATTCCCGTCAACCCTGCGTATCTGGTCCCTGCTGCTACGTGTCCACGCGGTCAAGACCCAGCTGGTGAGCGCGCGACTCCAGGCCGCGCACGGGCTCTCGATCAACGATTACGAGACGCTCTCCGCGCTTTCGCAAGCGCCTCGGCAGCGCATGAAGCGCGTCGATCTCGCGAGGGCATTGCTGATCAGCTCGTCGGGCGTGACGCGTCTGCTCGATGGTCTCCAGGACGCAGGTCTCGTCGAGCGGACGGCGAGCGATGCGGACCTGCGGGTGGCGTACGCACAGCTCACCGCTGCCGGCGCAGCGTTGCTCGAGGCGGCCTCCTGCGACTACGTCGACTCGATCGGCATGCTGCTCGAGACGCAGCTCACAGCAGACGAGCTCGAGCAGCTCGGCGATCTGCTCGGCAAGCTCAGCGACCTAGAGGCTTGATCTCTCGCGCTGCATCGTTGTGGTGCTCGAGTAGTCGGTTGAGGAGCCGGATCAGCTCTCTGCGCTGCTTGGGAGAGAGCGGACTGAGCAGCTCGTCCTGAACGCGTGTCAGGACCTTCTCGAGCCGGCGGAGGTGCGCGCGTCCGGCTCGGGTGATGGTGATGACGTTGCGCCGGCGATCCACCGGATCGGCCGAGCGCTCGACGAAGCCGCGGTCTTCGAGCTCGTCGACAGCTGCGACGACGTCGCTCCGGTCGAGGTTGGCATGGCCTCCGACTTCGACCTGGCTCGCCGGCCCGAACTCCTGGAGCGAGGCGAGCACGCGGAAGTGGTACGGGCGGGCGTCCTCCGCGCTGAGCGCCCCGGTGAGCAGGCGGTGGGCGTGAACCGACGTCTGCCCGAGGAGCCAGCTGGGCAACTCTCGCAGCGCCTTCGGAGTGAGGTCGTCGCGTGCCATGCCGGCGTGAGTCTACTCGCGGAGTTGGCGCCCCCAACCATTCTGGCAAGCCGCCGCCGGTTGTCTAGATTGCGTGCGTGACGAGCACGCCTGATGCAGCTCGCTTCTCGGGGCGGACGGCCTGGGCGCGGAACCTGGAGACGCCGCTACGGGAGTTCCTGCGCACGGAAACGGGAGGCGCGGCGTTCCTGCTCACGGCGGCCGTTGCCGCACTCGTCTGGGTGAACGTCGATGCGCCGTCCTACAACGCGGTTTGGTCGACAATCCTCTCGATTCGCGTCAGCGATGCGAGTGTGGCGCTCGATCTCCGCACCTGGGTGAACAGCGGGCTGATGACGTTCTTCTTCTTCGTCGTCGGCCTCGAGGCGCGGCGCGAGTTCGACCTCGGTGAGCTTCGAGAACGGCGGCGGTTCGCTTTGCCGCTGCTCGCCGGGACGGGCGGGATGGCAGTTGCTGTCGCCGTCTACCTCGCGTTCAACGCCGGCCGTCCGTCCGCGCACGGCTGGGGGGTCGCCATGTCGACCGATACCGCATTCGCGCTCGGCATGCTCGCGCTCGTCGGGCCGCGGTTCCCTGACCGCCTGCGCGCGTTCATGCTCACGGTCGTCGTCGTCGACGACATCGTCGCGCTTGTTGTGATCGCGACGGTGTACTCGGGGCCGATCCGCTTCGTCCCGCTGGCCGTCGCGCTCGCGTTGTACGCGCTCATCTTGGTGGCGCGCACCGTCCGTCTGCGCGTCGGCCTCGTCTATCTCGCGCTGGGCGGTGCTGCGTGGGTGGGCTTGCTGAAGGCCGGGGTTGAGCCGGTTGTGATCGGGCTCGCGATGGGCCTCCTGGCCTACGCGTATCCGGCATCGCGTTCGACGCTCGAGCGCGCAACCGAACGGTTCCGCGAGTTCCGTGAGCAGCCGACGGCGGAGCTTGCGCGATCTGCGGGCGCCCAGCTACGAGCGGCGACGTCGGACAACGAGCGCCTGCAACAGTTGTTCCACCCGTGGACGAGCTACGCGATCGTGCCCCTGTTCGCGCTCGCGAACGCGGGCATCGCGATCAACGGCGGCTTTCTGGCACGGGGGTTCAGCTCGCCGATCACGCTCGGGATCCTCTTCGGCTACGTCGTCGGTAAGCCGGCCGGGATCTTTGGCACCACGTGGCTGCTCGCACGGCTGAGCCGCGGCCGGCTTCAGCCGCCGGTGGGCTGGGCCGCCGTCGCGGGCGGCGGCACGATCGCCGGCATCGGCTTCACGGTCTCGCTGCTCGTCGCGACCCTCGCGTTCAGCGGCGCGCAGCTCCAGGAGGCAAAGCTCGGCATCCTCAGCGCCGCTCTCGGTGCCTCGATCGTGACGTGGCTGGTGTTCCGCGCCACCGAGTTGCTGCCGCATCGACTGCGCGTGCGCGCGCTCCTCGGGACGGCCGACCAGTTGACCGACCTCTACGACGAGGTCGACCCCGAGCGCGACCACGTGCGCGGGCCGGTCGCCGTACCGGTGACGGTCGTCGAGTACGGCGACTTCGAGTGCCCCTACTGCGGGCAGGCCGAGCCGGTCCTGCGCGAGCTCCTGCGCGACTTCACCGACGTGAGCTACGTGTGGCGGCATCTGCCGTTGAACGACGTGCATCCCCGTGCGCAACTCGCTGCCGAGGCGGCGGAGGCGGCGGCCGACCAAGGAGCGTTTTGGGAAATGCACGACCTCCTGCTCGACCACCAGGATGCTCTTCGTCCCGATGACCTGGTGGGCTACGCCGGGCAGCTCGGTCTCGACGTCGGCCGATTCACCGATGCGCTGCGCACGCACAGCGGCGCCACGCGGGTCGCCGAAGACGTCGACAGCGCAGACCTCAGCGGTGTCTCGGGAACGCCGACGTTCTTCATCAACGGCCAGCGCCACTACGGCGCCTACGACATCGTCACGCTCTCAGCTGCCGTGCGCGCCGCGGGCGCCCGCGCAGCATTCGCGAGCGCGTAGACCGTTCACGGTGTGGAGGCCGACGCGCGCAGCGCGCGTGTCTGTGCTCGGGCCTCGCGCCACCAGATGAACTCGTAGGTGTGCAGGGCGACCCACACCGCCGCGACGAGCGCGAGCGCCACGAGCGCCGGCACGGCGATCGCAACGGGAAACAGCAACGCGCACGCGAGCGCGGCAAGCAAGCGCCCGCCGCCGAACGTGCGCGAGATGCGCAGCCGGATTGCTGCGTACGCGAACAGATAGAGCGCCGGGCCGCCGCAAAGGCAGATCGCCGGAATCGTGTCGAGCTTGTCGCCGACATGAGAGAGCGTCGGCTTCATCGCGAACGCGAAGAGCACGATGCCTGCGACGATCGGCAGGTGCAGGTAGGTGTAGACGTCGCGCGCGAGGGAGGCTCGCTCGGTGCCGGCGCGGTCGTCGAGCAGTTGCTGCGCGCGCAGCGGGAAGAAGTCAAAATACGCCAGCCAAAGCGACGTTACGACGGCCAGCCCGAGCACGGCGCCCACGATCTCGCCGGCGCCGAGGGCGGTACTTCTCACGCCGAGGCCGATTGCGACCAGCGACTCGCCGATCGCGATGATCACGATCAGCCCGTGGCGCTCGACGAAGTGCGCGGGCTGCACGCGCCAGCCGCTCACGTCGCTGAGCAGCGGCCCAACAAACCCCACGACGAGCGCAGCGAGCCAGAGCAGCGGCCGGAGCGTGCCGTGAACGAACCCGGCGGCAAGGATCAGCGCTGCGCCGGCGAGCGTGATCGGAGCGATCCGCATGATCGCCGCCAACAGATCCCGGTCGTCACGAGCACCGAGTGCGTACAGCGCGAGATGCATCACGTTCACGATCAGGAAGGCAACGCCGAACACGACGCCGTGGCGGCCGAACACCTCGGGGACGGCGAGCGCGGCGACGAACATCGCGGCCATCGCGATCAGCAGTGCTCCCCAGACCGCGCCGTCGTCCGGGTCGAGCGTGTTCGTCAGCCAGGCGTACGCCGCCCAGGCCCACCAGAGCGCGGCGAGGATCAGGAGCCCGTGCCCAAGCCCGCGCCACGTGGGGTCGTCCGACAGCACCGTCGTCACCTGCGTGAACGCGAAGACGAAGACGAGGTCGAAGAGCAGCTCGAACGGCCTTACCTGGTGCCCGCGCTCGGTGTGCTGCTCGCTCACAGCCGAACGCTAACGCGAATCGTTGAGGAGCGCGATCAGTCGGTCGGCGAGCCCGTGGGCCGCGTCATCCCGTTCAGGCGATGCGTCCCGGGTGGCTGCTTCCTAGCGTGGCGTGGCAACCGCGAAGGAGGAGCCCCGCTTTGCGTATCGAGGACTATGGCTTGATCGGTGACATGAACTCTGCGGCTCTGGTCGGCCGTGATGGGTCGGTGGATTGGTTGTGCTTGCCGCGCTTCGACTCTGCGTCCTGCTTCACGGGGCTGCTGGGAGACGAGCGGAATGGCCGCTGGCGCGTGGCGCCGGCTGGGGAGCCACGCGCGAGCTCTCGTCGCTACCGGCACGGGACGCTCGTGCTCGAGACCGATTTCGAGACCGCTGACGGCGCGGTGCGCGTGATCGATTTCATGCCGCGGCGAGGCGATGGCCCGCCGCGCGTGATGCGAATCATCGAGGGCCTGAGCGGCCGAGTCCCGATGCAGATGGAGCTCTTGCTGCGTCCCGACTACGGGTCGATCATCCCCTGGCTCGAACATGCTCCGGATGGGGTGATCGCAACTGCGGGGCCGGACGGGTTTCGCCTGACGACGACGCTCCCGCTCCAGATCGAGGACGGGACCGTGCGTGCTGAATTCGACCTGGTCGAGGGCGCTCGTGAGCGGCTCGTTCTCACGTGGCATCTCTCGTACGAGGAGGCGCCGCCGGTCGAGGACGCCGACTCGGCGCTCGCCCGCACCGAGGCGATGTGGCAGGAGTGGAGCGGGCGCTCCGCCTACAAGGGCGCGTACGAAGACGAGGTGCTGACGTCGCTGATCGTGCTCAAGGCGATGACCTCTGAGAAGACGGGTGCCGTGATCGCCGCGCCGACGACCTCGCTGCCCGAGGACATCGGTGGCGTCCGCAATTGGGACTACCGCTACTCCTGGCTGCGCGATTCGGTGCTCACGCTGGAAGCGCTGCTGGCTGCCGGGTACACCGCTGAGGCGCTGGGCTTTCGCGACTATCTGCTGCGCGTCGGCACCGGGGACCCGTCGAAGATTCAGATCATGTACGGGGTCGGCGGTGATCGACGGCTGAGCGAGTTCGAGCTGGATCAGCTCCCGGGTTACGAGGGATCCAAGCCGGTTCGCATCGGCAACGCTGCATCCGAGCAGTTCCAGCTCGACGTGTACGGCGAGGTGCTCGGAGTCGCGTACATCGGCGTTCAGGCGCTCGGCGGCATCGAGGAGGGGATGTGGCCGCGCTGGCGGCCGATCATCGAGCACGTCGAGACGATCTGGCGCGAGCCCGACGATGGAATCTGGGAATCGCGGGGCCCGCGGCAGCACTACACATACTCCAAGGTGATGGCATGGGTGGTGTTCGACCGCGCCCTGAAGATCGCCGAGCAGTTCGGAGTCGACGCGCCCGTGGAGCGGTGGACGCAGGTTCGCGACGAGATCCACAGGGAAGTGTGCGAGCGGGGCTTCGATCCCGAGCGTCGCACGTTCACCCAGTACTACGGATCGAAAGAGCTCGACGCGAGCGTCCTGAATATCCCGCTGGTCGGCTTCTTGCCTGGAGACGACGAACGCTTAACCGGAACGATCGATGCGGTGTTGCACGAGCTTGGTCGTGACGGGTTCGTCTCTCGGTACTCGACCGCCAACACCGATGACGGGCTGCCGGGCGACGAGGGGCAGTTCCTGGCGTGCTCGTTCTGGCTGGCCAGTGCGCTCGCGCTCAACGGTCGCGTGGGAGAGGCGCGCACGCTGTTCGAGCGACTCCTCGGCCTGAGCAACGATCTCGGCCTGTTCGCGGAGGAGTACGACGTGAAGCGTCAGCGGCAGGTCGGCAACTTCCCCCAGGCGTTCAGCCACCTCACCTTGATCGAAGCGGCACGTGCGATCTCATCGGCCGAAGCGCGTGCTGCCGAGCGGGCGGCTGCTGACCCGGCCAGGGCGTTTGAAGGTGTCCGCTGAGGCCACGCAGGCGGCGGCGAGCGTAACGAGCTCCGCCGTCTCGCCGCGGTCAGTCATCCACATCGGATGACCCATCATGCGCGACCCTGAGCGAGGGTGGTCGTGCGAACGGTCGTGTGCCGATCGCCTTCCGAAGGAGACCTATGGCAACTCATACTGACGTCAACGCCCCCGTCGATCTCTACATCGCGACCTATGACGATCCGGACACCGCCAGAGGCGACTGGGACGGGATGAAGCAACTTGCCAAGGACGACCTGGTCAAGGTCGACGGGATGGTCCTCGTCAGCCGCCGCGCCGACGGGAAGATCCACGTCGACGACGACTTCCACGAGACACGCAAGGGCGCGAAGTGGGGCCTGGTCGGAGGCGCGGTCATCGGTCTGATCTTCCCGCCCAGCTTGCTCGCGAGCGCCGCGGTTGGCGCCGGCATCGGAGCGGGCGTCGGCGCGCTGAGGTCGCACGGCCAGAAAGCCGAGATCAAGGAGGACGTCGAGGAAACCTTGCCGCTGAACAGCTCCGGCATCGTTGCGATCTTCGAGGAGCAATGGGAGGACGACATCGACAGGGCGCTCGCGAACGCCAGCAACGTCACCAAGGAAAAGGTCGACAAAGAGAGCGCAGACGAGGTCAAGGCCGCGGCGGGCACGAAGTAGCCGGCCGAGAGGCCGTAGGCCGCGAGTCTCCGTCGAAGGAACGGCCGGGTCACGGGCGGCCCCGTGGCCCGGTGCAGGTCCCGTTCACCGGTGGGTTGAGCTGGACCAGCTCCGCTTGAACGGACTTTTCTCCGTCGCTGCTCGTGCCCCGCACGAAGGCGCACAACTTCAGCTTCAGCGCAGACGACTTGACGTTGACGCCTGTCATGATCTGCGCCTTGCTGCTGACGATGACGGTCGTCGAGCCGGTCTGGGTCTTGACGACGACGGTCGAACCGCTTCTGCTGCTGACCGTGCCGATCGCGAAGCCGGCGTTTGCCGGCAGGTTGGGGTTGACGCCGCCGGCTCCTCCCCCTCCTCCTCGTGGGCCGCCGGTCGCAGGACGGTTGGCACAGGACGACGTGATCGAGATCCGCGTGGCGGTGATCTTCGTGCCGCTCGTCGTGCCGGCCGCCGATACGCAGACGCCCTTCTTCAGGTTGGAGAGCGTTCCCGTCTTCTGCTCGCTCATCGTCGTCTTCGAGCCGACGGACACCTTGGACTTGCCGGTCGGGCTGAGCGACGTGGAGATCGTGAACGTCGAGCCGCTGACGGCGACGATCTGTCCGGAGATGAATGCCGGGGACGAGGCGGCGCCGGCGGCGGTTACGAGCGTTGAACCGACTGCGACCACCGTCGCCGAGGCCAACGCGATGCGGTTGGTTTTCATCGGCTCATTCCGACGCTCCGACCTAAGAGCGGTCTGAAGCCCCCGCCAGGAATGCGTAAAGTCTCGCGCGGTTCCGCGTAAAGTCCTGCGCGGCTCCGATCAGGACGTCGGTGACGTGAGGTCGTAGACAGTCATGCCGCCGACAGTCTGCGCAGTGAAGTGCGCGGCGACCCAGGTCCCGATCGATCCCGATCCGGTTGCGCCGCCACCGAAACTCTGGCCCCCGCCGATGAAGTAGTGGATCTTGCCGGCGGCGACGTCCTGCTGGAACTGGGCCAGCGTCGGAGCGGGATCGGTGCCGTTGAAGCCCCCGATCGCCATCACGGGTTCACCCGTCGCGAGTTGGACGCCGGCTGCGCTGTTTGCCCGCACCGTCGCCGCGACCCATGTGTACTGGCTCGCGTTCTGCTTGAGCAGGGCGACGAGCGCGCTGCTCGGTGCCGAAGCATTGAGCAACCCGCCGAACCCTCCGCCGCCGCCACCGCCGAACCCCCCGCCGCCCCCACCTGGCCGGCCGCCGCCACCGAAGCGGGTGCCGCCGGCCGGCGGTGCGAACCCTCCGCCGAAGCCGGGCCGTGCTCCGAAGCGGCCGCCGTTCCCACCGCCGAAGCCGCCGCGGCCGCCAAAGCCGCCGCGGCCGCCGCCCTGCGTCGATGATCCGGCAGGCCCTGCCGTCGGCAGCGCGCCCGTATGTGGCGTCGACGCGGTCTGCAGCGAGTACGCGGCCGGCGCCGCAAGCAGCGCGACGACGGCGAGCACCGCGACGAGCGGTGCAACACGCCCGAATGAGCGTTGCAGCATCGGCAGCACGGCAAGCATCGCAGCGGCGCCGAGCCCAGATACGAGGACGACGTATCGCAGCCACGGGAGCCAGGTGGGTGTCTGCTCCAGCAGGTGGTAGCCCCACAGCGACGAGACGGCGGTAGCCAAAGCGAGCGCGAGACGCGACACGAGAAGCTCGCGCTGCCTCCAGGCCCAGGTCGCCCCGATCCCGACCAGTGCGCCGATCGCGGGCGCCAGCGCAACCGTGTAGTAGGGGTGGATGATCCCCTGCGCATAGCTGAAGACGACGCCGGTGACGACGAGCCACGACCCCCAGCCGAGCACCGCGGCCCGGCGCACGTCGGTCCGCGGCGCCCGCCGGCCGAGCCAGAGCGCGACGACGAGGAAGATCAGGGCGGCGGGGAGGAGCCACGAGATCTGCGTCCCCATCTCCGAACCGAACATCCGGGTGAGGCCGGTCGCCCCCCACCGGCCCGTCTGCCCGGGGGCGCCGCCGCCGACGCTGCCGCTCTCGTTGCCGGTGATCCGACCGAAGCCGTTGTAGCCGAAGATCAGGTTGAGGATGCTGTTGCCCTGCGAGCCGCCGATGTACGGCCTGCTCGAAGCGGGCCAGAGTGCGACGATCGCGACCCACCAGCCGGCGGAGACGACGAGCGCAACGCCTGCACCGAGCAGTTGAAGCACGCGCCGCCGGACCGGGGTGGGCGCGGCGAGGAGGTACACGAGCGCAAATCCCGGAACGACGATCAACGCCTGCAGCATCTTCGTCAGGAAGCCGAGGCCGATCAGCGAGGCCGCGAGGAGGAGCCACGACGTGCGGCCCCGTTCGACCGCGCGCGTGAGTGCGTAGCCGGCACCGATCAGCAGGAGTGTCAGCAGCGCGTCCGGATTGTTGAACCGGAAGATCAACACCGCGACGGGCGTCAGCGCAAGGACCCCTCCGGCGAGCAGGCCTGCGGCCGCGCCGAACCAGCGCTTGACCGCCGCGTACAGCAGTGCGACCGACGCCACGCCTGCGAGCGCCTGCGGCACGAGGATGCTCCACGAGTTGACGCCGAACAACCGCGCCGAGATGTCCATCACCCACAGCGACGCCGGCGGTTTGTCGACCGTGATGAAGTTCGACGAGTCGAACGATCCGAAGAAGAACGCTTTCCAGCTCTTCGTCGACGCCTGCACCGCGGCGGTGTAGAAGGCGTTCGCCCAGCCGCTGGCTGCGAGGTCGACGATGTACAGCAGCGCGGTGGCTGCAAGCAGCGCGAGGAGGGCGGGCCGCGCCCAGGCCGGGTCGTCGACGCGGCCGCGAAGCAGCGCCTTTGCCCAGGACGCAACGTCGATGCGGGCGGACCTGTCCGGCCTCCGGCGGAGGAGTGACTGACCGGCGGTGGTCATTGGGGCGCACTCCGTCGAGCGCGAAACACCCAGCCGCGAAACAGCACGAAGCGCAACACGGTGGCGACGAGATTCGCCGCCGTGAGCACACCGAGCTCGAGCGCGCGAGACGGGTGCGGTGAGAGCGCGTGGAGCGTTGCGAGCGCGCCCGACGTCAGGGCGAGCGCGAGCCCGAACACCAGCAGCCCCTGCAGCTGGTGACGCATGACGCCTGACGACCCGCGAATCGCGAACGTGAGCCTTCGGTTGGCCGCCGTGTTGCCGATCGCGGTCACGAGCAATGCGAGCGCGCTTGCCACCTGCGCGGGCATCGCGAAGCGAAAGAGCACGAACAGCGCTGCGTACGCAAGCGTCGAGGCGACACCGATGGCGGCGAAGCGGGCCACCTGCCGCCCGAAGCTCGGCGGGGTGGCGGCGACCGAACGACGCTGCAGCGGAATCCGTCCCGTGCGGAGGTCGCGCATCAGGCGGACGACCCCGCGCAAATCCGCGAGCGCGGTGGAGACGATGTCGACCCGCGAGTCCGGGTCGTCGGTCCAGTCCACCGGCACCTCGTGGATGCGGAGACCCGAGCGCTCGGCGAGCACGAGCAACTCGGTGTCGAAGAACCAGGCGCGATCCTGGACAAGCGGCAGGAGCTCGTGTGCGCGATCGGCGCGAATCGCCTTGAAGCCGCACTGCGCGTCGGAGAAGCGGGCACCGAGCGTCGCGTGCAGGAGTGCGTTGTAGCTGCGCGAGATGAGCTCGCGCTTCGGCCCGCGAACCACCCGCGCGCCACGGGTCAGGCGACTGCCGATCGCGAGATCACTGTGGCCGGAGAGGAGTGGTGCGACGAGCGGGAGAAGTGCCGACAGGTCGGTCGAGAGGTCGACGTCCATGTAGACCAGCACGGCCGCGTCGCTCTCCGACCACACGGTGTGGAGCGCCCTGCCGCGGCCCTTCTCGTCGACCCGGATCGCCCGCACGTGGATCAGCCCGCGCTCGAGCTCCTGCGCGAGCTCCCACGTCCCGTCGGTGCTGCCGTTGTCCGCGATCGTGACGCGGAAGCTGAACGGGAAGCGCTCGAGCAGGTAGACGTAGAGGCGCGCGACGCTCGAGTTGAGCGACTCAGCCTCGTTGTACACCGGTACGACAACGTCGATCGCAGGGGCAGCGTCCGAGGCATCGAGTGACGGTGCGGAGGTGGGGACGTAATGCAGGGCCACGGGCCGAGTCTCGCCCCGGTTCCTAATAGCGAGATGAACCCCTCATCGGAAAACGCTATGAGACCAACCTCGACCGATATCAGCTCGCGCTGTCCCTTTAGACAGGTCGGCGGGCGCGTGGCGACCGGAATGATCGGACGAGTGGAACAGCCTTTCGGGAAGCCGGCCGACACGATCGTCCACGAGCAGGAGCCGTTCAACGCGGAGCCGCCGCGCGGGGCGCTCGGGCGTGAGGCGATCACGCCGGTCGAGCGGTTCTACGTCCGCGGTCACGGTGCTGTGCCCGCAGTGCCGGCCGACGCGAGCCTGCGTGTCGAGGGGCTCGTCGACGAGCCGCTGGAGCTGAGCCTCGAACAGCTGCGCGACGGCCGCTTCGCACAGGTCGAGGTCACTGCGACCCTCCAGTGCGCCGGCAACCGGCGCGTCGAGCTTGTCGCCATCCACGACATCCCGGGTGAGGCGAGCTGGGGATCCGGGGCCACCGGCACGGCGGTCTGGCGGGGTGTGCGCCTTGCCGACGTGATCGCCGCGGCAGGTCCGCGTCCCGACGCGCGTCACGTGGCGTTCGTTGGCGCTGAGCGCGCGGAGGAGGCCAAGCCTCCGCAGCGCTTCGGCGGGTCGGTCCCGCTCGAAAAGGCACTTCGCCCCGAAGTCGTGCTGGCGTGGGAGATGGACGGCGCGCCGCTGCCCTCCGTCCACGGCGGTCCGCTGCGCGTGGTCGTCCCGGGTTACATCGGGGCGCGCAGCGTCAAGTGGCTGCAACAGGTCGAGCTGCGCGCCGATCCCTTTGACGGGTATTTCCAGGAAACGGCGTACCGGCTCATCCGACCGGGCGAGCAGCCCGCCCCGGGGCTCGGCATCGAGCTGGGTGAGATCCTGCTGAACGCTGACATCCTCTCCGCCGACGACGAACAGCCGCGGGCCGGCTCGCCGTTTGAGTTGCGCGGGTACGCGTTGGCCGGCGGCGGCCGCTCTGTTGCGCGGGTCGAGGTCTCGTGCGACGGAGGCGAGACCTGGAAGGTGGCGCGGCTGCTCGAGGATCTCGGGCCCTGGGCGTGGCGGCTGTGGTCGCTGCGCGTCGAGCTCCCGGCCGGTGACCATCAGATCTTCGTCCGCGCGTGGGACACGAGCGGCGGCACCCAGCCCGAGTCCCCGGACACCGTGTGGAATCCGAAGGGCTACATGAACACCTCGTGGGGCCGGATGCGCATCACCGTCGCACCCACGCGGATCTGATGCAGCTCGTGATCCAGAGAACGGGGAGCGCTGGTCCTTGGGGCCGTTCTCGCCCGGGCAGAGATCAATGAGTCTTAGAGATGCCATGCCCGACGTCAAGCTCGACGGCGTCCATCACTTCACTGGTGTGACCGCCGACGTCACCGCGAACGTGGACTTCTGGTGCCGGATCCTCGGCCTCCGCTTCGTCAAGAAGACGTTGAACTTCGAGACCACCTTTCGCTACCACACGTACTACGGCGACGAGGAGGGCTGTCCGGGGAGCGTCGTGACGTTCCTGGAGTTCAATGAGCTCGAGCGCCAACAGCCAGGGGCGGGCAACATCCACCGCATCGTGCTGCGCGTCGGGTCGGCCGAGGCCCTCGACTTCTGGCTGCGCCGTCTCGCCGAGAACCAGGTCTACAGCGAGATGTTGCGCCTCGATCCCACCCAGCCGACGCGGCTGATCTTCGAGGACTTCGAGGGCCACGAGGTCGAGCTGATGATCAGCGACGCCGCCGAGGCCCCGCAGCTTGCCGAGGCAGACGACATCCCGCTCGATTTCCGGATCCGCGGTATCGAGGGCGCCCGGTCGTACACGTCACCGGAGGCGCTGCTTCCCTTTGCCGAGCACCTCGGCTTCCGCTCGGAGGGCGACCGCCTCGTGCTGAGCGGCGATTCGCGCAGCGCGCGCTGGTACTTCAGCACCCCACCCGATCTGCCGTTCCAGCCCCTGGCTCCCGGCGTCTGGCATCACATCGCGCTGGATGCGGGCGATCACCTCGAGAGCTGGCGCGAGCATGCCAATCGCGGCCCCGTGCCGTTCACGCAGGTTTTTGATCACTACTTCTTCAACAGCTGCTACTCGGTTTCGGCGGGCGGGTTGGTCGAGCTCTGCTCGTACGGTCCCGGCTTCACGCTCGATCAGAAGCTCGAGGATCTCGGCGAGGGCGCGGTGTCGCTCTCGCCCTGGACCGAGCCCTTGCGCGCTCGACTGGAGCAGGACCTCACACCGATCCACAACCCCCGAAGCCGCAAGAAGGCCGCTCGCCGACCGCGGGCCAAGGACGACGCGGCGAGTGCTCCGATCCCGGTGCCGGCCGCCGAATCTCGAACGGAAACCGCGACCGAATCTGCGCGCGCCCGGTGATCGCCCTGCGCCCGCGCATTTGTCGCGAGCGACGACAACGTCCGCATCACACCGGCAACTAGGCCGGCTTGAGGAGGTCCGGGTACGAATCCACCACCATCGCGAAGCGAGCGGTGGCATCCGGCCCGTCAGGGGCTGTCATCTGGAGCTCGTTCTGCAGCGCGGTGAGCTTCCGTAGGTATGACTCGAAGTCGTGGTGGGGATCGTGAACGTTCCGAAAGGCGGCGAACGCGCCGCTGTGATTTCGGAACGTGTGTGGCTCGCCCGGCGGAACCGTGACCGATTCGCCCGCCGATCGGGTCTGCCACTCTGAGTCGACGAGGAATTCGACCGCGCCCTCGAGAACGTCGAACACTTCGACGTTGTGCGGATGAATGTGCGTCAGCGGCTGAGCGCAGTGGTCGGGGAGCCGGAACTCCATGACGATCGCGTCGCCCGGTCCGGTCGGGCGCTCCAGCACCCAATACTCGGACCCGTCGAAGAGCCTGATGACGTCGTGTGACGCCATGACGACCAACGTACCGGCGCCGACGCGTCTAAGCGAGCGCGCGGAATCGACATCGCCGTACTCAGATCTGGACCACCGAGGATGTCGCGAGGATGCGCCCGTTCTTGTCGAGCGCGTCGACCGCGACGAGAGGCGGATTAAGACGCCGGGAGGACGGGCTAAGACGCTGGTGAGCGGAACCTAAGGGTCGTATTTTGTGATCCTGGGTAGGAAGGACGGTGAGATGCCGGAGCACAAGATCGGAACCCGCGAGGAGTGGCAGGCGGCCCGCGACGAGCTCGCAAAGCTGGAGGCCGAGCAGGCAGAGCGAAACGGGGAGATCAAGAACAAGCGTCTCGAGCTCCCCTGGGTCCCGGTCGAAAAGGAGTACGAGTTCGACACCGAGGACGGCAAGCGGACACTCGCCGAGCTCTTCGACGGGCGGTCACAGCTGCTCGCCTACAACATCATGTTCGGCCCCGACTACACACGCGGCGCGTGCCCCGGCTGTACCAACCTCGGCGACGGGCTCGACGGCTCGCTCGTCCACCTGAACCATCGCGACGTGACGCTGCTCTGCTTCTCGCGGGCACCGATCGAGCGCCTCACCGCCTACAAACAGCGGATGGGCTGGCAGTTCCCCTACGTCTCCACCTACAACACCGACTTCGCATTTGACTTCGGCCTTGCGTTGACCGAGGAGCAGGCGCAGCAGATTCCCGAGGTCAAGGAGATGATCGACGACCCGCCCGACTGGCTGCAGGAGTGGTCACGCCAAATCGGGGCCGAGCTTAAGGATGGGCTGCGCGAGGGCCCGAGCTGGATCGCCTTCGCGCGCGAGAACGGGACCGTCTACCACACCTACACGGTGATGGCGCCCGACCCGTTCGTCGCGCCGTACTACAGCTCCCTGCTCGAGCGAACGCCGAAAGCCCCACCCGACGAGCCCCGCGCGTGGCGGAAGGACGAGTACCCGGACTGACGCCCTCAGGCCGGCGCCGGCCGAATGAGGACCGGCGCGACCTCGGCGAGCAGCTCGAGTGCCTGGTCGAGCGTGTCGGCGAGCGGCTGGATACAGACGTGGTCGGCGCCTGAGTCGAGGTGGGCGCGGACGCGTGCGGCGATCGCCTGTGCGTCGCCGTACGCCACGATCGCGTCGACAAGCCGGTCACTGCCACCGTCCGCGAAGTCTGCGTCGGTCCAGCCGGCGTCTCGGAGACTGTTCAGGTAGTTGGGCAGCGTGAGGTAGACGGCCATGTGGCCTCGTGCAGCGCGGCGGGCGCGCTCGGGCTCGCGTTCGATCACCACGGCCTGCTCGGGTACGAGCAGGTTGTCGGGGCCGAGGATTCTGCGCGCCCACGCGGTGTGCTCGGGGGTCACGAAGTACGTGTGCGCTCCATCGGCGCGGTCGCGGGCGAGCTCGAGCATCCTGGGGCGCAGCGCGGCGAGCAGCCGTGCTGGACGCTCGGGTAGCGGTGCGTCGTAGGGTGCCGCGTCCATGCCGTCGAGGTAGCTGCGCATGGTTGCGAGCGGTTTTCCGTACTGGTGGCCACGCGCCGAGACCGCCGGTGCATGGCTGACTCCGAGACCGAGCACGAACCGGCCTGGCCAGCCCTCCGCGAGCGTCCCCGCGGCGGCGGTCGCGGTGGTCGCGTCGCGTGCCCAGATGCTGGCGATGCCGGTGGCGAGCACGAGCCGCTCGGTCGCGGCGAGGAGCAGCGCCGCATGCGTGAGGGGGTCCTTCCCGCCTGGAGACTCGTTCAGCCACAACGAGCCGTAGCCGAGGTCCTCGATTGCGCGGGCGGCATCGCGAGCGGTCTCTCCGGATGCCTGGGCCAGCCGGCCTGTCCAGACCCCGACCTCGCCGAGCCTGCGCTTGAGCGCCGGGAGATCGACGGTCGAGGGTGTGTGCACGGCGCCCCTGTCGACGGGAGAGTTCGGATGAACTGTATGTAGGCGCTGGACTCGAGGCGCTGAGGCCTCCGGCGCCGATGGGGCCGATGGGCCTGTCCCAAGGGCCTGAGGCCAGAGCGCGGTGCCGGGCATATCGTGAACTAAGGCTGTGCCATTCTTGTTTCCGACCGAACCTGAACTGATCGGCCGCATCGCCACCGCTGCGAGTCTCGGCGCGGCGGTGGGGCTCGAGCGCCTGCTCAGCAACACCGGAATCGGGCCACGGACGTTGTCGCTCGTCTGTCTTGGCTCTGCCGCATTCACGGTCGCGGGCTTTGGCTTCCAGGTTCACGCAGACCCGGCGCGTGTGGCCGCCCAGGTGGCGAGCGGGATCGGTTTCCTCGGTGCCGGGCTCATCTTCGTGGGCGGAGGCAGGGTACGAGGAATCACGACTGCGGCCGACATCTGGGTGGTTGCGGCGATTGGTCTCCTGTGCGGCGTGGGCTTCCTGCTGACGGCTGCCGCGGTGACAGGGCTCGTGCTCTTCATCGTCGCCGGCTTGCGCCCGATCAACCGGGCCGTCGAGCGCCGCCGTCTAGGCTGGGAGACCCAAGAAGAGCTCAGCGACCGCGAGTATGCGTTGTCCAGTGAGACGACAGAGCCAGACCGAGCAGCGGCTCGCCTAGCGGGCCGCCCCCTGCTCAAACGGACCGGGCCGCCCAAACCGGATCCATCGTGACCGCGATCTAGAAACGCCTGTTCCGTCGGTCGCGTTCCTTGTGGTGCTGTGAATGACGTTCTGAGCTTGTCAAGACAGCTCCACGCCGCTATACTGAACCTAATGGTTCAGTATACAACGCCCGTCGACCTCGCGTTCGCAGCCCTCGCCGACCCGACTCGCCGCGCCATTCTCGAACGGCTCGGTTCCGGCCGAGCGACGATCAGTGAGCTCGCCGAGCCCTTCGGCATGTCGCTGACCGGGATGAAGAAACACATCCGGCTGCTCGAGGAGGCGGAGCTCGTGACCACGGAGAAGATCGGCCGTGTTCGCAGGTGCACGCTTGCGCCCTACGCTTTCGAAGGGATCAGCACGTGGCTGGGACGGCTCGACCGCTTCGCGCAGGTTGTCGAACGCACGAAAGGAAACCGATGAGCAGCACGACGAAAAAGAGTAAGCAGCCCGCGACCAAGAAGGAAGGATTCACGGCGGAGGAAAAGGCCGCGATGAAAGCTCGGGCCAGAGAGCTGAAGGCCAACGAGGACGGGGAGAGCGCGGTGAGCGCCGCGATCGCCAAGATGTCGCCGCAGGATCGCGCAATCGCCAAGCGGGTCCACGAGCTCGTCAGAGCCGCCGCTCCCGATCTCGTGCCGAAGACCTGGTATGGGATGCCCGCCTATGCCAACAAGGACGGCAAGGTCGTCTGCTTCTTCCGCGACGCCGGGAAGTTCAAGGAGCGCTACGCGATGCTCGGCTTCAACGATAGTGCGAGGCTCGACCAAGGCTCCATGTGGCCGGTCGCCTACGCGTTGACGAAGCTGACCGCAGCCGACGAGACGAAGATCCGCTCGCTCGTGAAGAAGGCGGTGGCCTGAGATGAACGAGACCACCGTCACCACTCCGAGCGAGCTCGAGATCTGCGTCGAGCGGATCTTCGACGCGCCGCGCGCGCACGTCTTCTCCGTCTGGTCCGACCCGAAGCTGATCCCGGAATGGTGGGGCGACGGCACGGTTGTCGAGGAGATGGACGTCCGTTCCGGCGGCACGTACCGCTTCCGTACCGCCTACGGCGTCGTCGAGGGTGAGTTCCGCGAGGTCGACGCGCCCGAGCGGCTCGTCCAGACGTTCCAGAACCACCTACAGACGCTCGAGTTCGAGGATCTGGGCCACCAGACGAAGCTGACGCAGACGATGCGCTTCGCTACGACCGAGGAGCGCGACACGACGATGCAGTACGGCGTCGAGGAAGGTGCGAAGAGCGGCTTCGCGCGCATCGACGCGGTACTGCAGCGGCTCGTGCTCGACGCGTGAGTCGATGGTGGCGTCGTGGCCGGAGACACGGACGCGATTCCGTGTGCTCCGGCTCGACGCCGTGCCGCACGGCAAGATCGTGATTGTCGGCACGCGGGTCGGCGGTGTGTTGGTCACCGGTTGGTAACCCTCGACGAGAAACTCGACGATGCCTTCGCCGTGGCGTGACCCAGGCAGGAGCCATGACGCGCCCACACCTACGTCCCGAAAAAGGCGAAGTCTCGCGCCTCCCGGGTCGCATCGCCGGGTCACGACCGCGCTACGCTTTCCGTGCGCACGCGAAAGGAGGCACACCATGTGCTGGTCGAAATACGAGCGTGAGCAGTTGGAGCGCGAGCGCCGCGAGGCCGAGCTTGAAGCCGAGCGGATCCGTCTGGCCTCCGAGCCGCCCAAGGACCCGGCGCCTGAGCCCGTGATCCAGTTGGGCGAGCGCGAGAAAGAGCTCGTTCGCAGCTAGCGCGAGCGACTCATGACCGTCGGCGGCCGTCCTAGGGACGGCCGTCGTCGTGTCCTCCCGAGGCTCCTGGGGTGACGAGCGGGTCGGCGCCCGCCTCGGCCGGAGTCG
>DATBDB010000116.1:0-11738 GCA_036270155.1 Gaiellaceae bacterium
ATCGACGCAAGCGATCACACGCCGCGCAAGCTCGACCAGGCGGCACTCGACTGGGCTGACATCGCGGTCTCGACATGCAGCGAGGAAGTCTGTCCGGTGACCCCCGGTGTGCGGCGGATCAGCTGGGAGTTCGACGACCCGAAGAACCTTCCGCTCGAGCAGGTACGGCCGATCCGTGACGAGATCAAGCAGCGCGTCGCCGAGCTCATCGCTGAGCTCGACCGTGAAGCAACACCAGCGTAGGAGGACACGAATGAGGTACGTCCTGTTCGTCTGCACCCACAACGCGGGCCGAAGCCAGATCGCTCAGGCGTTCTTCGAGCGCGACGCCCCGCCGGATCTGCGTGCCGAGTCCGCAGGGCAGTCGCCGGCGGATGCGATCTGGCCGAACGTGATTGAGGTAATGCGCGAGGTGGGGATCGACATCGCGGATCGCAGGCCAAAGAAGATCGATCTCGAGATGCAACTGCACGCGGACAAGGCGATCACCCTGAACTGTCAGGACACCTGCCCGTATGTGATTGGCGGCGTCGAGGACTGGGACGTCGAAGACCCGTCCAATCAGCCG
Organism: Gaiellaceae bacterium; assembly: GCA_036270155.1. Taxonomy (GTDB): domain Bacteria; phylum Actinomycetota; class Thermoleophilia; order Gaiellales; family Gaiellaceae; genus PALSA-600. Next base: position 569 of record DATBDB010000116.1, read on the forward strand.
CTCGAGAAAGTGCGGGAGATCCGCGACGACATCCAGCGGCGCGTGCGCGAACTGATCGAGCACGCAGACGAGATCCGCGCCGACCGGGGCGGGCACGAACGCCGCCTCGCGCAGCTCCTCCCGTCGCTCGTCGAAGAGTTCGGCAGCGTGAAGCCGGGCGAAGAGATCCGCGCCTGTGCTGACGCAATCCTCAGCGAGTTCGACGACGCCCCGATCAGGTCATACGTGTTGACGATCGCTGAGCGCCGCATCCGCGACTGTCTGCGTGCGCCAGAATGCGCGGTGCTCGCGTAAGGCTATGAACCCGCAAACCAACGGCTGGCGATCTACGCCCGGCCGCCGACGGACCTAGGTAATCGCCGTCCGTAATCGGTCGACCGAAGCATTGCCTCTGCCGACGGCGACTCCGGCGAGGTAACAGAGCAGCGGCGCGTTGCGGCGGTCGCCGCTTTCGTGGGCGGCCACACTCGCCATCTCCAGCAGTGCTTCGATCTCACCGCTCTGCAGGCCAACAGCGCCGGCAGGGAGGTCGCTCGCAGCCTCGAGCCGTCGAGCTCGTTCTGTCAGCCACGGGTTCATCGACGGTGTGGTCTGTGCAGCGTCGGTCATTGAGCGCACCTCTTCACGGTGTCAGTGTCTTGGGGTTGTGGACAGCTGCCCGGCGCGCAATGAGCTGCCGCCGGCGACGCCGGCGGCAGCTGGAACGCCACGCTTATGGAATGGTGCGGGAGACGAAGTTCTTGGCCTTTGAGGTTGGGTCGCCGTCGACGCCGCGGGCAATCGCGTGTCCGTAGCGGGGTTTCTCAGAGAGCCCTGGCGTGTTCTGTGCAGTGCGGGGTGGCTTGTCGAGTTTTCGGAGTGCGGCGCGGCTGTTCTTGTAGAACGCGCCGTTTGAGGCTTGTTGAAGGTCGCCGCCGCCGATCAGGTTGTTGGCGTAGTAGGCGGGGACACCGGTCGGGGTCGGGTCGGTCGGCCCTTGCCAGCCGAAGATCCCGGATACGACACCGGGCGGCACCTCGTCGGTCACGTTGACTGTGCCCTGAGTTGCGGAGTATTGGTTGGCGAGCTCGGCCCAGTCGCCGGCTTTCAGTCCTGCTGCTTGTGCATCCTTGGGGTTGACCATGAACTCCATGTAGGGGACGCTCCGTTGCGGCAGCTGTTTCAGCCAGCGATAGGTGTAGCCCGACTGCCAAACCGTTTGGTATCTGACGGTGGTGAAGAACAGCGGGTACTGGCTGTTCGGCTTGATTTCCTCGGGGAGGAAGGCCAGCGGATCGGCTGCTGTCCAGGTGTAGTCGTGCGCGACGAAGCTGGCTCTGCCGCTCGGTGTCGGGAACTTGGTTTCGTACATCCGCTCGGTGCCGGTGAGCGTGTTCCCCTGCCGGGTGAACGGTTCCTGGATGCCGTTCGTGCCAAGGGCGACCATCTCGGCCGGCGTCACCGTGTCGATGCCGATCGCGCGGCCCTCGGCGGTTTTGCGCATGCCGTTGAAGACGTCCTCCCAGCTTGCGTACCCCCATTCTTTCGGGTCGAGGATTCCGTATTTGTCGGCGATCCGCTTGCCGATCTGGGCAAAGATCAAGTACTCGGGGCGGGCTTCGCCGGCGGGGTCGTAGAACTGCTGGTTGACGCGGACGCGCCGCTCGAGGTTCTCGCGGCTGTAGGTGTATTCGCCCCAGGCTGTCGAGGGGAGAACGACGTCGGCGACCTCGGTCATGTCCGAGGGGCGGATGTTGATCTCGGCGACGAACGGCACCTTCTGGATGAATTCCCGCAGCTGCGTCGATTGCTGCTGCATCCGGATGGGGTTCGCGATGCCGACGAGCAGCATGTCGATCGTTCCCTTCTGCAGCTCCTGCCAGAGATTCCGCCGCAGTAGGCCGGCCTGTGGATGCGGCCAGTCGAAGTCGTACATGTACGCCGACTGATGGCCACCCTGGCGGCCGAACACCTGGCCTGCCCGTCCGACGCTGCCAAGCAGCAGCGCTAGGTTCGCGTAGCTGTTGAGGACGGCCGCGTTCTGCGTCCCGGACCAGATCACGCCCTTCTCGAAGAGCAGCGAGGTCTTGTTCGGCTTGCCGAGCAGCTTCGCCGCCTGGTGGACTTTGGCGGCGGGCACGCCGGTTACGACCTCACTGTTCTCCGGCGTGTATTTCGCTTGTGTGACCACTGATTTCAGTTGCGCGTAGGTGGCCGGCTCGACGCGCGCGTCGATGTACGCCTGATCTTGGAGACCGGCGGCCAGGATCGCGTTCATCAGCGAGTTGACGAGCACGACATCCGTGTTCGGCTTCAGCTGCAGGTGCACGCCGCCGAAATCGATCGCGTTCTGTGCGGTCTGCGTGCGGCGCGGGTCGATCACGACCTTCTTGCTCTTCTTCGCGAACACACGGTTGTAGAACACGGTGCCGGTCTCATACGAGTTCGTGCCCGTGTAGAGGACCGTATCGGCGAGCTCGAAGTCGTGGTACGAGTAGAGCAGCGAGTTCGCGGAGCCGAAGTTGTCGGCAAGCGACGGGTGCTCCGAGTTCCACTTCGGCCGGTTGTGGATCGCCCGCACCGCGACGCCCTTGTCAGGGCCGAGCGCCGGGTTGTAGAGCCCGCGCGGCATCGGCGCGAAGAACAGCTTGGTGGAGGAGAAGTTCATCTCCGGCGACAGATGGTCGGCCGCCCACACACCGATCGACGACGGGCCGCGGTTGTCGAGCGCTCCCTTGATCTTGGACGCCACGAGGTCGATTGCCTCGTCCCAGGTCGCCTGCCGCAACGCACCGCCCTTTGCGTCGCGGATCATCGGATGCAAAAGCCGCTCCGTCGGGTTCGTCAGCGGATTCGCCTTCGTGGTGTAGACCGTCAGCGCGTTCGCACCGCCGCGTGGCGAGTGATCACCCTTGTTGACGATGCAGTCGCGGTCAGGGACAACCGCGATGTAGCTGTCCACGCCGCCGACCATCGCTCTGGTCACCATCGCCGGTGAGATCCAGCCGTCCAGCGGCGCCTTCGGGTAGGGGCCGGCGGTGCTCGGACTCTTCGGGTTGGCCGACACCGGCCACGTGTAGATCTTGTAGCCACAGCCGACGTTGCAGAACTGGCAAGCAGAGGTACGCACCTTCGCGTTAGCCGGCGGCACCGGCAGATCCGGCTGACCCAGGAAGTCCGCCATCGCCTGATCGAGCGCTGCCGCGTCGCCTGCCGCGAGCGCATCGCTCGGGCGCAGGAACCTCGGCAGAGACAGAGCGCCGACGCCGACAAGCGCGCCCGTGACGGCCTTCTTGCGGCTGAACTCCTGTTCTTGATTCTCGTTCATGTCGCACCTCCCGCAAGCGCACCCGGATGGAGGTTGTTGCGGTAGCCATAGATCAGACCGTCAACCCCAACGGCCCAGACACCACCGTTCGTGACCTGGAGCAGCACCCGAGGAAGCGGCTGCATCGCCACGCCCTGAACGATCGAGGCAAGACGCTCTGGGTCATACCGGCTCTGATGACACGGGCACACGAACGCGCGAACCCCCGGCTGGTACTTCACGGGGCAGCCCATGTGCTGGCACAGAACGCTGTAAGCGACGATGCTCTTCTTCGGCCCAACGCCGCTCGGCACCGCATGCCCCATGTCCAGAAGCACGCTCGGCTGCGACCCGAGCGGATAGTCGAACGCGACCGGCCGGTTCGGTCTGAGCTTCGCCAGCTGAATCACATGCAGTTTCGGGTAACCGCTGGCCGAGGCAGCCTCGGCAAGATCGGCTCCCGTCGCAACTGCGACAGCGCCTGTCGCCCCGGCGACAAGCAGCTGTCGGCGCGACATCCTCGTCGGGGTCTCAGGCGACCCGTCCTCGACGACGGCCATAGGGACCTCCCCCGGAGCATCTCGCTCCTACATCTCGAGAAGTGGATTCCGTACCTGAGATTCCGCGAACGGAAGCGACGAAACGCCTACGGGAGACCTCGCCTCGCCGCGGTCGAGCCGCCAGGGTGGGTTGAACCGGCCTGGCTAGGGCTCGGTCGTCGGCGCGCCTCCTCTCAGTCGAGGAGCCCGACGCGATCCCAGCGGGACGAGACTCGGTTCGCGCCGGCGTCACCGCTGTTGTCAGCGCTGACAAAAAGTGGCAAAAAGTGGCAAATTGGATCGTGGCGGGGCGTGGGAGAGCGGTATCCGGCGTTGCGAGAAATGGCTTGATACCTTGGCTGTCGTCGCGGGGCGTGGCGCAGCCTGGTTAGCGCGCTAGTCTGGGGGACTAGAGGTCCCGAGTTCGAATCTCGGCGCCCCGACTTTGGAAAGCCCCGCAACGCGGGGCTTTTCTCGTAGATCCCGACTTGGTCGTTCAGCGCGCTATCTCGCTAGGCGGGTTCGTCGTGGTCGGGTACATCGACCCGCATGCTCGGGCCGTTGTACCGCTCCATCACCTCGATCTTGATCTCACGCAGAAAGGCGATCTCATCGGGGGTCGGCATTTCATGCGCGGCGACCTTGAGCAGGATGCGGTGCATCTCCGTGATCTCCGCGTCGCCGGGCGAGCGGCCATGTGGAACCATGCGCGTCCTTTCGGTTCGACAGGTTCAGGGTCGATGCCGAGGCGACGGCCTCAGGCGCTCCGCGATCCGCGGAAAGCCGAGAGAGGAGGTGGGGCACACAAGGTCACCCGCTTCGGATCACCAAGCTTAGTCCAGGCAACGCCAGAACGCTGCTCGGAAGCCGATTTCGCTCAGGATGCAGCGGGCTTGCGGACGATCACGAACTCGTCATGGCTCTCGACGAGCTCTTCGAGGTCGGTGTTGATGTGCGCCGGCTTGACGACGTAGAGGTCGCGGTTCTCGTGCAGGCTCCTCATCGTCTCCGCGCTCACATCGATCGGGTCGATGCACGAGGTGACGGAGCACTCGCAGATGAAGCGCGGGTTGTCGAGCTTGAGGAATGACTCGTTGACCTGACGAAAGACGTTCTCGACCGCCCGCGCGGGAGCAACGCTGTTCCTGGGCAGCGTCGTGAAGAGATCGAGGATTCGTGCCGGCGTCTGGCGCGGCGACTCGACGACGCTGTGGGAGAGCGCGTGCACCTTGATCCCGTTGCTGCGCGCCGCGAGCCGGATCAGTTCGAACGCGTCCTCAGTCGTCAGCGAGTACCGTTCCGCAAGCATTCCCTTCGCCTGCTCCACGACGATCCTCGAGGTGAGCGCATGCTGAAGTTGTGCAACGCGAACGTCGACGTCTGTCGTGGGGGTGTCGCCATCCATGGCGGGCCTGACTCTCGAAGGTGTGTGCAACACGTGCACCTCGGCGAGAGGGAGCGAGCGGCTGCCGGATGGGGTCAAGACCCTGCGGCTGCACACTGACGCTCGGCGCGGTCGAGCCAGGGTAGCGCGTCTTGGGCGCGGTCTCAGCTTTCGGAGAGCTCGGGGTAGACGAATTCCTCGAGTGCCAGAACCTCAGCATCTTTGAGCACCCTCAGCACCTCGAGCTTCGTACGCGCCTCCGAGTCATTCCAGTTTGCGAGCGATGGGTCCATGATCACTTCGGCGAGCGCGGAAACCGCCTCGCCGATGTCCTGGAGCCTCGTTGCGGGATCCGCCGCAGTGGTGGCCTGCAACGCACCGAGCAGAGACCACGCCGCGGCATCCGCTGCGCCGACCGCGGTCGCGAGGCCATGTGCATCGCGCGCTTCGGCTCCCTGGCACCAGCCCTTCTCGACGAGCACGCTCGCGTCATGCAACAGCTTCGAACCGTTCATCTCTGGCTCCTTGACCGACGGTGTCTGGGTCGGGCCGGGAGAGCCTAGCGCCCGCGCGCCGTTGCTGCGACGCGCGGGGCTGGCCGAGTTGTGCCGTTAAACGCGGCCGCGACGTCCGCGGCCGAATGCGCCGAGGAGAACGAGGACAACCACGACGATGAGGACGATCAGAAGGATGCTCATACTTGAACAACGTTCCTCAGCAGAAATCGGTTGCGGTTAGAGCGCTGAGATCGCCCCCTCGAGGGACGCGTGCACCGACTCCGCGACGTAGACCGTCCACGGGTGGGGTGGTGTGCCACCGGTGTAAACGAGGACGCGAACGCCGCGCGAGTGCGCGTACCAGGCTTCCATCGCCGTTCCTTCATCGGGTGCGGTGAAGGCGGCCAGCACGGCGTCGCACGAATCGATGTCGGCCAGGTCGCCGTCGACGATCTCGGCCTCATGACCCTGTGTGCCGCCTCGGAAGTCGCGGCGCATCGGGTCGACCGGGTCCCAGCCCACAGCCGACGCGAGCGCAGTTGCGCGAAGGCGGTACTCATCCGCGAACGGGGGACCAGCCAGGTAGACGCGGGGCACGGGTCTAGAGTACGGACGTGGCTCAGGAGTTCGTTGCACTCGGACACGCCGGCAGTGATGCCTACGCCGGCCTCGAGACATTCCCGAATCCGGGCGTCGAGGTGGTCGAGATGATCAGCGACGAGCTGACGGCGATGTGCCCGATCACGAACCAGCCCGACTTCTACACGGCGCGAATCGAATACCGGCCCGGTGAGCTGTGCCTCGAGTCGAAGTCGCTGAAGATCTACCTGTCGCGCTTTCGCGATCGGGGCGCGTTCTGCGAGGCGCTCGCCGTCCAGATCCGGGACGAGGTCGCGACGGTGCTCGCACTCGAACCGAAGGACGTGCACGTGTCGCTGCGCCAGAAGCCGCGCGGCGGGATCGCCATCACCGCGTCCGTGTAGCGACCGACGGTCGAATGAGCTACGCGGCTGCCGGGCCGAGTTGCGCCAGAAGCGCCGAGATCGTGGCGTCCTGCTGCGTGATGCGCTGGTCGCGGGCCGCGAGCTCCACGGTCAATGCCTCGAGGCGCTCGCGCAACGCCGTCTCGACGACCGAAGAGCCCGCAAGCGCCGCGCTGCGTGCGTGCGTTTCGGCGTTCTTGCGACCGCTCGCGGTGACGCGCAGGTCATCCCACTGTTCGGAGATCACACCGGCAAGTGCAACCCGCGTGAGGAAACCGAGCTCGACGAGGACTTCGCCGAGCTTCGCGCCAGTTGCCTGTTGGGTGGCGAGCGCCTCGCCGAGCTGCTCCGCTGTGATCAGCCCACGCTCGACGATGATGTCGCCGAGCCGCCGATGTGCCGCAGATTCCATCGTTTTGCAGGTATCGGCGGGCCGGCGTGCCCCGGCATCCCTCGTCCGGTGGGACCCGGTATGAGATTGGAATGAGCCGTGCGGCCCATTGCCCGTCCGGTGCCGGTGTTAGATGATCGCGTTGGCGACTCCCAGTCATGCGCCGACTCCTACCGAGCTTGATCCTTGCTTTGCTCTTGCCTGCGACGGCGCAGGCAGGCGTGCGCGTGTCCGCGTTCTACTACCCGTGGTACGGGATATCGGCGCGCGACGGCGCGTACCAGCATTGGGCCCAACGGGGTCATACGCCTCCGAACGACATTGCGTCCTCCTACTACCCGGCGCGCGGTCTCTACTCGTCGTCGGATGCGCTCGTGATCGGGCAGCAGATGGACGACATGCGCGCGGCCGGCATCGACGAGGTCGCCGTGTCGTGGTGGGGTCAGGGCTCGCCGGAGGACGGTCGGCTCGCCGGGGTGGTGGCCGCGGCGCACGCGGACGGGCTGAGCGTCGCCGTGCACCTCGAGCCGTACCCGGGGCGAACGGTCGCGAGCACCGTGGCCGACCTCGCGTACCTCCGCACCTTCGGCATTCGCACGTTCTACGTCTACCGGCCACTCGATCTTCCCGTAAGTGACTGGGCGGCTGCCAAGGCGGCGTTGCACGCCGGCGGATCGACGGTCTTCGCGCAGACGGCGCTCGTCGGTGCGGCGGCGGCCGGCGGCTTCGACGGCGTCTATACGTACGACATCGTCGTCTACAGCGGCAACAAGTTCGCACGACTCTGCGCACAAGCGCACGCCGTGAAGCTCCTCTGCGGCCCGTCGGTCGGCCCGGGGTACGACGCGCGCCGCGGCAGCGGCGATCCGGTCGTGAAGCCTCGCCGCGACGGCGCGACGTACGACTCGATGTGGAAGCTGGCGATCGCCGCCGGTGCCGACCGCGTGACGATCACGTCGTATAACGAGTGGCACGAAGGAACGCAGATCGAGGCGGCATCATCGGACGTAAAGCGGCGCGGGCGCTACCGCTACCTCACCTACGACGGCGCTTGGGGGCTGCACGGCGTCGCGGCCGAAGGCGCCTATCTCGCGCGGACGCGCTACTGGACCAACGTGTTCCGCAGCACATCGCCCGTGCAACTGAAGACCAAAGCGTCGTAGACGGCGCTCTCGCCGATGCCGCGAAGCTGCGGGTGCTCGAGGTCGACGATCGCGTCCGGCCACGTCTCGATGCCGATCGACGCGGCGCCTTCGTCGGACCCGAACTCGAGGAGGGCGTCGAGCGAGATCACGCCGCGCTTGCCCGTCTGCCGCCGCGCGATCCCTTCGAGCTCGCGGAGCTCTTCAAGCGGGTCGATGCGCACGTTCGAATCCGAGCCGATGCACAGGCCGATTTCGCGATGGCACACGCGCGCGACCGGCAGGAACCCGTCGCCCAGATTCGCCTCGGTCGTCGGGCAGACACAGATGCGCGAGCCGGCGTCGCGCAGCAGGTCGAGTTCGTGGCCGTCGGCGTGCGTCGCGTGGATCACCGTCGTCCGCGGACCGAGGCAGCCTTGCTGGGCGAGCAGCTCGATCGGCCGGAGGCCGTGCTCGGCGAGGCACTCGTCGATCTCGCGCGGTTGTTCGTCGGCGTGCACGTGCAGCGGCAGGTCGTGGTCAAGCGCGTACCGGCCGAGCTCGAGCAGCGCATCATGGGGGCACGCGCGCACGGAGTGGGGGGCTAGGCCGACGCGGATGCCCTCGTTGCGCAGAGCTTCGAGCTCCCGGAGGTACTCACCGACCGACTTCTGCCGGAAGCGCGGGATCCCGCCCCGGAGGTAGCAGGCGTAGAGGAGCGTGAGCTCGACACCCGCTTCCGCTGCGGCCTCGGCCGCGGCGCGTGCCTCCTCGAAGCCGAGGTAGTGGAACTCCCCGACGGCCGTGTAACCGTTCACCCGTAGCTCGCGGTAGACCTCGGTGTACTCCCGCCGGACGTCCTCGACTGTCAGCGAGGCAGCGAGGGCGAGCATCTCCTCCCGCCACGCCCAAAAGTCGCCCGCCTGGCTGCGGCCGCGGAGGGCGCGCTGGAAGGCATGGCAGTGGGCGTCGACGAAGCCGGGAATCGCGAGTGTGGGCACGTCCGTATCCTTCCACCGTGGCCGCGCGCACCGTCTCACCTCTGCTTGCGCAAGTGCCGAACGCCCTGACGATCTTCCGGCTGGCGCTGATCCCGCCGTTCGCGGTGTTCATCCTCGCCTCGGACGGCGGCAGAAGCTGGTGGGCGGGGTCGCTTTTCCTGATCGCAGGGATCACCGATCAGGTGGACGGGTTCCTGGCGCGCCGGTGGCATGTGGAGTCGCGCTTCGGCCAGTTCGCCGACCCGCTGGCCGACCGGCTGATGATCGGGACAGCGGTCGTGCTCGAGTGGCACGCCGGGCGCCTACCCTGGGCGGCGCTCGCGATTCCGCTGCGCGACGTGCTGCTGCTCGCGGTCACCCCCTCGATGCTCGCGCACGGGTATCGGTTCGAGGTGAACCTGGTCGGCAAGGCCGCGACGTGGCTGCTCTTCCTCGGGGTCGGTTGCTCGATCGTCACCCATCCGTCGACGCAGTGGCCGCTCTGGATCTTCTGGGCCGGCTTCGCGCTGGCGATCGTGTCGCTCGTGTTGTACGGACGCAAAGCGCGGAGAGAAGTCCTGGCATGAGAGCAGTCGTGATGGCAGGCGGCGAGGGAACGCGTCTGCGGCCGCTGACGAGCAACCAGCCGAAGCCGATGGTTCCCATCGTCGGCAAGCCGTGCATGGAGCACATCATCGAGCTGCTGCGCGACCACGGCTTCGAGGACATCGTGATCACGGTCGCGTTCCTGCCGCAGGCGATCCGCTCCTACTTCGGCGACGGGGAGAGCCTCGGTGTGAACATCGAGTACTCGGTCGAGGAAAGCCCGCTCGGCACTGCCGGCTCTGTGCGCCTCGCCAGCGACCGCCTCGACGAGACGTGCCTCGTGATCTCCGGCGACGCGCTCTGCGACATCGACCTCTCGAAGATCGTCGAGGCGCACAAGCAGAGGGGCGCCGACGTCACCATCGGGCTCAAGTCGGTCGAGAACCCGCTCGAGTTCGGGATCGTCGTCACCGACGACGACGGCCGCGTAGAGCGCTTCCTCGAGAAGCCGTCCTGGGGGCAGGTGTTCTCCGACACGATCAACACGGGCATTTACGTCCTCGAGCCCGAGGTGCTGCGGCACATCCCGACCGACCGGCCGTACGACTTCTCGAAGGAGCTGTTCCCGCTGCTGCTCGAGATGGGCCGGCCGATCTACGGCCACGTGTGCGAGGGCTACTGGCAGGACATCGGCAACCTCGACCAGTACCGGCAGGCGAACTTCGACGCGCTCGACGAGAAGGTGCGCCTGAACGTTCCCGGGTTGAAGATCCGCGGCGACGTGTGGATCGGCGAGGGCGTCGAGCTCGACGACGTCGAGGGCGTGGAGGGGCCGGCGTTCATCGGCAACTACTGCACCGTCTCGCCCGAGTCGTCCGTTGGCCCGTACACGGTGCTCGGTCCAGCAACGACATTGCGCGAGCGTTCGCGCGTCTCCCGCTCGGTGATCGACGCGTCCTGTTACATCGGGCGCAGCGCGGTGATCGAAGGAGCGATCCTCGGCCGCAACTGCGACGTGCGCCCGCACGCGCGCGTACACGAAGGGGTCGCGATCGGCGACCAGGTGACGCTCGGCGATCAGTCCGCGGTCTTCCCCGGCGTGCGGATCTATCCGTACAAGGCGGTCGAGTACGGCGCGCAGATCCACGAGAGCCTGATCTGGGAGTCGCGTGCGACGACACGTGTCTTCTCGCAGGACGGCGTCGTCGGCCTCGTCAACGTCGATCTCACACCCGAGCTCGCACTTCGGTTCGGCGCAGCTCTCGGCACGTCGTTGAAGCGTGGGGCGCGCGTGGTTGCGAGCCGCGAAAGCGCGCCCGCGTACCGGATGATCAAGCGCGCACTGATCTCCGGCCTCAACTCGACAGGTGTGCAGGTCTCGGATCTGCGAACGCTCCCTGCTCCCGTTGGCAAGCACCTTCTGAAGACGCAGGGCTACGACGC
>DATBDB010000117.1:0-12650 GCA_036270155.1 Gaiellaceae bacterium
CGTCAGGTGAAGAAGCTCTGGCAACAGGCGAAGCAGGGTGGCGTCATCCTCGGTCAGCCGCGGCGGTACCTCACGCGCGTGTTCCTGCCGTCGCTCGGGTCGTGGACGTGCAAGCTGATCGTGATCGGGATCTTCCTCGGAGCTTTTGCGATCCCCGTCACGGTCGAGTCGATCCTCTGGGTCGTCGGTTCGGGATCGCTGGCGAACGTGGCCTCGTTCACACCCGGCGGTGTGGGCGTCACACAGGCGACCAACGCCCTCGCCCTGAACACGTGCTGCCATATTCCCCGCAACACGGCGATCGCGTACTCGAGCGCCCAGCAACTCATCATGACCGCCTGGAACGTCGCGTTCGCGTCGGCTCTCGTCATTTCGGTGTTCGGCTGGACGGGCGGGCGGCAGTTGGTCGGCGGCGCGTACGTCGGCGCCAAGGACAAGACCGCCGAGATGAGGGTGTCGAGAGCGGCGAAGCGCAAGTCGGAGATTGACGCGCGATGACGACGACGGAGATACACAAGCCGATTCCGCTGTGGCAGCCGGCGCGCCCGAAGCTGCGGCCGGTGCGGCTGATTCTCTCGTGGCTCGTCAATGCCGTTGCGCTCCTTGGGGCGGCGGTCGTCCTGCCGCACGTCTCGATCGATGGCTTCGCCGGTGCAGTCGTGCTCGCCGCGCTGATCGCGATCCTGAATGCCATCCTGCCCCCCGTTGTTGCGTCACTCCGCTTGCCGTTCACGCTTGCGGCGGGCTTCGTGCTGGTGCTCGCACTCGACGCGCTGATCCTCTGGGCCAGCTCGGCGGTCCTGAACGGCGTGATCGGCGTCGGGAACTTCGGCTGGGCGATTCTCACGGCGCTTGTCGCTGCGTCGGTCGGGGTCGCGCTTCAGGCGGTGCTCGGCACGAACGACGATGACGAGTACAGCGTCCGAGTCACGCAACGCATTGCGCGACGTACGGGAGGGACGGTCCAGACTGATGTTCCCGGGATCGTCTTCCTCGAGATCGACGGCCTCGCATTGCCCGTGTTGAAGCGCGCGCTCCGCGATGGGAATGCGCCTGAGCTGGCGCGCTGGCTCGAAGAGGGGACACACGAGCTCGTCGAGTGGGAGACAGACCTGTCCTCACAGACGGGTGCGAGCCAAGCCGGCATCCTGCTCGGCTCGAACGAGGACATCCCCGCGTTTCGCTGGGTCGAGAAGGAGCGCGGAATCGTGATGACGTGCTCCGTGCCCGCCGACTGTGCGGAGATCGAGCGACGGCGCGCCACGGGCCATGGCCTCCTGATCGCGGGCGGTGCGAGCCGCGGAAACCTCCTATCGGGCGAAGCCGACGAGCAGATCCTCACCGTGAGCCGGATGGACGCCGAGCGGCGTGCGAACCCGGGCTATCGGGCGTTCTTCGCCAACGGCTTCAATGTCACTCGCGCGCTGGTGCTGTTCGCGTGGGAGGTCATGCTCGAGTGGACTGCGGCGCTGCGCGCCAAGCGACGGGACGTGCGTCCGCGCGGTCATCGCGGCGGTCTGTATCCGTTCATGCGTGCTGCGATGTGCGTCGTCGTTCGCGACCTGATCGTGTACGGGGTCCTCAGCGACATGATGAAAGGTCGCCCTGCGGTCTACGCGACCTTCTCGAGCTACGACGAGGTGGCCCACCATTCGGGCCTCGAACGCGCCGACACGGTCGAGGCGCTGCGCAAGCTGGACGAGCAATTCGGCCGGATCGCACGTGCGCGGCGTTATGCGCCGCGTCCCTATGAGATCGTCGTGCTCTCGGACCACGGCCAGACGCAAGGCGCCACCTTCAAGCAACGGAACGGCTACGGGCTGGACGAGCTCGTCAGGCGCAGCCTGGCCGACACGGATGTCGCACAGACGGATGGAGGGGACGAGAACGCAGCAATGGTCGGCCACGCGCTCAACGAGGCCGTCGGGCGGCCGGCGAACCGCAAGGCATCGAAGCGGGATGTCAGCAGCGAGCAGGTCGTCGTCCTCGGCTCCGGGAACCTCGGGTTGATCTACCTCATGGACCAGCCGCGCAGGCTGACCCTCGAGGAAATCGACGCCCGGCATCCGCGCCTCATTCCGGCTTTGCGGGCGCACCCGCACATCGGCTGGCTGCTCGTCCGCTCCGAAGAGCTCGGTCCCGTCGTTCTCGGTGCGCGGGGCACGCACCAGCTCCGCAACGCCACGGTTGAGGGAGACGACCCGCTCGCGAATTTCTCGGAGACGGCGCCGCGTCACCTGCTCCGCAGTGACGGCTTCGAGCACGTCGCCGATGTCATGGTCGGGAGCTTCTACGATCCGGACCTCGAGCAAGGCTGCGCGTTCGAGGAGCTGATCTCGTTTCACGGCGGGCTTGGGGGCCCGCAGACGCGCGCCTTCGTGCTCGCTCCACGAGGGCTGCCGCTGCCCGTCGAGCCGATCGTCGGCGCCGCGGCGGTGCACGATCTGCTCACCGGCTGGCGGGTCTCGCTTCAGGGCGACCTCACGACGGCGGGGTGAGCCGTCGGCGCGGTTTTCGACGGCAGTTGTCGCGGCTGGCACTGGCTCACCCGAACTGGGCGATGCAGAGGCACCCGCAATGGCCGCACGCTGCTTGGGAAACCAGCGGATCAGGAGGTCATGACATGACAACGACGACCGCGGCCCCCGCCGAAACGAGGGGATGGGCAGTGGGACTGGCGGGCTTCGCCGGGACCATGATGGTCATCATCGGCGCCTTCCAGTTCATCGAGGGCCTCGCTGCAGTGATCAAGGACCAGTACTACGTGGTTGGCGCGAACTACGCCTACAAGATCGACGTAACGGCCTATGGCTGGGCCCATCTCGTTTGGGGAGTGGTTGTCGCTGCTACCGGCTTCGCTGTCCTGTCCGGACGCACTTGGGGACGGGTGGTCGGCATCATCGTGCTGTCGCTGAGCGCACTGGTCCAGTTTTTCTACATCCCGTACTACCCGATCTGGGCGGTCATGATCATCGCGCTCGACATCGCGTGCATCTGGGCGTTGGCGGTCTATGACACGCGAGCAGAGGCGGGCGTGGGCTACTACTAGACCTCCCGTCACATAGACCTCCGTCAAAGCAACCTGAGGTGGCGCGCGCGCCGGACCGCATCTTGGCGGCGCGTCGCGCCGAGCTTGCGGTAGATGCTCTTGATGTGCGTCTTGACCGTGTTCACGGAGACGAAGAGCTCTGACGCGATGTCGGCGTTCGACATGATCGTCGGCAGGTAGTGCAGCACCTCGGACTCGCGATCGCTCAGCGGTTCGAGTAGCTCGGCGGGGGCAATGCCCTCGGCCGCGCTGCGATCTTCGAACCGTGCGACGAGCTCCGCCGCGAGCCAGCGTTGGGCGTTCGTCCGTCTCAGGTGCGCACCCAGGAGATCTCGAATCGCGCTGCCCGCATCGATGAAGGGTCGCCGTACAACCTCGTTTTCGGCGAGCTCGAGCGCGAGGTCGAGCGCTGCCGCTGCGCCGTCGGTGTCACCGATCGAACGACGTGCCACGGCCTCGGTGACGGATGCCTCGATCTCGACGTACGGCAGCGCATTACGTCTGCGCCCGAGGGCGACCAGCGCCTCGCTGGGCAGCCCGGCGGCCATCTGGATCCGTGCCAGTGCGACCGCGCCGTCTCCGCCGGTGATGTCGGTATTCGCGAGCGCCGCATTGGCCTCGTCGAATCGCGACGTCTTCGCAAGCAGGCGCGCCTCGAGCGCGGCGACCCTTGGCCCGAGTGCGCTTGTCGACACTGTGGTCCGCCGTCGGATCGCTGCGAGGCGGAGCAACGCGTCATCGACGGATTCGCCACCCTCGGACAACGCGACGGAGGCGCAGGCGATCGCGCCGAGCACGCGACCCGGCACATCACCGGTCCGGCGAGTGACTGCGTCGGCGGACGCAAGCGCGGCCCCTGCCTCGTTGATGTCGCCCCATTCGTACTGGACGAGAGCGAGTACGAGCCGCGCGACCACACCCGCGGGCGTGCTCTGCGGGCGAGCGCGCGCCAGTTCGAGCGCCGCGCGCGCGATCCGTGCGGCCCGTCGTAGGTGCCCTGCATCGAGCTCGATGAGCGCGAGGTGCGCGAGCGCGTCCGTCTCGGCGGGCGTCGTCTCCGTCCGACGGGCGACATCGAGAGCTTCCTCGAGCGTCGCGCGCGCCTCGTCGCGCGCCCCGTCCCAAAGTTGGGCGACGCCAAGCGTTGCGAGCCCCAGGGCGCGGCGGCCATCTTCGTCGTCGCTCGAGCTCGCCTCGACCGCGGCACGTTCGAGACCGATCGTCGCCAGTTCGCGCGCCTCGGTGGAGTGACCGCGTGCACGGTCCGCCAGCGCCGAGGTGTACCGGACGAGCGCATCAAAACCCGGCCGGGAAGTCTCGGGAATCTCGTCCCGCCGCGACCGTGCCTCGGCGAGCAACGCGGCCTGGCCGCGGGAGTCGTTCGAAGCAACGCGCAGGAGCGCCCTGAATGCGTCGAGGACGGGCGATGCAGCCACGTCCGGAGGCGGGAGCGCAGTGAAGAGGTCGTTCTGAGAACGGTCGTCCCGGATCAACGCAAACACGGCGGACCAGTGCTCGCACAGTAGGGCCACCACGAGATCCCATTGACGCGCGTCCGCTGCGTGTTGCAACGCCTCTCCGGGGCGCCCGCGAGCAGCGAGAGAGATCGCTGCACGCCGGTGCAAACTCGCGAGCTCCTCCTGCAACTCGTACGAGGCTTCCGCTCGAAGGAGCGCGCCAAAGAGCTGGTGGTAGCGATAACGGTGTTCGGTCGCGCCGACCCGTTCGACGAACACGTTGTCGCGGTAGAGCTGCTCGAGCACGCGCGCGCCGTCCCGTCGTCCCGAGAGCTCGTTCGCGAGCTCTCCGTCGAGGTTGTCGACGATCGACGTGCGGAGGAGGAACAACCGGATCTCCGGCGGCTGGATTGCCAGGACCTCCGCCATCAGGAACTCCGACGCGGGACGCTCGTCGACAGCGAACCGCTCCACGATGTCGCGGCCGTCCGCCCGTGTCTGCATCGACAAAGCGAAGAGCCGCAGGCCTGCGGCCCATCCTTCGGTTCGGCCGAGCACGATCTCGAGCTCGTGTTCCGTCAGTTCCAGGTTCATCCCCGCGAAGAGCTCCTGCGTTTCGAGCTCGTTGAACGCAAGGTCGCGCGCACGGATCTCGGCGAGGTCGCCGGCGACTCGCAGGACGGGGAGCGGCAGCGCGGGATCGATCCGCGACGCAACGACGAGATGGAGCTCTGAGGGCGGCGCGCGGAGGACGCGGTCGAGGGCGCGGATCGCTGCGGGCGAGGCCAGGTGAAGGTCGTCGATCACGAGCACGAGTGGCCGCTCCAGCTCATCTGCAGCGCGGACGAAATCCTCGACGAACGTCGGCGATGCGTCGTCTGGCGGCGCATCGAGTTTGCGAAGCAGCGCGTCTCGGTCGACGAGGGGATGGAGCGCGTCGAGCACCTGCCGCCAGAACGACGCCCGATCGGCCTCGCGCAGCGGGACCCACGCGATCGGCGCGCTGCTGGGGCGCTCTCGCAGCCACGACGTCAAGAGCAGGGTCTTACCGGAGCCCGGCGGTCCGGAGATGAGCGTGAGCCCGCTCTCCCGCGCGCCCTCGTCGAGCAGGTCGAACAGCCGCGGCCGGAGGACGACGGACCGCGGAGACTTCGGCAGTGCGGGCGGGACGAGCGCGGTTTCACCTGGCCGGGGTGACCGGCGGCTCGTGTTGACGCTGTCAGTGCTCGCCATTACCGGCGGCATTCCTCGGGGGGCCGGAAGCGCTGCCGTGGGCAGAGCGAGTGTCGGTGCTCATCCTGACGGGGTGAGGTTTCGTCACCCGCCGCCGCGGCAGGGTGACTTGCCGATGATGGCCGGCGACGACTATGAAATCCGCATCAAGGGACGAGTCAGCGATTCGCTCCTGGCTAGCTTTGCGGACTTCGACGCCGAGTTTGAGCCTGCCGAGACGGTCTTGCGCGGCACGCAGCTCGATCAGTCGGCGCTGCATGGTGTCCTGGAGCGGGTGCGCACGCTCGGCCTCGAGCTCGTCGAGGTTCGGCAGCTCAAGGCGGGGCGCCCCGGCTGAGGCATCACCGCTCGGATGACGGGCCGGGTAGGCACCGTTCTCCTGGCAAGGGCTCTCCACGGTTCCCAAGGCTGACTACAGGCTGCGGCTTGCGCATCGGTCCAATGTCTCGCCGCGACCGAGACATTCGACCGAGTTGGCCGGTTACGGAGTCGGCGAACGGTAATGAGCGACGTACCTTCTGTAGACCCTGACGACGGGAGAGCCGATGAGCAGTCAAGCTCCGGCTGCGGCGATCGAGCCGGCGTTCGCGCGTCGAGCTCAGTACGTGCGGGCTGCCCGATACGCCGCCGGGATCCTCGTGCTCGCCGCGCTCTACGTCGGAGCGGCGAAGCTCGGGCAGGCACTTCGGTATACGGGCTCCGTCTCCGCCGTGTGGCCCCCCGCCGGCCTCGGCATCGGCGCGCTCTATCTCTTTGGGCTGCGTTGGTGGCCGGGCATCTTCCTCGGCGAGATCGTCGTCAACGCAGAACTGCTCCTCGGCAGCGCTTCGTTGCCGGCGCTCAGCCTGGCCGGCCAGCAGACGGGGAACATGGCAGAGATCGTCGTCGGGGCGATCATCCTCCGGCGGTTGATCGGCCGGGGCGCCGCGCTCGACAGAGCGAGCGAAGTGGCGGGAATGCTCGTCGCGCTCGGCACGGCGACCGCGCTGAGCGCGACCGTGGGGACGCTCTCCATGCGCATCGGAGGGGTGATCGGGACGCACGAGGTCGCGCGTTTCTGGCGCACATGGTGGCTGGGCGACACCGCCGGTGCTCTGGTCGTGCTGCCGCTGCTCCTCGCGTGGGCAAAGGCGCCTCTTGCGTCCTGGCGCCGGCTCTACACCATCGAAGGCGCGCTCCTCATCGGTGCCGTTACGGCCCTTGCGATGCTCGCTGTTTTGGGTGGTGCGCCCTTGACCTACATGGTTTTTCCGGCCCTGATCTGGGCCGCCTTCCGCTTCGGGCCGAGCGGCGCGACGCTCGCAGTCACGATCATCGCGCTCCTGACGATCGGCATCACCGCGGACAACCTCGGCTTGTTTGCCAAGCAGCCGATCGATCAACGAGCGCTCTCGACGCAGCTGTACATCTTGGTGGCGGCGTTGACGGCCCTGTTCTTCGGTGCGGCCGTGAGCGAACGCGAGCGCGCGGCAAAGCAGCTGGCGACTGCGAAACAGAACGAAGGGAGTCGGGCGCTCGAGGAACGTCACCGGATCGCGCGCGATCTCCACGATTCGGTGTCACAGTCGTTGTTCTCCGCACTGCTCGAAACACGCGCTGCGCAGAACGCGCTTGTGCGCGACGACCCCTCGAGGCTCCGTCACGCGCTGCCGGAGATTGGCGAGCTGATCAGGAGCGCCCAGAGCGAAATGCGTGCGCTCATCTTCGAGCTCGACCGCGGCCCTGATGGGCGGGGGCTCGTCGCGGCCGTCAGCGATCTCGCGCGAACGGTGAGCGAACGGGAGCACCTGCCGATTCACGTCCGGGGACCGACCGGTGCGTTGGACATCTCTCCGCGCGCGCAGGTTGAGCTCTTCGCGATCGGGCGGGAGGCACTCGCGAACGTCGTCAAGCACGCCCACGCCACCGAGGCGTGGATTCACATCACCGCCGACGACGGCTGGGTGTCGATGCAGGTGAGGGACGACGGGCGTGGCTTCGCCAGCACGATTGAACCGACCGGTCACTTTGGCCTGGACTCGATGCGCAGCCGTGCGCAGGAGATCGGCGCCATCCTCGAATTCGAGGGCGGGTCCGGGCGGGGCACGGTTGTGCAGGTGCACGTGCCTCCCGACGGCGGCTTGCCGATTGGAACGTGAGGCCTGGTCGCCGATTCGCGTCGTCGTGGTCGACGACCACGCGGTCGTCCGGCGCGGGCTGCGTGCGTTTCTCGACACCGAGGTGGACATCGAAGTCGTCGGTGACGCGGAGGGGGGTGCCGAAGCGTTGGCCCTGCTCGACCGTCTGGCCGCCGAAGGGCAGTTGCCGCATGTCGTGCTGATGGACCTGCAGATGGAGCCACTCGACGGGATCGCGGCCACCGAGAGGGTGCGCGCAGCGTTCGACGGCGTCGAGGTCGTGGCATTGACGTCGTTCGCCGACCAGGGGCGGGTCCAGGCGGCCCTCGAGGCTGGGGCTACGGGCTATCTGGGCAAGGATGCGGACGCGGCCGACGTCGCCGCGGCAGTGCGTGCGGCGCATCGTGGCGAGCTGCAGCTGGATCCGACGGCCACCCGCGCTCTGGTCAGCTCCCTCCGTGAATCAGGTGCGGCGGATCCCGCCACACGGCTGACCTCGCGCGAGTTGCAGGTGCTCCAGCTGCTCGGAGCCGGTGCGGCGAACAAGTCGATCGCGGCGCAACTCGAGATCAGCGAGCGGACGGCACGGACGCATGTCTCGCACATCCTCCGCAAGCTAGGTCTCCATTCACGAACGGAGGTTGCGCTGTGGGCCGTCCGCGCCGGGCTCGCCGACACGGACGGCCCGCCGCCTCGGCCCATCTAGATGGTTGATGCCGCGTCGCCCGATTCGGTGAGGATCAGGGCCGGGGAATCTGGACGTCGAGCTCGTCCGTCGCCGGGAGACGCTCTGCCGCTTCGTGGGCGAGCGCCTCGTCGATCGTGAACGCGGCGATGTCGGCGTCGTGTACCTCGCTCAGCCGATCGAGGATCGCGTCGATCGATGGGTCGTCCCCGAGAGCGAAGACGACGGATTCGCCAGGGTCGATCATCTCTCCCACACTTTCCATCAACTCGTCGTCGACTCCGCGATCGCGAAGTTTCCCCCACAACGCACCGACACCGGCGCCCACGGCCGCGGCACCGAGCAGCGGTGGCGCTGCGAATCCGAGGAGTGCTCCAAGGAGGCCTCCTCGTTTCGCGCCCTTGCCGGGTGTGAGGTCCTTCGTTTGCTGGATGTGGATCGAGCCACCGTCGTTCGTCACGAGTGCCAGGTCGTCAAGCGATATCCGCTCGGCCGCAACGGCGATCCTCAGCGCTTCGAGCACGGCCTCGCCGCGCTCTTGACTCTTGACGGTGATTCCGATGACCTTCACATTGCCTCCTTCTGACGAGTCGTCGAACGCTGGGGCAACGCGGGGTGGCGTGGAGTCACCCGTGCGGAATGAAGACGGCAGGGCCGTCACCCGCCCAGGGTGACGCCGAGCCACCCGTGAACGTCACAGGGTTGCGGCATGAGGCTTCGCCACCGAAAGCGCACCGGGCCGGCCGCCATGCTCGACCGTGCGTTCCTCGACGTCCTGACGGCGGTCTGGCTCGGTCGGACGCTTTGGCGAGGGTGGCGCATCGCTCGTTGAGCGACACCTAAAGCTCAACGAAGTTCGGTGAAGCGCAACTCCGCGTAAGGGAACCAGCCTGTGTCGCTTGGAGACGAAACGACGTTGGTCGAGCCGGCAAGAGCGTGACCTGCCGCCGAAGCGATCGACTGGTCAGCTGCCAGGTCCGCGTCGCCTTCGACGTCGCGCGCGGTGACGACCCCACCGTTCGCCCTCGCGATCGCGACCAGGCGCTCCATGGCCTCGTCGTAGGTCACCCGCCCAGTCCTCCCCATGAGCATCGCTTCTTCTTCCCCACGAGCATCGCTTTTCACCTATCCGAAAGTCGGGCGGCGCTCGGCCGACCAACGCTGTGGGGTCGTGTACCGATCATGTCGCCAAGTGTGCGGTCGCGCCCTGTGCGGGGAATGTGGGTTTGCTTAGGAGTCGCCAAGAGTTTCACGCCGCATCAGCGGTGCACCGGCACGCGGAGTGGGATCGCCGGCAGGCCGGGGTCGGGCGCGTTCTCCGGGTGCAGAAGGTGCGCAAGTTGCGCAACACCTGCGGCGAGCCGCGGCCCCGGCCTCGAGTAATAGCTATCCCCGTCGACTGCGATCGCGGGGCAGGGAAGCGGGATCCCTTCGGCGCGGGCGGCCGCGGCGTCGGCGTCGAAGCCGCACGGCGCCATGATGACCAGCTCGGGTGCGGCTGCCGCGACCGCGTCCCAGGTCACGGGACGGGAGGGCTGCCCGGCGTTCCCCAGGACGTCGACGCCGCCCGCGAGCTCGATCATCTCCGGCAGCCAGTGCCCGGCGGAGAACGGCGGCTCGATCCACTCGGCGAAGAAGATGCGCTTCGGCGGTAGCTCTCGCACCGCGTCCGCTGCTTCGTGAATCGTCGCCCACATCTCGGCGACGATCTCCTCGCCGCGGTCGACGCGGTCGACGGCCCGAGCAAGGATGCGAACGGAGTCGGCAACCTCGCTGAGGTTGCGCGGATCGAGCGAGAGCATCGTTGTCCCGGCCGGGCACGCGCTCGCAAGCTCGCCGCTCGAGACGGCGCAGACCGCGCAAAGATCCTGCGTGATGATCAAGTCCGGCTCGAGTCGCTGCATGAGCTCCACATCGACGCTGTAGAGCGAGGCGCCGGCGAGCAGCGAGTTGCGAACCGCAGAATCGATCTCGAGATTCGAGAGCGTCGAGGGGTCGATCTTTGCCGCCGTCACGATCGGCTTGCCGACGACCTCCGACGGCCACCGGCACTCGTCCGAGACACCCACGAGCGAGTCGATCAGGCCGAGTTGCGCGATCATCTCCGTCGCACTCGGTAACAGCGAACAGATGCGCATGGAACGACTTTAGCCCTCCGCCTCGTTCGTGCACGAGAAGCCGGCTAGACAGCGGTCGCGCGCAGCACCGAGTCGATCAGCCCGGGGAACTGCTCGTCGAGCTCGTCACGGCGGAGCTGGAAGAACTTGCGCGTGCCTTCGCCGCGCTCGGCGATCACGCCGGCGTTCAGCAGCGCCTTGAAGTGGTGGCTCGCGGTCGACTTCGACACGGGGACGACGACCGCGCTGCAGCCGAGCTCGCCGCCGTTACAGCCCGCGAGCTGACGGACGATCTCGAGGCGGACCGGGTCGGAGAGCGCCTGGATGACCTGGAGCCCGTCGGGCTTGGTGTCAGCGGTTGGGGTCAGTGGTGATTGTTTGACAGCCATCGAACATTATTGTACGGTGCTCATCGAACAATAGCGAACGGCTTGGCGGCCGCCAACTGCTCGTGTCCGATTGAACCTCGCCAAAGGAGCCGTTCTCATGTCCAACGCAGTTCTACCGGGCGCCATCGCGCCGGGCCTCTCTCGGCGTGGCTGGGCCACGCTGCTCGTTCTCTCCGCGGTCGTCTTCCTCGACGCGCTCGACGTGTCGATGGTCGGCGTCGCCCTCCCGTCGATCCGCACCAACCTGCACATGTCCACGAGCTCGCTGCAGTGGGTGGTCTCGGCATACGTCCTCGGCTACGGGGGCTTCCTCCTGCTCGGCGGCCGCGCCGCCGACTTGCTCGGGCGGCGGCGCGTCCTGCTCGTCGCACTCGCCGTCTTCGTCGTCGCGTCGGCACTCGGCGGGCTGACGAACGACGGCACGCTGCTGATCGCGACGCGCTTCATCAAGGGAGTGAGCGCCGCGTTCACCGCGCCTGCCGCGTTCTCGATCATCACGACCTCGTTCGAGGAAGGCCCGGCGCGCAACAAGGCGTTGAGCGTTTACACCGCAACGGCGGCAAGCGGCTTCTCACTCGGGCTCGTCGCCGGCGGTCTGCTGACCGAGATCGGCTGGCGCTGGGCGTTGCTCGTTCCGGCGCCTATCGCACTGGCGGCGTTGATCGCTGCGTTCCGCCTTGTTCCCATGAGTAACGAACCGGTTGGGGTTCGCGCGCGCGTCGACGTCCTCGGTGCGGTGCTGCTGACGTCGGGAATGCTGCTCCTCGTCTACACGCTTGTCGAGACGGCGAGCGCCGGCTGGGGATCGCTGCGCACCCTCGGGTCGTTCGCTACCGTCGCGGCGCTCCTCGCGGCCTTCGTTCGCCAGGAGCAGCGGGCGCCGGCGCCGCTCATTCGCCTCGGCATCCTCCGCTCGTCGACACTCGTGCGTGCGAACGTCGCCGCAATCGTCCTTGCCGGGTGGATCGGGTTCCAGTTCGTGGCCACGCTCTACATGCAGCAGCTGCGCGGTTGGTCATCCCTCGAGACGGGGCTCGCGATCTTCCCGACCGGCCTGCTCGTCGTATTGCTGTCACCACGGGTCGCCATGCTGATTGGGCGGGTCTCGGTACCGAAGCTCGCTGCAGCGGGTCTGGCGTCACTCGCGATCGGCTACGCGCTGTTCCTGCCGATCGGGCTCGACTCGAGCTACGCGTGGGCGATGCTGCCGACGTTCCTCTTCGGCGGGCTTGGGTTCGCGCTCGCGTTCGGCCCGATCAACGTCGCGGCGACCGCGGGTGTTGCTCCCGAGGAGCAGGGGCTGGCCGGCGGTCTGTTGAACACGTCCTTCCAGTTCGGTGCGGCCCTCGTGCTCGCCGTGGTGACCGCGGTCGCGAGCGCCGCCACCGGTAGCGGCGGCACGCCGCAGGCAACGCTGGACGGTTTCCATGCCGCACTCTTCGTCCCGCTCGCCGCCGCGGCGGTCGGCTCGTCGGCGCTGCTGCTGCAGCGCAGGCGGGCGGCGGAGTTCGTCGAGTTGCCGGTGGCCGAGGAAGTGATGGAAGAGGCCGCGTGACCGAATCGGAGAGGCCCCGGGGACGGGGCCTCTCCGGATCAAGCCTAT
>DATBDB010000118.1:0-7429 GCA_036270155.1 Gaiellaceae bacterium
CGCCCGCCCTGCGGCGGCACCGACGCGACCGTTCCCTCGAGGATCTTGAGCAGCGCCTGCTGCACGCCTTCACCCGACACGTCGCGCGTGATCGACGGGTTGTCCGCCTTGCGCGCGATCTTGTCGACCTCGTCGATGTAGATGATCCCGGTCTCCGCCTTCTTGATGTCGAAGTCGGCCGCCTGGATCAGCTTGAGGAGGATGTTCTCGACGTCCTCGCCGACGTAACCGGCTTCAGTGAGGGCAGTCGCGTCTGCGATCGCGAACGGGACGTTGAGGATGCGCGCAAGCGTCTGCGCAAGGTGCGTCTTGCCGCACCCGGTCGGGCCGAGCAGAAGGATGTTCGACTTCTGCAGCTCGACCTCGCCGTCCTCGGCCCCCATCTGGACGCGCTTGTAGTGGTTGTAGACGGCGACGGACAGCGTGCGCTTCGCCTCTTCCTGCGAGACGACGTACTCGTTGAGCGAGTCGTAGATCTCGAGCGGGCGCGGCAGGTTGTCGAGGTCGAGCGTGCTCGGGGTCGTCAGCTCTTCGTCGATGATCTCGTTGCAGAGATCGATGCACTCGTCGCAGATATAGACGCCTGGGCCTGCGATCAATTTCTTGACCTGGCGCTGTGACTTCCCGCAGAAACTGCAGAGAAGCTGCTCGTTGCCTTCACTTGCGCGCGCCATCCCAGTCTCCTTTTACCCCGATTTTCGAAAAACGGCTAGGGGTTCTGTATTAAGCGGCTGAAGCGGCTGCCTCGCCGCGCACTGCATCACGGTTTGTGATCACCGAATCGATGATCCCGTACTCCTTCGCTTCTTCCGGACTGAGGAAGAAGTCCCTTTCCATATCGCGCGAAATCACTTCCTGGCCCTTGCCGGTGTGGTGGGAGTAGATCTCCTCCAGGCGCCGCTTGAGGCCGATCACCTCACGGGCCTGAATCTCAATATCGGTGCCCTGCCCCTGGAACCCACCGGACACCTGATGGATCAGGATCCGTGAGTTCGGCAGGGACATGCGCTTCCCTTTCGCGCCGCCCGAAAGCAGCAGCGAGCCCATGCTCATCGCGATGCCGACACAGATCGTCTGCACGTCGGGCTTGACGAACTGCATGGTGTCGTAGATCGCGAGGCCGGCATACACCGAGCCGCCCGGCGAGTTGATGTAGAGGAAAATGTCCTTGTCGGGGTCCTCGGACTCCAGATGGAGAAGCTGCGCGATGATCAGGTTCGCGATCTGGTCGTCGACGGGGGTCCCGAGAAAGACGATGCGCTCGGCGAGCAAGCGCGAATAAATGTCGAAGGCGCGCTCGCCGCGCGACGTCTGTTCAACGACCATGGGGATCAACGGGCTCATCAGTTACTCCTTGCTGCCTGGGGTCCAGAGTTTCGGGGTTTCTGCCGGTTGCTCCTTCTCCGGCGTCCAAATTGCTTCGCGTGCCTCGTGGAGCTCGGGCGCGATCGGCTTGACCTCGGCCGCGATGCGGTCGAGCGCCTTCTTCAATCGAATGTCGTCGCGCACGCGGTCAGCGCCGCCCTGCTCAACGAACTCCTCGATGTCTTCGTCGGTCTCACCGGCCGTGCGCAGCTCTTCGCGAATCTCGTCGTCGGTGACCGAGATGCCGAGCTTGTCGGCGACGGCCTCGAGCACGAGCTCGCGTGCGACCGACATCGTGGCCTCCGCGCGCAGACGCTGTTCGAGCGCCTCCGGCGACTGGCCGGTCAGCTGCAGATACGAGTTCGCGTCGATTCCACGCTCCTGAAGACTGCGGGCGAGCCCGTTCAACAGCTCACGCGTGCGCAGCTCGACGAGCGGGCCGGCGGGCGTGAACTCGGTTGCACGCACCAGCTCGTCAACGGCTGCGGCCCGGAAGACGCCTTCGAGCTCGTCGTCGATCTGGGCGCGCAGGCGATCCTGGATGTCGGTGCGCAGGTCGTCGAGCGTGTCGAACTCCGACGCCGCCTTCGCGAGGTCGTCGTCGAGCGGCGGCAACACGCGCTCCTTCAATTCCTTGACGGCGACGGTCGCATTCCTGCGCGAGCCGTCGGCGAGCTCGTACGCGATCTCGCGGTCTTCGCCGGCCGACAATCCGCGGATGCCGTTTTCGATCTCCTCGACGAGGCGCTCCGACCCGAGCTCAACGACGTAGTCGCGCTGCGCGGAGCCGTCCTCGGCGATCAGGTCGACGACGACGGTGTCGCCGTCCTGCGCGGGGCGCCCTTCGACCGGGACGATCTCCGCGGCGATCTTCTGCAGCATCTCGAGCTCCGCGTCGATCGCGTCCTGCGGCACCTCGGCCTCGTGCTTCGGCACCTCGAGCGTCGTCCAGTCGGCGGGCTCGGGCTTCGGCTGCACCTCGACGGTCGCCGAGAAGGTCCAGTCGTCGCTCTCGCTCGCGGGCAGGTCGTACTCGAACTCGGGCTGCGCGACGGGATTCAGCCGCGCGCGCGTCGCCGCGTTCCAGAACCAGCCACTGATGTGGCTCTCGACGGCCTCCGCGTAGAGACGCTCTTTCCCGATGCGCTGCATGAGCAGCGGCCGCGGCACTTTCCCCTGGCGGAAGCCGGGGATACGGACGCTCTGTGCGAGGTCGTTCGCCGCGTGCTCGACGGCGTGGTGCACGTCGTGCCCGGGGACGTCCACCGTGAGGCGGACCTTGTCTTCGGCGAGCTGTTCGACCTGAGTTGCCATTAGGAAAGCCATTGAACCAGACCTGTACCTTCTCGGGACTTGGACGTCGGCGACGCCATCCGCTCTCGGAGGACGCACAAGCAGTACGGCGCCGAGCCTCTGGACGAGGCCTCACTGCGCGAACTGCTCGACCTCGCGCGCTATGCGCCCAACCACCATCTGACCCAGCCGTGGCGCTTTCGTGCCCTCGGCCCGGAGACGCGGGCGCGGATCGAGGCGGCAGCAGGGGCCAAAGAGGCGATAAAGCTGAGGCGCGCCCCCACACTCGTGCTCGCCACGGCCATGCTCTCGGGCGATCCGTCTACGGACGAGGAAGACCTGCACGCGACCGCTGCGGCGGTCTACGCGGTGCTGCTCGGCGCGACGGAGCGTGGGCTGGCCTCGTACTGGCGCACGCCCGCCTGCTTCGGGGAGCCCGCCGTACGCGAGGTGCTCGGCCTCGGCTCGAACGAACGGGTCGTCGGGTTGATCCATCTCGGCCCGCCGGTGAGCGATCCGCCTGGCAAGGAACGCCTGCCGCTTGCCGATGTCTTGACGTTCTTGCCCTGACCTCGCGTGTTTGAGGGAGTTCGGGTCCTTCCCAGGCCGGGCAACAACGGTCAATGGATGCTGCGCGGCGGGGCGGGCCCTGAGTGTTCAGCGGCGTCTGCCAGCTGACCTCGGCGACCTTTCGATGCGGGCGAGAGGGGTCGAACCTCCAAGGGCCCTAAAGCCCACCGGGTCCTAAGCCCGGCGCGTCTGCCAGTTCCGCCACGCCCGCGCGGTAGTTAGACAGCGTAACCCTCCGGGTAGCACGCGGTCATGAGCGAAAACACGATCGATCCCGATGAACTGACGAGCCCCGGAACCGTGGACGACCCCGAACTTGAGCGGCGCCGCGCGGCGGAAGCTGCCGTGCGCGAGGCCGAAAGCCGCGCGGACGAGGAAACCAAGTTCGAGCAGCTCCGCAAGGCAGAGGAGGACGAACGCCACGAGGCGGCGGAGGTCGTGGGCGACGTGCCCGCTCCGACGACCGACTAGCAGCGCCTCACACCGGTACCTCTAAGATCGCCGCGTGCTCAGACCGAGAACGACGCGCGGGCCGGTTGGCGGCGGGCGCGGTAGCCCTGTTGGTCGCGGGCCACAGTCGGAGTCTGGGCGCTCGTCGGCGGCAACGGTGGAAGCCACAACCAGCGGGTCACGTGGAAGGTCGACAAGGCGCCGTTCGCGTTGCACGTGCTCAAGGGCGGTCACGAGATCCTCGCGGATGCGACGGGCGCTGCAGGCCCGGGCACGCGGCTGTCGTACACGCTCACGAACGGCTCGAATCACACCGTCACGGAGTCGGGCGGCGGGATCGCCTCAGCCGTGTGCACCCTGACCGTGAACGCCTGACCGGCACGTGGCGTGGAGTGGCCGAGCGACATCGTCATCCGGAACTTCGCTACTGCCGCCGGCGCCGCGACACAGGCAGCGGCCAGGACAGCGGCGAGGACCCTCATGCCAGTCCTACGACACAGAGGTCCTACGACGCAGAGGCACGGGCGGGTCCCTCCTCCTTGAAAGCAAGCGGCCCCGGGTGGAATCGAACCACCGCACGGAGCTTCGAAGGCTCCCGCTCTGTCCTCTGAGCTACGGGGCCGAGCCGTCAGAGCGTAGCGCGGGACCCGGCGGGCCGAGGTACCGCGCGACGATTCAGAAGGGGTGGCGAACGGGACTCGAACCCGCGACCACCGGGACCACAACCCGGGGCTCTACCAACTGAGCTACCGCCACCGTGCGGCGCTCATCGTATCGGCGCTCGGTCTCCGGCGAGCAGCGTCTCGTCCAGGTGCTCCGTCAGGTCGACGGGCGAGTCGAAGACTGCGGCCGCACCGTGGTCGCGCAACTCCTGCTCCGACCAACCGCCGGTGAGCACGCAAATCGTCTCGAGCCCGGCATTCGCAGCCGCCTCGATGTCCCAGCGCGAGTCGCCCACCAGCACCGCCTCTGGTGTTCCCGCTTTCTCCACAGCCACCTGGATCACGTCGGGATGCGGTTTCGTGCGTTCCACGTCATCCGCGGTCGTCCAGTCGTCGACGACGTCCCTCAAGTCGAGCTCATCGAGGAAGTGATCGAGATCGTCCTGGCTGGACGAGGACGCGAGCACAACGACGAGGCCGCGGCGCTTCAACTCGACGACGAGGTCATGGGCGCCTTCGAGCGGGGCGCACTCCTCGCGCAGCGGCTTGAACTCCTCCTTGGACGCGGCCCGTAGCGCGTCGCCGTGCGCACGCTCGACGTCCTCGCCGG
Organism: Gaiellaceae bacterium; assembly: GCA_036270155.1. GTDB lineage: Bacteria > Actinomycetota > Thermoleophilia > Gaiellales > Gaiellaceae > PALSA-600. The sequence continues at coordinate 4,951 of DATBDB010000118.1, forward strand.
CGATCGCCTTGACGATCTGGTCGCCGCCCATGCCGATGTGGCGGTGCACCCGCCACATCGGCACGAGGATGTCGTGGCGGCGAAACGCCCGGTACCACGCAAACGCATGCTGGTAGTTCGAGTCGACGAGCGTGCCGTCAAGGTCGAGCAGCGCGGCTTGCGTCAGGACCGTGCCGCCTTCGCCTTCTGCGCCTGTTCTGCGTGCTTCCCTTCTGCGAACTCCTCGAGCATCTTCTTGTTGAACGCAGGAATGTCGCCGGGGTTACGGCTTGTCACGAGCCCGGAGTCGACGACGACTTCCTTGTCGACCCAGGTCGCGCCGGCGTTGCGCAGATCGGTCCCGACCGTCGGCCACGACGTCAGCGTCCTGCCGGAAACGACGCCCGCCTCGATCAGGAGCCACGGCGCGTGACAGATCGCCGCGACCGGCTTCCCTTGCTCGAAGAACTCGCGTACGAAGGCGACCATGTTCTCGTCGCCGCGCAGCTGGTCGGGGTTCCCGACGCCACCGGGGATCATCAGTGCGTCGTAGTCGGACGCATCGACTTCCTCGACCGCCTTGTCGACGCGCTCCGACTCGGCTGGGTCGAAGTGATTGAACGTCTGGATCTCACCCGGCTTCAGCGAGATCAGCTCGGTCGTCGCACCCGCCCCGTCCAACGCCTTGCGCGGCTCGATCAGCTCGACTCGCTCGACCATGTCGGCCGCAACAATCGCGACGCGCTTGCCTTTCAGACTCTGGTCTGCCATTCGTTCCTCCTCGGAGAGATTGCTCCCGAGTCGGATACCGGACGTACGACCTCCGGAAACCTAGGGTATGCGCCCGGGAGGATTCGAACCTCCGACCAACGGCTTAGAAGGCCGCCGCTCTTCCACTGAGCTACGGGCGCGCCCCGCAAGGGTACTCCGGGTTCAGCGGCGTGACAGATGGTTGATGCCACGCTTACGCCCGCCTGGGAACGGCCCAGACGCGGCGCATGACGCCCGCCTCACCCTCGGTCAGGCGTACCGCCTGCCCTGCGGGCGAGTCGACCCTCCTGCTTGGTCTGGATCCGCCCCCAGACCCACGCCGCGTGACATCAACCATCTAGCGGCGGACGCCGAAATCCGTCGTGACGATCGTGACCTCGAGCCCCTTGTATGTGCCGGGCGCGGCCGCGAAATGCTCGGCGGAGATCCCGATCTCCCGCCAGCGTGCGCTGAGGATGTTCGCGCGATGCTCGGGCGAGTTCATCCAGAGCTGCATCGCACGGGCGGGATCGACGTCCGGTGACGACCAGAGCAGGTTCTCCCCGACCGACCAGTAGCGGTAGCCGGTCTGGCCGTACCAGTGGTCGATGCGCTTCCAGAACGCGGTGCCGTCGTGTGAGCTGTGCTCGAAGTACCCATCCGCACCCATCTCCTTCGAGTGCTGTACCGCGGATGCCGTCAGGCGCACGCTGATCTTCACCGGCTGGAGGCCGTGCTGCGCGCGAATCTTGTTCAGATCCGAGAGGATGCCGCTCTCGAGACTGGAGAGGGCTACGCGGTTCGCGGCCTTACTGGAGTGCGCGGCCGGCGCGGCGAGCGCGCCCACGAGCGCCACGAGGGCCACGGCGACGACGGTCTTGGCGCCCCTGACGTTCATTCAGCGAGCATCGGCACGCACGCTTTCCTAGACATCGGCCATGAGAGGCATCTTCCGGGGCCACAGGACCCATATTTACAAGTCGTATTTGTACGCCTGTAACGGTAGGCCAGCTACCCCGGAGGTTCGGCGCCGCCGGCAAGCGCAGGCTGAGACCCAGACGCGCGGCGGTACGCCAACTGGTCGCGAATCAGCACCTGCAGCGTGCCGGCCACCGGAATCGCCGCGAGCGCCCCGAGGATCCCCGCCAGCTCCGCCCCCACGAGGACCGAGATGAGCACCGCGAGCGCCGAGAGCTGCACCGTCCGTCCGTAGATCACCGGCTGCAGGAAGTGGTTCTCGAGCTGCTGGTAGACGATCACGAAGATCACGACCACGATCCCGGCGGGAATCGTGTGCAGGAAGGCGACGACCGAGACGACGATTCCGGCCACCGTTGCGCCCGCGAGTGGGATCAGATCGAGCACCGCAACGAGGAGCCCGAGCGCGACCGCGTACGGCACACCCATGATCAGGAGCACGATCGTCGCCGACGTGCCCGCCACGAGGCTGATCAGGATGTTCCCGGTGACGTAGCCGCCGACGGTCTTGTAGATATCGTCGCCGATCTTGCGCACGCGCGCCTGCGAGGTGTCTGAGAACAGCCCGTAGATGCGCTCCATCCACGCCTCACCTTCGAGCAGCATGAAGAACGTCAGGAAGACGATCGTCACCGTGCCGGCGATCAGGGTGATGATGCTCTTCGTGACGCTAAGTGCCGCGCCCGAAAGTCCGAGTACCTTGGCCGCACCGCCACTCTGGATTGCGTCGCGGACCTTCTCGACGACGTGGTATTTGGTCTCGAGGAAGCCA
>DATBDB010000119.1:0-10198 GCA_036270155.1 Gaiellaceae bacterium
CGTGGGTCGCGACGACTGCTGCCTGGTGCACGTAGGCGAGCGCGTCCGGGTGCGCGCTCAGCCGGTGATTGATGTCGGAGACGATGCGTTCCGGGTGGGAGCGCAAGGTCTTCTTTGCATAGGTGTAGGGGACGGCGGCCCACTCAGCCTCCTCAGGCCCCATGGTGCCTGCGCGCACCATGAACGTCTGCGCAGCCGAGAACGGTGAGGGCTTGTACGCCGCGAACCCGCCGGCAGAACTGGCACCGAGGACGAGGGCGTTGACCCGCTTGGGATGACGCAGGACCACCTCCTGTGCCACGAGGCTTCCGAGCGAGACCCCATAGACATGGGCGCGCGCCTCGCCGGCCGCGTCGAGGACAGCGATCGCGTCGTCTGCCATCTGCGCCGCCGAGTAGAACCAGGGCACCCGGCTGCTGCCTCCGGTGTCGCGGTTGTCGAAGGCGATCACGCGGAACGACTCGCTCAGAACCGGGATCGTCGACCACCATCCGTCCGCCGTCATTCCTTGTCCTGCAATGAGCAGCACGGCCGGCCCTTCGCCGAAGCTCTCCCACGAGAGCGTCACGAGTCCGTTCTTGGCCATGGGCATCTGGTCGGATCCTCCTCGTTCGCGGCGGCACCAAACCGCGGCGTGGTTGCCGGGTCTCACGTGAAGTAAACGGCGCAGAGGCCCGCCGTCCGAGTGGCCCCGCGGACGGTGCGTTCCGTCCTTCGGGCCGGTCCCGTCGTGCTCCGGCCGCCGTAGCCTGCTCAATGGCGCATGTCCTTTTCGATCGGCAGAACAGCTCGGTGAGCCTCATCGTCACGGGGTCGGCGGGTCATCTTGGCCGCCTCGTTGCGGAGCAACTGCTCGAGCGCGCCGAGCCGGAGGACCTCATCCTCGTCACTCGTACTCCGGATGCCCTGCGCGAGTTTCGCGCCCGCGGCGCCGAGGTTCGCTACGGCGACTTCGACGAGCCCGCTTCGCTGCCCGACGCCTTTGCCGGCGGCAGTCGGATGCTCCTCATCAGCACCGATGCCATTGGTCACCGCGTCCGCCAGCACCGCGCCGCCATCAACGCCGCGGCCGCGGCAGGCATCGACCATGTGGTGTTCACGTCCGTCGTCAATCCCGTGGCAACGAATCCGACCGGCAGGTACGCCTGGGAGCCGGGTCTCACCGAGGGGGTGCTGCACCGCAGCGGCCTCGCGTGGACGGTGCTGCGTTTCGGCACCTTCGCCGAGCTGGTGCTTGCTGCCGCCGCGACCGCCGTCCAGAACCGCCGGCTGGTCACGAACAACGGCGACGGGCGCATTGCCCCGATCTCGAGGCGGGACTGCGCGGAGGCCGCCGCGATCGTGCTCACAACCGATGGCCACATCGGCAAGACCTACGAGATCACCGGCGCCGAGGCCCTGTCCTCGAGCGACCTCGCCGAGCTCTTCGGCGACCTGAGCGGGCAGGCCGTGCAGGTCGTCCAGCTGAGCGACGCGATGCTCACCGAAGTCCTCGCCGGCATCGGCACGCCCATCACGAACGTGCTGACCATCACGGCGTTCGGCCGGTCGGTCCGCCTCGGCTACTTCGACGTCGTCGACCCGACCTTCGAACGCCTCACCGGGCACCCGCCGATTTCCCTGCGGGATGTGCTCATCGCGCACCGCGCAGACCTGCTCGCCGTGGGCTGAGTTGGACGCGGCAGCGCTCGCCCCGCGCCATGGGTGACATGGAGCTCGACTCCCTTCCGACCACCTCGCCTACACCGCGGGTGAATCGCTGCCCCTCGGCCCCATCGGCACGACCGACCTGGAGACGGCCGACTGGAGATCCGTTTCTGGGGCGCGTACGCCGCGGTCAAGCACGCGGCTCCGCGCTTGCGCGCCGGCGGCTCGATCGTCCTCAGTTCCGGCATCGCGAGCTCCCGACCGCAGGCGGGCTGGACCGTCGCCTCGTGCATGTGCGGCGCTGTCGAAGCACTGACGCGAACGCTCGCTGTGGAGCTCGCACCGATCCGCGTCAATGCCGTCGCTCCCGGTGTCGTTCGCAGCAACCTCTGGCGCGACATGAGCGAGGACGACCGCGCGGTTATGTACGGCTCGCTCGCCCAAGTGCTCCCGGCTGGCCGGCTGGCCGGGTGGGCGAGGTCGGCGACGTCGCCGAGACCTTCCTCTACCTGATGCGGAACGGCTACAGCACCGGCACCGTCGTCACGATCGACGGCGGCTCGGTCTTGGTCTGAGGGCGGCGCCCCGTACGTCGTTCAGGCAGAAGTGGTGGTACTCCTCGACGCCGAAGCTGTCGAGCGAGTCGATCGTCGCGACAACATCATCGAGCTCGCGTCGCCGCGGCGTTGACGGGCGGGGTGCTTGCTATTGACAAGCGCACTTGTTTTTTGCAAGTGTCAAGCCGCCGGATCAAACCACCAAGGGAGCAACCGTCATGCCTACGAACTTCTTCGTGAGTTATCCAAGCGCCGACCTCGATCGCAGCAAGGCCTTCTACACCGCGCTCGGCGCGACCATCAATCCGCTCTTCACCGACGAGAACGCCGTCTGCCTGAAGTGGGAGGAGAACATCTACTTCATGATGCTGAAGCGCGAGTTCTTCGCCACCTTCACCGACAAGCAGGTGGCCGACCCGGCAACCACTGCACAGGTCCAGAGTGCGTTCTCCCGCGACTCCAGGGAGGAAGTCGACATGGTGGCCGAGGCGGGTCTGGCCGCCGGTGGGTCCGAACCGCGGCCCGCCCGGGACTACGGCTTCATGTACAGCCGTGACCTGGAGGACCCGGACGGCAACGTCGTGGCGTTCCTGTACATGGATCCCGTGGCAGCAGAACAAGGCCCGGAGGCATATCTGGCCGCGCAGGCTCAGGTCTGAGTGGCCGCCCGCAGCTATGGGCAGTACTGCGGGCTTACCACTGCCGTCGAGCTGGTCACGGAACGCTGGGCACTGCTCATCATCCGTGACCTGCTCGTCGGTCCGCGTCGGTACACCGACCTGAATCAGGGCCTGCACAAGATTCCGACAAACATCCTCTCCGCACGCCTGAAGGAGTTGCAGGAGGGCGGGGTGATCCGACGAGTTCCACTGGCACGCTGCGGACTCGTCTATGAGCTCACCGACTACGGGCGTGAGCTCGAGCCGATCGTGCTGGCACTCGGCCGATGGGGATTCCGATCGATGGGCGAGCCCAAGGATGACGACATCGTCACCGCCGACTCGCTGACGATGGCTCTCCGAACCGCGTTCAGACCGGAAGTCGCTTCAGCGCCACTGGATTTCCAGATCCAGGTGGGTGCCGTCGAGTTGCGTGCCCAGGTCAGCGACGGCGAGCTGAAGGTGGTCCAGATCGCCCCCCCGGCATCGCCGGTGGGAGGCTCGCTGCCGGGCGGCGTGCCTCAACTGCGGTTCGCCACCGGCCCCGGTGTCCGCCACCTGATCGCCGGCACGCTGACCCCTGCCCAGGCCGTGCAGCAAGACGTGGTCACCATCCTGAAGGGCAACCTGAAACTGCTCGAGCGATTCACGGAGCTCTTCCGGATCGACGCGTGACCACCCTGTGCGCGAGCTGTCTCCATGGTTGATGAAATAGTGGCTTAAACACCAACCTGGGCTATCGTATCCGTGTGTCCGCCCGCTCTCCAGACCAGACGCTGGCTCATGCCGTTGAGCTTCGGCGCGTTCGCCGCATGGTCGCCGACCCTGACGGGCGTCGGCGGCTTGGCTGTGTCATCCGCGACCTACGGGCCAGCGTCGGTGTCGGCGTCCCGAAAGGCCGTGCCGCGACATTGCTCGGTGTCAGCGTTCAGGCTCTTGAACGCTGGGTGCGCAACGAGGCGCTCCCGGTGGTGCGCAAGCCTGGTACATCCCGCGAGCTGATCGATGCGGAAGCGCTCCTCGTCGTCGCTGAGGAGGTTGGGCGTCTGCGCGACCAGGGTGTCGAAAGGGGAGCGCTGGCGGCGGCGCTGCGGGGGCTCAACGCCGAAGCGCGCCTGCCGCGGAAGCTGCGGCCGAACCAGCCGGCCGCCGAGCTCCGCAACGAGTACCTGCACACGACTCCGGCCGAGCGGCTACGGGCGGCGGCTGAACTGAGCGAGCTTGCGAGTGTCCTCGCCGGGCGCGCGAAGGCGGGCGGGTAATGGCCCGCGGAGACGGCAAGGGCCGCGGGCGTCCGGGGCCTTCGCGGATTGGCGAACCTGGACCGGCGACACCACCTCGCTTCTTCGAGCTCACGAAGACTCTCTGCCAACACGACGTCGGCTTCGTTCTGATCGGCGGATTCGCCGTCACCTTGCACGGCTACGTCCGTGCGACGAAGGACGTCGACCTCGTGCCCAACCCAGAACCGGCAAACATGTCGAGGCTATGGGATGCGCTGAGCACGCTCGACGCTCGTCCGGCCGAGCGCGGCGAGTTCAAACCGCAGGAGTTGGCGGTTCCGTTCACACGCGAAGGGTTTGTCAGCGGAGGCGGAAACTGGATCGTGTACACCACGCTCGGTCGCGTTGACGTTATGCCTTACGTGGAAAGCGCGGACGGTGAGATGATCTACGACGAGCTGCGGAGGAACGCTGTGCGCGTCGATTTGGACGAAGTCGGCTTCCCGATCTGGGTTGCATCCGCTGCCGACCTGATCGCCATGAAAGAGCACGCCAACCGCGACATCGATCGCATCGACGTCACCGCACTGCGCATGGCTCAGGGCGAAGAGGTCTAGAAGGAAATGGCCCGCATCGTCCCACGCGTCTACCGCCTTACGAAAAAAGCCGCCTGTGCGGCGGCTTTTTGAGCGGGAGCGACGGGACTCGAACCCGCGACCTCCGGCGTGACAGGCCGGCGTTCTAACCAACTGAACTACGCCCCCGGTACGGCGGCCAGTGTAGCGGCGGCAGGGATCGCCTGGCACCTGGCTAAGTTGGCCGGGTGACTCGCGTCGACTGGATCGCGCTGGCGATCGCGGGCCTCTCCGCGCTCTCCGGACTCAAGCGAGGGCTGGTTGCCACGGCGCTCTCCCTCGCGGGGCTCGCGGCCGGCGCCGTGCTCGGTGCGCGTCTCGCTCCGCACTTCCTGCACAACGGCGCGAGCTCGCCCTACACGCCGCTCGTCGGGCTCGGCGGCGCCGTTGTCGGCGCGCTCCTGCTGCAATCGGTCGCGTCGATGCTCGGGTCGTTCGCGCGCGGTGCGCTTGCGGTCATCCCGCCGCTTCGCATGCTCGACTCGCTCGGCGGCCTCGCGGCGGGCGCCGCGCTCGGCCTCGCGATCGTCTGGGTCGCCGGTGCGGTGCTCCTCCAGCTGCCCGGCCAGACGAAGCTGCGCGCAGAGGTGCAGCAGTCGACGATCCTGCAGCACCTGAACACGATCGCGCCGCCGCGCACGGTCCTGCGTGCGTTCGCGCGCGTCGATCCGTTCCCGCAGATTGCCGGTCCGGCCCCGCCCTCGGTGCCTCCGGACACGCGCGTTCTCTCCTCCGCCGCGGTGGTGCGCGCGCGGCCGAGCGTTGTCCGGATTACCGCGATCGCCTGCGGTCTCGGCGTCGAGGGTTCGGGCTGGGTGGCGCGGCCGCACATTGTCGTCACTGCGGCACACGTCGTCACGGGTGGCAAGGGGATCGCGGTGAACGGTCATCGTGCGACCGCGCTCGTCGTCGATCGCAAGGAGGACGTCGCTGTGCTTCGCGTTCCCGGGCTCGCGGCGGCACCGCTGGCGCTCGTGGATCCGCACGCGGGCGACGCGATTGCGATTCTCGGCTATCCGGAGAACGGCCCCTTCGACGCGCGACCGGGGCGGATCGGCTCCACCGCCGACGTGCTCGTCCAAGGACAGCTGCGTGAGGTGACTGCGCTCAGCGGCGTGGTGCGTCACGGCAACTCGGGTGGCCCCGCCGTGAACGAGCTCGGCCAGGTGGAGGCGACGGTCTTCGCCGCGCGGATCGGCAGCAGCGGCGGCTACGGCGTGCCCGCATCGCCCGTGCGCGCCGACCTGGCGCGCGCGAAGCAGCCGGTCTCGACCGGCTCCTGCGGCTAAAGAACGTCGAGGATGCCGAGCGGGCGGCGGAAGGGCGCGACGATGTACACGCCGGCGGCAACCTTGCGCGACCGCTCGATCAGCTCGTGCACGAGATCGATCCCGACCTGCGGTGCGTTCGTGCCCGCGGCGCGATAGCGCTCCTGCACGTGCTCCGGGACGACGATGCCCGGCGTTTCGTTGTGCACGCGCACCGCCAGCTCGAGCGAGCGGATCGGCCAGAGGCCGACGAGCAGCGGGATCGGCGACGGGCCGCCGAACAGCTCGAAGAAACGGTCGAAGTACTCCATGTCGAAGAGGATCTGCGTCATCGCGAATCGCGCACCGCCTGCGATCTTGCGATGGAAGCGATCGACCTCGAGCTCAAGGTCGTCGGCCGTCGGGTTGACCGCCACGCCGGGAAAGAACGAGGTCGGAGCATCGATCGCGCGGCCGTGGAAATCGGTGCCCTCGTTCAACCGTGTGACCAGCTCGACGAGACCGATCGCGTCGACGTCGTACACCGATCCGGTGCCGGGATAGTCGCCCGCCTCCGGTGCGTCCCCGGTGACCGCGAGCACGTTCCGCAGTCCTTCGGCGTGTGACCCGAGCAAGAGCGACTCGAGCCCGGCGATCGTCGAGTCGCGCGGGGTGAGGTGGGGGATCACCTCGATCCCGGCCTCGCGCTGAATCGCGGCGGACGCGATCATCCCGCTCATCCGGGCACGCGCCCGCGGGTTGTCGTTCACGTCGACCACGTGCGCCTTCCCTGACTCGAGGATCGTGCGCGCCGCATCGATCAGCCCGCCGACGCTCCCGCCGAGCGGCGGGTCGAGCTGCACCGAGACCACGAACTCGCCGGCGGCGAAGAGCCGGGCCAGCTCCGTCGGCTCCTCGTGCGACAGGGGCGCCGCAACGGCCTCGCGCCCGCGGGACGGGGACGCCGCGCGCGCAGGCCGGTCCTCGTCGACCGCCTGCCGGATCGCCGCGATCTGCGCGGGTGTCGTGCCGCAGCAGCCGCCGATCAGGCGCGCTCCGAGCGAGCGCGCGCTCGCCGCGAAGTCGCCGAAGTACTCGGGCGTTGCGTGTGGGAACGAGATCCGTGCACCCGTCATCGTCGCGAGACCGACGTTCGGGAGTGCAGCGAGCACCGCGCCGTCACCCGACAGCTCCGCGAGTGCCGTCAAGGCGGCGGCAGGACCGCGACCGTGGTTCGCGCCGAAGGCAGCGACGTCCAGCCCGCGCAGCCGGGCTGCCGCGTCGCGCGCCGTCACGCCGGCCATCGTCACCGCGTCGCTGTCGAAGCTCATCAGCGCGACGATCGGGAGCGCGGAGACCGATCGCACCGCCGCGACCGCCTCCTCCAGTTCGTCCAGGTCGTAGAACGTCTCGAGCATGAGGACGTCGGCGCCGCGCCCCTCGAGGACCCGCGCCTGCTCCGCGACCAGTTCGCCGCCGTCCGGCCCGACGGGGCCGATCGACCCGCCGATGAAGACCTCGCGCCCGGAGATCTCCCGCGCATCGCGCGCCAGCTTGACCGCCGTCGAGTTGATCCGCTCGAACTCGTCTTCCAAAAAGTGCTGCGCGAGCTTGCGTCGGTTCGCGCCGAACGTGTTCGTCTCGATCAGGTCGGCGCCCGCGTTGATGAAGCTGACGTGCACGGCGGTGACGGCGTCGGGCGCGCGAAGGTTTGCCTCCTCCGGCGTGCGCAATCCGGGGACTGCCGCAGACAGGACGACGCCCAGGCCGCCGTCGGCGACGATCGGCGGCCCTTCGCGCAGCCGGGACTCGAAGGTGCTCGCCACTGCGCTCCTGAGGGTAGTCAAGCGACGCGGTCAACTACGAAAGGGGTGATGGATCAACCGGCGCCGGCGGGAGAGACTACGACCGTCACCTGCACGGGCCCGTTGCGGCGGGGCCGGACAAAAGCGGGGGCGGACACTCCCATAGAAGACGGCGCCGGCGGCGGCGCCGTCTTCGTATTCAAGGACGTCCGCCAAGCGCCGATAGGTGGAAGAGATCCTCCCTGGGACTGACGGCAATCTTTCCTGCGGCGAGGTGAGCGGCCGGCGCAAGCCGGCCGCTTTCGTTTCTCAGCGGTTCGTCTCTAGCGCAGGGCGAGGCGGGCCGTGTAGATGACCCAGCCGCGCAGGTACTTGACGTAGACGCTCAAGCCGCCGCTGCGGGTCGCGGTCCAGCTGACCTCCCGGCCGTGGGTCGTCGGCCTGGCGGCGCCCCCGGCGACATGAACGGTTGCCTCGACGGGCTCCAATTTCAGCTCGACCCGCACCGGCGTGCCGCGGGAGACGAAGACGCGCTGTGCCGTCTGCCCGAGCGGGGCGCCGCAGCGCGCGTCCCAGCACCAGGATGTGATCGCCAGCGGCACGTGTGCCGTCCCCGTGTCGACGTAGGCCCCGGGCGGCTGGGCGGCGACCGCAAGCAACGCGAGGAGGGCAACCATCGCCCGAGCTTACGTTTCGTGGAGGACGCGTCCCTCCATGCCGCCGGCGACCGTCACGAGCTGGCCGGTGACATGGCCGGAGAGGACCGGCGAGGCGAGGACGACCACCTGGCCCGCGAGATCCTCGGGCTGCGCGACCTTGCGCAGCGCCATCGTCCGGGAGACCAGGCGGAGCCGCTCTGGATCGACGTGGCCGCGCGTCATCGGTGTCTCGGTCCAGCCGGGCGCGACGGCGTTGACGCGGCAGCCGGGGTGGCGGCGAACGATCTCGTTCTTCAGTGAGAGCAGCAGCCCGCCCGTGATCGCGGCTTTCGCGGCCGCGTAGTCGGCGTGCCCCGCCTCGCCGATCAGCCCTGCGGTCGAGCCACAAAGCACAAGCGATCCTTCGCGCTCTCCGAGTTGCCGGAGGAAGCCGCGCGCCGTGAGAAACGTCGCGGTGAGGTTCGCGTCGAGCGTCGCGCGCCAGCGGTCGAGTGAGAGGTCCCAGACGGGTGTGTCGCCTTGCGGCCACATGCCGGCGATCGCGGCGCACACGTCGAGCTCGCCGACCTTCTCGAAGAGCTGCGCGACCTCGGCTTCGTTCGTCAGGTCGGCGCCGACGATGCGCCCGCCGATCTCGCTCGCGATCGCCTCCGCGCGTTCGCGGCCACGGTGGTAGTGCACGACGACGTCGGCCCCCTCGGCCGCAAACAGGCGCGCGCAGGCGGCTCCGATGCCGCCCGAGCCGCCGGTCACTAGCACACTTTTTTGGTCGAGTCCTGTCTGCAAAAAAAATGACCCCGTTTCCCAAATCGTGATGTATTGTCAGCCCACGTCAGAGGGTGAGCCGGGTGAATTAAAGAGGAGAAGGCCCGGTTCCTGCGTTGCTGTTGTCCCCCGTCAACCGCGTAGTAGCCGGAGGTCGTGCTCAGGTGCTCACTGTCGATATTGCTCTTCCGGACGTCGAGGAACTGCACAAGCTCGTCGCCACCGGACAAGAAAAGGGATTCCTCACCTATGACGAGATCGTCAAGGGGATCGAGGAAGTCGAGCTCACCAAAGAGCAGGTCGAAGATTTCACCACCTACCTGATCGACCACGGCGTCGAGCTCGTCGAGGGCGAGGAGCACAAGCGCCTCCCGCACGAGCAGCCGCTCATCGAGGACGAGGCGAAGGCAGCGCCGAAGCTGGATCTGACCGTCGAGCCCTCGCTCGATTCGCTCCGTCTCTACCTGCGCGAGATCGGCAAGGTCCCGCTGCTCACCGCCGACCAGGAGGTCTATCTGGCGAAGCGGATCGAGCGCGGTGACATGGCGGCGAAGACGCAGATGACCGAGGCCAACCTGCGCCTCGTCGTTTCGATCGCGAAGGGTTACCTCGGGCGCGGGCTGTCGTTCCTCGACCTGATCCAGGAAGGCTCGCTCGGCCTGATCCGCGCGGTGGAGAAGTTCGACTACCGCAAGGGCTACAAGTTCTCGACGTACGCGACGTGGTGGATCCGCCAGGCAGTCACCCGCGCGATCGCCGACAAGGCACGCACGATCCGTATCCCGGTGCACATGGTCGAGAAGCTGAACAAGGTCGTGCACATCGAGCGCCAGCTCGTTCAGCGCCTCGGGCGTGAGCCGAAGCCGGAGGAGATCGCCGAGGAGCTCGAGATGACGACCGAGGAGGTGCGCGAGATCCTGCGGATGGCGCAGCACCCCGTCTCGCTCGAGAAGCCGATCGGCGAGGAAGAGGACTCCGAGCTCGGCGACTTCGTCGAGGAC
>DATBDB010000120.1:0-8616 GCA_036270155.1 Gaiellaceae bacterium
CGGCGACGCGGTCGGCATCATCGCCGCGCAGTCGATCGGCGAGCCGGGCACGCAGCTGACGATGCGGACGTTCCACACCGGCGGTGTCGCCGGCGCGGACATCACGCACGGCCTCCCGCGTGTCGTCGAGATCTTCGAGGCACGCAACCCGAAGGGCGCCGCGGTGCTCGTCGAGATCGGCGGTCGCGTCGAGCTCGAGCCGACGGAGCGTGGGCCGAAGATCACCATCCACCCGGATGAGGTCGTCGGCAAGGACGGGGAGCTGCCGGAGCCGGTCGAGTACCAGCTGCCGCGCCGCACGCGTCTGCTCGTCACGAACGGCCAGGTCGTCGAGAAGGGCGATCCGCTGAACGAGGGCTCGCAGAACCCGGCCGACAAGCTGGCGCTCAAGGGCTCCACGGCGACCGAGCTGTACCTCGTGGGTGAGGTGCAGAAGGTCTACAAGAGCCAGGGCGTCGAGATCCACGACAAGCACATCGAGCTGATCTGCCGGCAGATGCTGAAGAAGGTCCGCGTGGAGTCGAACGGCGACACCGACCTGCTGCCGGGCCAGCTCGTCGACAAGGCGATCTTCGAGCGCGAGAACGGGAAGGTGAAGGCCAAGGGTGAGAAGGCGACGTTCGAGCCGCTGATCCTCGGCATCACCAAGGCATCGCTCGCGACGGAGTCGTTCCTGTCCGCCGCCTCCTTCCAGGAGACGACGAAGGTGCTGACGGACGCAGCGATCGAGGGCAAGATCGACCGCCTGCTCGGGCTGAAGGAGAACGTGATCATCGGGAAGCTGATCCCGGCGGCCACCGGCCTGAAGCGGTACCGGAACATCGAGATCTCGCCCAGCGAGCCGATCGTGCGCGAGGCGTACGAGCGGGACACGCTGCTGCAGGCGCTCGAGGAGATCGGCCAGGACGGCGGCTCCGCGATCGACTTCGGCTCCCTCGACCTGAGCTTCGGCGGCGAGCCGGGCTCGGAGAACCCGGTCACGCACGAAGCCGGCGAGGCCGAGGAAGTCCCGGAGGTCGACAGCCCGCTCGACGACTGATCCGATCAGAGTCGTATGAACTCCATCGAGGGCCCGGCATTCGCCGGGTCCTCGATGTTTGTGTTGACTCAACACAAGCGAGCAAGACGTTGCGAACTTGGCACAGACTCGTGACGGGCGCGGCGGCATCCTGGCTGGATGGTTTTCGCGGCAGAGATTGAGGGTCGACTTCGCGTCGAGCTGGAGCGACTTGCAAAGAACAGACGGCCGATCGCCGAGATCAACCGGGAGATCGGCGCCCGCGCTGAGGCGCTAGGGCTGACTCGCCCGAGCTATGCGCGGGTCAGGCAGATCGTCCTCGAGGTGCGGGATCGCGTCGAGGTTCCGTCGTGGGGCGAGCTCCTCCTGGATGTCGACCTCCGCCTCCGCTCGCCGATGGTGTTGCTCGATAAGCTCGGCGGCACGCGGCCGATGGACGAGGACGCCGGACTCAAGGGTGGACGAGGCATCAACCGCTGACCCCAACTTTGTGTTGAGTCAACACAAAGTCAGGTGGGAGCGGCTGACCCCTGACATGTCCGTAATGACCGTGGGCTACAACGTGCCCGTGAGACGAATCCTCGTTCTCGGCTTTGCGCTGCTCGCGGTCGGCGTTGGTGTTGCCCGCGGCGGTAGCTCGGCCGAGCAGCTGCCGCTGCCGTGCGGGCTGCCCCAGGTGCAGCCGCTCTGGATCGACTACGCCGACGGCGGCGTGCCGTTCTGGTCGACGATCTTTGCGCGGCCGGGTGTCGTCGGCGCCGCGTCGAACTTCATCGTCCCGCCGCAGCTGCGGGCGAAGGGCGCTCAGACCGTCTACTTCGACATGTATCTGAACAACCGCGTCGGCACGCCGTCGAAGCCCGCCGACCCGTCGGTGATCCAGGCGCGGGCCGACAAGATCTTCGACATCGCCGTCACCTCGTCCGGGTGCGACCACCCGCTGATGGCCGAGAACGAGCTGTTCGGCGCGCAGCTGCCGACGCCGTGGACGCCGACGACCGCGCAGTACCGCGCGAACGTCCTCGTCTTCCTCCAGCGCCTCGCCGAGCGCGGCGCGCGGCCGTTCCTCCTGCTCTCGAACCGCCCCTACACCCACGACGAGGCCTCCGACGACTGGTGGCGGGAGGTCGCGAAGATCGCTGACATCGTCCCGGAGGTCTACTTTTCCGGGCCTTCCGTCTCGAAGCAGGGCGCGGTCGCCGGCAGCCGCCGTCTGCGCGCGACGATGCGCTCGCGCATGGAGGACCTGATCCAGATCGGGATCCCCACGAACCGGATCGGGATGATGCTGACCTTCAGCTCGACGCCGGGCGCCGGCGGCCGCGAGAACCTGCAGCCGCTCGGGAAATGGCTCGACGTCGTGAAATGGGAGTCGCTCGCCGCGAAGCAGATCGCGACCGATCTCCAGATCGCAACCGTGTGGTCGTGGGGCTGGGCGGCCTTCAACCCGAAGGGCAACGACCCCGACAAGCCGACGGTGGCGTGTACGTGGCTCTGGACGCGCGACCACACGCTCTGCGACGCGCCGGCGCTCGCAGGCAAGCAGCTCGACCCGTCGCTCGACGTCGGCGCGACGCTTGCCGCCGGGACGATGTGCCTGCTTGGGAAGACGCCGCTGCTCGCGAACGATGTCGCGGCGCTCTCGCGGCTGACCGGTGACCGCGACCTCGCATTCTCAGCCGAGTTCCAGCACGCGGTGCTCGTGGAGGCGCAGAAGATCGACCCGAAGGAGATCGCACGCGTCGAACGCAACGCGATCCTCGACCACTTCGGCGGCAGCCGCGCCGCGTACAACACGGCGCTTGCACGCGCGCACGCGACGCCGACGCTCGCCAGGCTGATCCTGGCCGACGAGCTGCGCCGCCGTGCTGTGGAGGCGACGCTGGGCACGCCCGCGCCGACGAACGCGCAGCTGCAGGCGTGGTACGGCACCTACGAAACGACGCTCGCGAGGCCCGTGCGCTCCTCGAAGCCGGAGCCCTGGCTCGGCGCCGGGACGACCGGGCTCGCTATCCAGGGCGTCGCGCCGGGACGCCTGCTCGCACTGGACGCGGGGGCCAAGGTGAAGATCGATGGGATCGAGGTGACAGCGCTCGGCGAGGCAGCGCCGCTCGGGTCGTTCCCGTTCGCGCAGGCCGCGCCCGCGATCCGCAAGGCGTTCGTCAACCAGCTGAAGAGCGCGGCGTTCGCGACGTGGATCCGCCGCCGTCAGAACCAGTCGCTCGGCAGCCTGACGTGCCAGCACGACCAGCAGCCGCAGCCCGAGGCGGTCGACCTGACCGACTGGGCGCCGTACTTGTCGCTCGGCTGAGCCCTACGCGCCGTTCGCGGCGACGTGCGTCTGGTCCTTGCCGAGCTCCTTCGCCCGGTAGAGGGCCTCGTCGGCGCGCTCGAAGATGTCCGTCGGGCGGTCGGACGGCCGCAGCTCGGCAACGCCGGCTGAGAGCGTGACCGTCCCGGCGGGCGTGATCGGCCGCGTGTTGATTGCGCGCGCGATGCGGCCTGCGAGCAGCTCGGCCTCCTCGACATTCGACTCGGGCAGGACGACCGCGAACTCGTCGCCGCCGACGCGGCACGCGACGTCGGCGGAGCGCACGACCGAGAGCAGCCGCTCGGCCGCTTCGGCGAGCACAGCGTCGCCGGCGAGGTGGCCGACGCGATCGTTGATCGTCTTGAAGTCGTCCAGGTCGAAGACGATCAGCGCCAGCCGCCGCCCGTAGCGCTGGGCGCGGGCGACCTCGCGGGCGAGCGTCTCGTGGAAGTACCGCCGGTTGTGCAGGCCCGTCAGCGCGTCCAGGTCCGCGAGCGCACGCGCCTCCGTGTACTTGCGCGCGTTCTCGAGCGCCGGCCCGGCACGGAAGGCGAGCCGTTCGAGCTCGTCGATCTGCGCCTCGCCGAGCTTCTGCCCGGCCGAACGGCTGAAGGCGCTGAGGCTGCCGATCGTCGCCCCGTCCGCCCGCACGGGGAGGACGACCCCGGAGCGGATGTGGGACGCCGAGGAGTTCTCGACGTCGTCGATTCGGTAGCGGTAGGTGATCTCGACCGCCCGCAGGTTGTCGTTCTCGGGCAGTTGGACAGCCGCCTTGGCGGCTTCCTCGGCCGGCATCCCGACCGTGGCGCTCAGGCGGGCGCCCTCCGGTGCCTCCGCGTCGAGCAAGGCCCCCTCGACTCCCACGATCTCCGAGGCCGCCTCGAGCGTCCGCTCGGTCACCTCGTCGAGGTCGAGCGACGCGGCGAGCTCGCCCACATGAAGGTCTGCGCGGGAGATCTGGGCCGTTTCCACGGCCTGCGCGAGGTCACGCATCGTCTCCTGCATCCCGGCTGCGAGCTTCTGGACCGCGTCGGCGACCCGCTGGTCGGCGGAATTTCGGACGCGCCAGACTGCGACCGCCGAGGCGAGAGCTGTCAAGATCGCGACCCCGAGCGCGCAGATAAGTACAACGAGGGTCACCGCAAGCTCCACACCTTAGGGGACGAATCGGCGGGAAGCTATGGCCTTAACCGGTGATTTCGCCGTTCAACCGCCGGTGAGACGGTTTGCAGCGCCCGCGCGGGTTCGCTACCATGCCCAGCCGGTTCGGTGGGAGCCGCGTGCTCCCCCGGCCATCCGTCTGTATACGACCAGAAAGAGAACCCTCAGCCTCAGCATGCCGACCGTCAATCAGCTCATCCGTAAGGGCCGGACCTCCAAGAAGGCCAAGGTCAAGACGCCTGCGCTCGCGGGAGCCCCGCAGAAGCGCGGTGTCTGCACGCGCGTCTCCACGACGACGCCGAAGAAGCCGAACTCGGCGCTGCGGAAGATCGCCCGCGTTCGCCTGACGAACGGCATCGAGGTCGGTACCTACATTCCGGGCGAGGGCCACAATCTGCAGGAGCACTCGGTCGTCCTGATCCGCGGCGGCCGCGTCAAGGACCTGCCGGGCTTCCGGTACAAGGTGATCCGCGCTGCGCTCGACGCCTCCGGCGTCTCCGACCGCAAGCAGGGCCGCTCGAAGTACGGCGCAAAGAAGAGCTCGTAATGCCTCGCCGCGCAGAAATCACCCCGCGCCCGGTCATCGCCGACCCGGTTTACGACTCGACCCTGGTCACGCAGCTGATGAACCGCGTGATGCGGGACGGCAAGAAGTCGACCGCCGAGGCGATCGTCTACACCGCCCTGGACAAGGTGGGCGAGAAGACGGGCCGGCCGCCGGTCGAGGTGCTGGAGCAGGCCGTGAAGACGGTCACGCCGGTGCTCGAGGTGAAGTCGCGCCGCGTCGGTGGCGCGAACTACCAGGTGCCGGTCGAGGTTCCCCAGCGCCGTGGGCGCACGCTCGCGCTCCGCTGGATCGTCACGTTTTCCCGCGACCGCCGCGAGAAGCACATGAGCGACAAGCTCGCCGGCGAGATCCTCGACGCGCTCGAGCAGCAGGGGAACGCGTACAAGCGCAAGGACGACATGTATCGCATGGCACAGGCCAACAAGGCATTCGCGCACTACCGCTGGTAAAGGAACGGGAGAGACTTGGCTACAACGGAATCACGGGTGGCGCTGGATCGCGTCCGGAACATCGGGATCATGGCCCACATCGACGCGGGCAAGACCACGACGACCGAACGGATCCTCTATTACACGGGCCGCACCCACAAGATGGGTGAGGTGCACGAGGGCGCGGCGACGATGGACTGGATGGCGCAGGAGCAGGAGCGCGGCATCACGATCACATCGGCTGCGACCACCGCGTCGTGGCGCGACCATCGGATCAACATCATCGATACGCCCGGGCACGTGGACTTCACTGTCGAGGTCGAGCGCAGCCTGCGCGTCCTCGACGGCGCCGTCGCCGTCTTCGACTCCGTCGCGGGCGTTCAGCCGCAGTCCGAGACCGTCTGGCGCCAGGCCGACAAGTACAAGGTCCCGCGCATCGCGTTCATCAACAAGATGGACCGCACCGGCGCGGACTTCTTCAAGTCGGTCCAGTCGATGGTCGACCGTCTCGGCGCGAACCCCGTCCCGATCCAGATCCCGATCGGCCAGGAAGACAAGCACGTCGGCGTCGTCGACCTGGTCGAGATGAAGGCGATCGTCTACAAAGACGACCTCGGCCAGGAGTTCGAGACGACCGACATTCCCGCCGAGCTGCTCGAGCAGGCGCACGCCTACCACCACCAGTTGATCGACGCCGTCTCCAACTTCGACGACGAGGTGCTCGAGGCGTATCTGACCGACGAGAACTCGGTTACCGCCGACCAGTTGAAGCGCGCGATTCGGGCAGCGACGCTGGCCGATGAGATCACGCCGGTCATCCTCGGGAGCGCTTTCAAGAACAAGGGCGTGCAGCCGCTGCTCGACGCGGTGATCGACTACCTGCCAAGCCCGCTCGACGTGCCTGCGATCCAGGGCCTCGATCCCAAGACCGACGCCGAGCTCTCGCGCGGCGCCTCTCCGGACGAGCCGTTCAGCGCGCTCGCGTTCAAGGTGATGTCGGACCCGTTCGTCGGCAAGCTGACCTACTTCCGCGTCTACTCCGGCACGATCAAGGCCGGCGACCGCGTCCTGAACACGACGACGGGCAAGACCGAGCGCATCGGTCGCATCCTCCAGATGCACGCGAACCACCGTGAGGAGCGCGAGGAGATCAGCGCGGGCGACATCGCTGCCGGCGTCGGCCTCAAGTCGACAACGACCGGCGACACTCTGGCAATCGAGTCAGCGCCGATCGTGCTCGAGTCGATGACCTTTCCGGAGCCCGTGATTGCAGTCGCCGTGGAGCCGAAGTCGAAGGCGGACCAGGACAAGCTGGGCAACGGCCTGGCGCGCCTCGCCGAAGAGGATCCGACCTTCCGCGTCGAGGGTGACGAGGAGACGGGCCAGACGATCATCTCCGGCATGGGCGAGCTCCACCTCGAGATCATCGTCGACCGCTTGAAGCGCGAGTTCAACGTCGACGCGAACGTCGGCCGTCCGCAGGTCGCGTATCGCGAAACGATTTCCAAGCCGGCCGAGCGCATCCAGGGCAAGTTCGTGCGCCAGACGGGCGGCTCGGGCCAGTACGGCGACGCAGTGATCAACCTGCTGCCGAACGAGCCGGGCGCGGGCTATGAGTTCGTCGACAAGATCGTCGGCGGCAAGATCCCGAAGGAGTACATCAAGCCGATCGACGAAGGCATCCGCGAAGCGATGGGTAGCGGCATTCTCGCCGGCTACCCGGTCGTGGACGTCAAGGTCGAACTGATCGACGGCAGCTACCACGACGTCGACTCGAGCGAGCGCGCATTCAAGATCGCCGGCTCGATGGCGTTCAAGGAAGCGATGAAGCGCGCGAAGCCGAAGCTGCTCGAGCCGACGATGGCCGTCGAGGTCACGACGCCCGAGGACTACGTCGGCGACGTGATGGGCAACCTCGCGTCCCGCCGCGGCCGTGTCGGCAATATGGCGCCCGTCGGTAACGCGCAGGTGATTCAGGCCAGTGTTCCGCTGAGTGAGATGTTCGGTTACGCAACGGACTTGCGGTCGATGTCACAGGGCCGCGCAGACTTTTCCATGCAGTTCGACCGGTACGAAGAAGTGCCGGCATCGATCGCGAGCGAGATCACCGAACAGGGTTCGGGATCCTAAGTAAAGGAAGGACGGGAATGGCCAAGCAGAAGTTCGAACGCACGAAGCCGCACCTCAACGTCGGCACCATCGGACACATCGACCACGGGAAGACGACGCTGACCGCAGCGATCACGAACGTGCTCGCGAAAAAGGGTGGCGGCACGGCGAAGAGCTTCGCGGAGATCGACAACGCTCCCGAAGAGCGCCAGCGCGGCATCACGATCAACACGTCGCACGTCGAGTACGAGACGGATGCCCGTCACTACGCGCACGTCGACTGCCCGGGGCACGCGGACTACATCAAGAACATGATCACAGGCGCCGCGCAGATGGACGGCGCGATCCTGGTGGTCTCCGCAGCCGACGGCCCGATGCCGCAGACGCGTGAGCACATCCTCCTGGCCCGCCAGGTCGAGGTGCCGTACATCGTTGTCGCTCTCAACAAGGCCGACATGGTCGACGACGAGGAGCTCCTCGAGCTCGTCGAGCTCGAGGTTCGCGAGCTGCTGTCGAAGTACGAGTTCCCCGGCGACGACATCCCGATCGTTCGTGTCTCGGCGCTGAAGGCGCTCGAGGGCGACGAGGCCTGGGAGGCGAAGATCGTCGAGCTGATGGACGCCGTCGACTCCTACATCCCGGAGCCGGTGCGCGACGCCGACAAGCCGTTCCTGATGCCGATCGAGGACGTGTTCACGATCACGGGCCGCGGCACCGTCGTGACCGGCCGCGTCGAGCAGGGCAAGATCGAGGTCGGCAACGAGATCGAGATCGTCGGCATCCACGAGAAGGTGGAGAAGACGGTCGTCACCGGTCTCGAGATGTTCCAGAAGTCACTCGACTACGCGCACGCCGGCGACAACGCCGGTGCGCTCCTCCGCGGTATCAAGCGCGAGGACGTCGAGCGCGGCCAGGTGCTCGCGAAGCCGGGCTCCATCACGCCGCACACGCACTTCAAGGCAGAGGTCTACGTGCTGTCGAAGGACGAAGGCGGCCGTCACACGCCGTTCTTCAACAACTA
>DATBDB010000121.1:0-16914 GCA_036270155.1 Gaiellaceae bacterium
CTCTGCAGCCGCGGGGCAGCGAGGATCAGCGCCGTGGACGCCAGCCCAACCCCCACGACCGCGAGCAACGGAAGCCGCACCTGCATCGTCGGGGCGAGCACTGCCCCAACCAGGGCAGGCGGCAGCAGCGCAGCCGCATCGACCAGGCCGAGCATGCAGACCGAGACAGTGCCGGCCTTGAGCGAGAGGCGGCGGCCCGAGAGCCGGTGTACGAGCCAGACCTTGAGCGCGTAGTCGAGCTTGGCGGGGAGGAAGTTCGAGGAGACAGAGGCCGCGGATCCGGCGCCGACACAGGTCGGCCGATCCGGCCGTCCGTCGCGCGCGAACAGCTGCTGCCAGCCCGCGAAGCGGATCAGCAAGCTGACCAGGGCGAGCAGGACCGCGGCCGTGGCCAGCCACAGGTTGGCGTGGACGAGCGGCCAGGGCTCCTTGGCGAGCTTGGCGACGGCGAGGAAGCCAACGAGGCCGAGCGCCGAGGCGGAAGCGAATGCGAGCGGCTTCTTCAGCCGGGCGAACGAGGGCATCCACCACACCGTAGGGCGGATTGCGCTCGCCCGCTTACCCCTTCCGGGCACCTGGCTTCTGAGCGCCCGGCGAGCCGGTCGGGCGGGAAGATGCGAAAATCGACGAGCAAGCGATGATGGAGCGTATCGGGATCGAACCGATGACCTCCGCCTTGCAAAGGCGGCGCTCTCCCAGCTGAGCTAACGCCCCGAGCGCGTCAATGGTACCGCGCTGCTCTTCTGAACAGCTGCGCTTCTGAACAGCTGCGCTTCTGAACATACGAGACGTCCCGTTAGGGGACGTCTCGCAGGTGAGGATGCGGGCCTTGGTTAGGCCGCGCGGGAAAGCCGCTCTTCTTGGCGGGCTTTCTGGATGATCACGTCTCGGTCGCCGAACCGCAGCAAGGCGCGTGCCTGACGCTGCTCGTCCCACAGTTCTGCAATCTGCTCCTCGAGCTCCAAGTGCTCGGACTTGAGCGTCGCGTCGAACCGCTCGGACAGCGCACGCATCACCTCTCCGCGGCGAGCGGAGAGCCGGTCGATCTCTTCTCTGATGTCGTTCAGCGTTCTCATACTCATTCAAACGCTTCCAGCGTGACGGATATTCCTACGAATACCCCAAGTCTTCTAGGCGGTCCTCGTCGATCCCAAAGTAGTGGGCGAGCTCGTGAAGCACGGTGATCCGAATCTCCTCTTCCAGTTCCCGCGGGTCAGGAAACGCCTCCACAAGGGGTTTCCGGAAGATCGTGATCTTGTCCGGCAGGTACTCGGCCGTCTCCCAGAGGCCGAACAGGTCGGGGTCGCCCGGAGCCTCCTCCTCGACGACCACGGCGACGTTCTCGAGGGCCTCCGCGAGCTGCGGCGGCAGTTCGTCCAGCGCCCGGCGCACGCGTTCCTCGAACGTCACCGGCGACGCTGCCGAGGCGCGAGCGGGGGACGCACCTGGAACAACCTGATCGTGAGCGCGCCGAAGACGAACCCGCCGACGTGCGCCGCGAACGCAACGCCGCCGCCCTGGTCGGCGTGCGTGATCGAGAAGTTCGACTGCCACAGCTGGAACACGAACCAGACGATCAGGAAGAAGCCGGCGGAGAGTCGCCACGGCAGGAAGCCGAACAGCAGCGTGGTCACGCGTGCGTGCGGGAGCAGGACGAGGTAGGCGCCGAGCACCGCTGCGATCGCACCGCTCGCGCCGACGTTCGGGATGCTCGCCGCGGCTGCGCCCGACCAGTGCAGCGTCACAAGCGTCTGCGTCAGCGCCGCGGCGAAGCCGCCCGCGATGTAGAAGACGACGAACCGGATGCGGCCCATCACGTCCTCGACGTTGTTCCCGAAGATGAAGAGGAAGAGCATGTTCCCAAGGATGTGCAGCCAGCTCGCGTGCATGAACATCGACGTGAGTGTCCCCTCGGGCCACGGCACATGGTCGCGCGCGGCGCCGAGGCACGGCCCGCTGACGGCGCACGGATAGAACGCGTAGCGGTCGATGCGCCCGGCGCGCGCGCCGAGCTCCCAGAACCAGACCGCAAAGTTCGCCGCGATGAGCAGGTAGGTGACGAGCGGGAAGCGGCGGGTCGGGATGTTGTCGAAGAGCGGGAGCATCACTCAGCCTCGAGCAGGTCGCGCAGTCTCCCGAGCCCGGCGAACACCCGGCTCTTCACCGTCCCGAGTGGAATGCCAAGCCGCTCGGCGAGCTCGGTCTGCGTGAGTCCACCGTAGTACGAAAGCTCGAGCGCTTCTCGCTGGTCGTCCGGCAGTTGCCCGAGCGCCGCCTGGACTTCGCGCCGCTGCTCGCGCACCGATGCTTCTTCCTCGGTCGACTCGCCGGAGGCGACGGGCGCGTCGTCGAGCGGCTCGGTGCGTCGCCGCTGTTCGCGGCGCACGACATCGACCGCGCGACGGTGGACGAGCGTCAACAGCCACGTCTGCACATTGCCGCGTCGCGCGTCAAACGACGCGGCTGTCCGCCACGCGCCGAGAAATGCATCCTGCACCGCGTCTTGCGCGAGCGCCGGGTCGCGCACGATGCGCAGCGCGAGGCCGTAAGCCACGCGTCCGAAGCGGTCGTAGAGCGACGCAAGCGCCTGCTCGTCGCCTCGGGTGATCGCGGCGAGCAGCTGCTCGTCGCTCAGGAGACGAGGCCCTCCCGGATACGGTCGGCGACGGACGCCATCTCGAGCTTCGCACCGGTCACATCGCGGAGCAGCTCGTCCGCGGTCGGTCCCTGGCCGAGTGACCACAGCTCGCGCAGCAGGTCGCCCGCGTCGCGCTTCGCGAACCAGTCGTTCCCGAGCTCGCTGCGCAGGAACTCACGCAGTTGCGCCTCGAAAGCCCACGAGCGGAGATAGCCGGTGACGTAGAAGCTGCCGTCGATGTCGTCGAGGTAGCTCTCCGGGTTGATCGGCAGCTTCAGCGAGTCGCCGAGGATCTCCGCGTAGCGGTTGCGCATCG
Organism: Gaiellaceae bacterium; assembly: GCA_036270155.1. Taxonomy (GTDB): domain Bacteria; phylum Actinomycetota; class Thermoleophilia; order Gaiellales; family Gaiellaceae; genus PALSA-600. The sequence continues at coordinate 2,955 of DATBDB010000121.1, forward strand.
ACGGGATGTCCTGCGTCTGGAAGAACTCGATCTCGTAGAGCAGCTTCGCGGCATAGCGGCGCACGAAGTACAGAAGCGAGACGGCGCCGTCGTGCGCGAGCTCCTCGACGCGCGGGACATCGAGGCGGCGGTTCAGCCACGCCGGCTCGGTCACGAGGTGCTGCATCAGCATCGCCCAACCCTCGGTGACCGCCATGTCCCCAAGCCGGCGCGCTTCCATCGGCAGGTCACCACGGGTGTTCGCATAGTGCTCGGTATGACCGGCTTCGTGGAAGAGGGCTTCCCAGTCGTCCTTGCCGCCGATCGGCTGGATGACGAGCATCACCTTGCCCGGCACCTCGATCGGCGCGCAGAACGCGCGCGGCGACTTGCTCGGGCGCGCGTCGAGATCGAGATGGACGTTCTCCTGCGCGTGCAAGTCGATGCCGAGGTCGGTGAGCGTGTGTTCGAGCGCGGGGAGCATCTGGTCGTTCGGGTAGAGCTTGTCGAGCTCGGGCGCGCGGAAGAGCCGCACGACGTCCCACGGCCGTGCCTCGTCGAGGCCGATGCCGAGCCGCGAGCGGAAGAGCTTGTCCCCCTCGCGCTCCCAGAGGCGCTCCGTGTCGTCAAGCACCTCCTGGCATTCCGCCGCGACCTCGTCGAGCCGGAAGCCGAAGCGCTTGTAGAGCTCGTAGTAGTTCGGCGCGTCGAGTTGGTGCACGGCTTCCTGGTCGATCTGCACGGCATCGAGGTAGACCGGGTTCAGGTGCTCGTCGAGCAGCCGGAGCCGCGCCGCCTCGAGCCGCTCGCGCTTGTCGCGGTCGGGCTCGTTCGACATCGCGACCCGCAGCATCCGGTACGGAATCGTCTCCCCGTCGACGGTCGTCTCGAGCTCGGCCTCGGCCTGCGCGAGGCGCGCCTGGTGCTCCCGCGTGAGGTTCCCGAGGAACCCTTCACAGGCGAACCGCCAGAGCTCGGTCGGCGCGCCGGTCAGCTTCTGGGCGGTCTCGAGCTTCGTCAGCTCCTCGTAGCGCTCGTAGACCTGCTCGACGTCGAGCGCCTCCTTCTGACCCGAGAAATGGAGGTAGTACTCCTCGTCGAGGTCGCGGATGAAGCTGTCGGCCTGGTCGCGAAACTGGTCCAGCTCGCGGGAGGTGGGAGAACTGTTTGGCGGTTGGGTGGACATGGATCCTTAGGATACGGCCCCGTGAAGGAGCTGACCGTCACCACCGAGCGGCACTCGCAGCTGCTCGACATCACCTCGCAGGTGCGCGAGGCCGTTCGCGGTGCCTCCGGCGCGGCCGTGCTCGTCTATGTCCCGCACACCACGGCGGGCCTGACGATCAACGAGCACGCCGATCCGCTCGTCGCGCGGGACTTCGAAATGGCGCTCGAGCAGATCGCTCCCGAGGGCTGGGGCTGGCAGCACATCGAGGAGGGCGAGGAGAACGCGCCGTCGCACATTCGCGCCGCCCTGATGGGGCCGCAGGTGCTGATCCCGTTGCGCGACGACGGCGAGCTCGCGCTCGGGACGTGGCAGGGCATCTTCTTTTGCGAGCTCGACGGCCCACGCACCCGTTCGGTGCTTGTGACCGTTCTTCAGTAGCGATCCCGCTACCGTCCCGGGCGTGGCCGCCCCCGTTCAGCGAGACCAGGAGCTCGAGCTTTCGATCGAATCTCTCGCCTTTGGCGGGAACGGCGTCGCGCGCCTGGACGGCTTCGTCGTCTTCGTCCGCCGCGGACTCCCGGGCGACACGGTCAAGGCGCGCGTGACCAAGGTGCAGCGCCGCCACGCCGAGGCGGTCGCGACCGAGATCGTCACGCCCGGGCCGGTGCGCGTCGAGGCGCCGTGCGCGCACTATCCGGAGTGCGGCGGCTGCCGATTCCAGGATCTCGCCTACGACGCGCAGGTCACGACGAAGCACCAGTGGGTTGCGGACTCGCTGCAGCGGATCGCGGGCCTGACCGACGCGCCGCTCGAGGAGATCGTCCCGGCCGCATCGCAGTTCCACTACCGCAACAAGATGGAGTACTCCTTCACGCAGCTGGAGGATGGCCCGACGCTCGGCCTGCACAAGGCGGGGCGCTGGGACGAGGTCCTCGAGATTCAGAAGTGCTGGCTGACGAGCGATGTCGGCAACGCGATCCGCAACACGATGCGTGAGTGGGCGCGCGAGGAGAAGCTGACCGCGTACGACCAGGAGACGCACGAGGGGTACCTCCGCCACCTGATGATCCGCGAGGGCCGCAACACCGGCCAGGCGCTCGTGCAGCTCGTGACGAACCGCGGCGAGCGCTTCGATCGCGAGCGCCTGATCGAGGTGCTGACACAGGTCCCGGAGGTCAAGTCGATCCACTGGTCGGTCAACGAGGGCGTCTCCGAGACGACCGAGCTACCGACCGAGCTGATCTGGGGCGAGGACGCGATCGAGGAGGAGATCGACGGCCTGCGTTTCCGCGTACGGCCGAATGCGTTCCTGCAGACGAACACGGAGATGGCGGAAAAGCTCTACGCGATTGCGCGTGAGTTCGCAGGTCTGACCGGCATAGAGACGGTGTACGACCTCTACTGCGGCATCGGGACGATCGGCCTCTCGATGGCGAAGGATGCGATGACGGTGTGGGGGATCGAGATCAGCGAGGAGTCGGTCGCCTGTGCGATCGAGAACCAGGAGCTGAACGCGATCGGTAACACGGCGTTCTTCGCGGGCAACGTCGGCGAGGTGCTCGCGGATCTGCGGACGCGCGCCGGCGATCCGGACGTCGTCGTCGTCGACCCGCCGCGCGCCGGGCTGGCGGGCAAGGCGCTGAAGCGCCTCGGCGAGATCGCGGCGCCACGCATCGTCTACGTGTCCTGCAATCCGACCACGCTTGCAGGCGACCTCAAGCGCCTGTCGGACGACTACGGCTATCGCCTCGTGCGCGCCCGGCCGGTCGACATGTTCCCGCACACGCCGCACGTCGAGTGTGTCGCGCTGTTGGAGCGTTGACCACCTACCTCTGCAAGGCCTGCGGGACGCAGTACCCGCCGAGTGACGAGCCGCCCGCGGCGTGCCCGATCTGCGAGGACCCGCGGCAGTACATCGCGCACGACGAGGGCCAAGTGTGGCTGACGTTCGAAGAGTTCCTCGGCAGCCACAAGGCGGACATCCGTGACGACCACGGACTGCTCGGGATCGGCTGCACGCCGTCGTTCGCGATCGGCCAGCGTGCGCTGCTCGTCAAGAGCAACGCCGGCAACGTGCTGTGGGACTGCGCGCCGTGCCTCGACGGCGAGGTTGCGGAACGCATCGGCGAGGAGGGAGGGCTGGCGGCGATCGCGATCTCGCATCCGCATTACTACTCGACGATGGTCGAGTGGGCGCACACCTTCGGGTGCCCGATCTACCTGCACGAGGCCGAGCGCAAGTGGGTGCTGCGTCCCGATGCCGCGGTGCGCTTCTGGGACGGCGAGACGCACGAGCTCGGCGGTGGTTTGACGTTGATCCGTTGCGGCGGCCACTACGAGGGCGGGCAGGTGCTGCACTGGCGCGAACGGCGCGCGCTGCTTTCGGGCGACATCGTCCAGGTGATCCCGGACCGCCGCTACGTGACCTTTATGTACTCGTATCCGAACATGATCCCGCTGCCCGTTTCGAAGGTGCAGCACATCGCGGATGCGCTGGCGCCGTTCGAGTTCGACACGATCTACGGCGCGTGGTTCGACCGCTTCATCGGGGCGGACGGCTCCAACATCGTGCGCCGCTCAGCGGAGCGCTACATCCGCGCCGTCACCGAGCCCGGGCTTCCCTCGTAGCCGCGGTGTCTGACACCGTGGCCGGGGAGCGCCTGCGCGTTGCGGCCCGACAGGGTGTCTGACACTTTTGCGAGTTGCGCTTACGCTTCTCCGCGCGCAGGGGTGTCAGATACGTGGCCGCGCAATCGTCTCCACAGCAGATCGGAGTTCGGGAGGAGGAAGCCGATCGCGATGCCCGGGAGCGCGGGGAGGCCGCTGAGGTTCCACCAGACCGTCGCGGCGATCGTCAAGCCGAGAGCCGCGATCAAGGTGACCCACGTCCAGTAGACGCGCAGGCCGAAGCGCGCGGCGGCGGCCAGGAAGAGCGCAAAGAAGAGGAGATCCGGGACGCCGAGGTTGGCCGCTGCGTGCTCGCCCGGGACGGGGAAGGCGAACGAGAGCACGCCGAACACGTTCGCGTGATGCTCGACGATCTGCTTCGTCGGGCCGCGCCACACCGAGTACGCGTCGACCCACGGGATGATCGCCGCCACGAGCACCACCCAGCTGACCGTCTCGAAGTAGCTGAGGAACCACCAGCCGAGCAACGTGCAGGCGGCGAGCCGTGCGAAGTTGGCGAAGACGTCGACGTCCGCAACCGTGAGCACGGCCGCGAGCACCGCGAAGGCGAGCCCGGCCGGCAGCAGCCACGGTGCCTCCCGGAAGGGCAGCGCGAGCAGCACGAGCCCGAAGACCGCCGGGATCACGGCCAGGCAGAGCCACGCCACGTCCCACCACACGGAGGCGCTCCAGAGCCGCGGCGCCACCTCGTAGTAGATGACGAGAAGCGCAAACAGCCCTAATAGGGCGGCAAGGCGGCCCACCAGGGGCCCACGGTCTTGAACGCGTTCCAAAACGCAGTCTTTGCAGGAGCCTCGTCGAGGGATGAGTCGATGTCAGGGACGGCCAGCGCTTCGATCGTCGGCGTGAAACGCTGCAGCTCGCCCACCTTATCCTCGACCGCACGGGCGAGCTGGAAACCGATGCCGTTCAGGAACTCGAGCGCATCGTCGCCCATCACGACGATCAGCTTCGGCTCGACGATCCGCAGCTCGCGGCGCAGCCACTCTGCGGAGAGCTCCAGGTCGCAGCCTGCGAACTTGACCGCATTCGTCCCGTAGACCTCCATCGGGTCGACGTGCAGGCGCTGGAGCGACTTGATCAGCGCATTCCCGGCCCGGCCATGGAAGGCGACGCCCTCCTGCAGCTCCTGGGCCTGGGGGCCGTACTTGAGGAGAAAGATGTTCGCGAGCGGGTGCCCTGTGGGCAGGGCTGTAGGAGCCCCTTCCGCGGCTTGCGCGATCTCGTGCGAAAGGCGATTGATCTCGGTGATCGCCTTGCGGAGATAGCGCTCATAGATCTCATCTGTGGTCACGGTGGAGCCCACGCGGCAGAGGGACCTTTCGGGGCCAGCACACAGTCTCCTAGCGGACCCGCTCCTTGACTTGGGCAACCCACTTCAGCGACTGAAGATAAGCGAGGGATTTCGGCCGGCGCAGGACTTCGGCCGTGCGCAGCGAGATCAGGAACTCCTCCGGATCCTGGAATGCGCGCATCCGCAGCGCCCCGGTGCCGACCCCCTGGAGGACGTGGGCGTCGGAGCCTGCCCCCATGGTGAGGTTGTACTTCCGCGCGAAGCGGAGCGCCTCGTCGTTGTAGGCCTCGAACAGCAGCCTTGCGTTGTAGACCTCGAGCACGTCGATGTCCGCCAGGTGGCGATGGAGCGTCCGCGGATCGGGGATCGCGTGCAGCCGGTCGAAAGGGTGAGGGACGTAGACGAGACCGCCTTGCTCGCGGATCGCGGCGATCGTGTCGCCGAAGCTGAGGCCACGGGGGATCTCACGCTCGAGGAAGAGCCCGATCACTTCGCCCTGGTTGTCCGTCTTCACCTCCTCGCCGGGGATGACGATCAGGTCGCGGTCGCGCGCGTAGTCAACTGTCTCGAGCGCCCCGCCGAAGACGTTGTGGTCGGTGACGGCGATCGCGCCGAGCCCCTCGGCTTCGGCATGGTCGACGAGCTCCGACGCGTCGATGCTGCAGTCGTGCGACCACGAGGTGTGCATGTGCAGGTCGGCGATGATCCACGGACGGTCGGCGAGCGGCTCTGCCTGGCGGCGCTTGCGGCGTCGCGTGCCGAGGGCGTTGTAGACGGCCTCGAGCTCACGGGCGACGTGGTCGAACGTCTGCTGCTCGGCGTCGGCCCGCGCAGCGGCCGCCTCACGCTCGCGGAGCTCGTCGTCCTCGGCGAGGCGGGCTGCGGCGGCGGCGGCGAGCTCCGGCTGCGTCTCCACCCCGCGTGGCCGGGCGATCGCGCAGCCCGCGGCGGCCGCCTCGAGCGTCACGCGGCGCAGGCCTTCGACTCCCGGGACGAAGATCGCGGCCTCGTTCAGGAGCGCCGCTCGCGACGCGGCGTCCTTGGCGGTGCGCAGGTGGACGCGAGGTGCGAGATCGCGCGGGATCACAGGCCGGCCGATCAGGGGGCGTGTGCGGAGCAGCACAACGCCCCACTCCGGCAGCTCCCGCACCGCGTGCAGCACGCCGCGCGCCACCTCGCGCTCGTTCGGCCGCAACTCGACGACGATGCGCTTCTGTTTCGCAGCGGGAACGAAGAGCCCGGTGTCGACACCGGGGGAGAGGACACGGTAGTCGCCCGGGAAGCGCTCCTCGGCCGCCTCGCGCATGGGCTCGGAGAGCGCGATCAGCGCATCGAGCCGCCCCAGCAGCTTCTCGCGGTGGGAGCGAGCGGGCGGATAGCCGAGGCGGTTCGCCGAGACGAAGGTCGCGACTGCGAGGGCGTCTGTATCGCGGAGCGCGAGGTAGGAGAGCGACGGCAGCCCCGGCTCGAAGCCGTGCACCACGTCGAACGAGCCCTGCGCGAGGGCCTGGCGGAGGTTCGCCTGCACGCCGACCGGGACGCCGAGCTGTGAGCGGCGAGAGATCGGGATCGCCGGCCCGACCGCGATCACGTCAGCGTGCTCGCCGCGCAGGAGCGCCCGCCGGCCGGCGAGTAGGTCGGCGGCCCGGGTCGAGGGTGCGATCACCGTCACCTCGTGACCAAGCGCACGCAATCCGCGTGCAACCCCGGCGACGTGCTCGTTCACGTCGTGGGGCTGCGACCACGCAAACGGCGTCACAAGGCAGATGCGCATCACAGCAAGGGTACTCGGGGCCGGGCGTCCGCCCGGCCCCGAGGCGAAGCGTTACTTCGTGAAGAACTCGGTCATCGGGTGCACCTGCACCGTGTCCGAGGCGTAGCCGATCGTGGGCAGGTTCCAGTTCCACTCGAGCGTCGAGAGCAGCGAGTAGTGGTTGTACGGCTTCTGGCTCGTGTAGCCCTCCTTGCCCTTCGAGGTCATCACGATCGCGGGAACCAGCCCGCCGCCGTAGACGCCTCCCTGCCAGACGTGGCCGTCGGGCTGGCCATTCGAGCCGAGGAATGGCGTGCCCTTGCCGAGGTTCGGTGAGTCGCAGCAGCCGTCTGCGGACTCCCAGCCGTCGGTGGTCGCGTTGCCAGTGAAGTCGTTCTCGTCGGTGACGATGAAGATCGCCGTGCGACCCGACTTCCAGGCGGGGGTCGCCGTGATCGCGTCGACGGTGCCCTTCACGAAGTCATCGGCCTTCTGCTTCAAGGCCGCGTCGTTCGCGTCGTCCTTCGCCGATCCGTACGGGCACGGGGTCCCGTCGCTGCCGTCGGAGGCGACCGCCGTGTACACGCCGCCGTGCATGTCGTGACACTGGTTCGGCGAGATCCAGACGAAGTTCGGCTGGGTCTTCGCCTTCATGTCAGCGGCGAAGCTCGAGTACGGCTTGATCTGCGCCAGGCGCTTCGGGCTCGAGCTGATGTCGTTCATCAGCACGAACGGGTTGTGCTTGTTGACGTAGAGCGCCGCGTTTGGCGGGTACTGCGCACCGGTGAATCCGGCCGACGGCATCGTCTCCATGTAGGCCGCCCAGGTCAGGTGATGCTGCTCGAGCTGGTCGACGATGTTCAGATGGTCATACGTGTTCGTCGGTTGGTCGTCGTTGACGCCCCAGTTCGAGCCCGAGATCGCCGCGACGTAGTTCGGCTCGCTCGGATGCGTGACGCCGTAGTAGTTCTGCGCAAGCGCGTACTTGTGCGCGAGCGACGTGATGAACGGCGCGTTCGCGTCGTCGATCACGCTCGAGTACGAGTGGTTCTCGAGCATGATCACGAAGATGTGATCGACGCTGTGCCCGTCCTCCTTTGCCCCCTGCTGCTTTGCCGGGCCGTTGGCGAACGCGGCAGCCACGACAATCGCAGCCACAGCGACTGTGATGAGAAACGCCGCGGCGATGCGCGGCTGTGATGCCTTCATTGAATTCCCCCTGTCTGGAACGACGGGGGAGTCTATGAAACGCCGAGAGCCGCTGCGCGGCTCTCGGCGTTCCAGGCTATGAGCGGTGTTCTAGACCTGCGCGGGCGCCGGCGAGGAGACCTCGCGGCGATTGCGCTCGATGAACTCCTCGACGAGCTCTGCGGCGTCGTCGTCCTGGATCTGCCGCGGCGGCGACTTCATCAGGTAGGAGCTCGGGCCTTCGAGCGACCCGGCGATCCCGTTGTTCAGCGCGAGCTTCGCGAGCCGGACGGCGTCGATCACGATCCCGGCCGAGTTCGGCGAGTCCCACACCTCGAGCTTGAGCTCGACGTTCAGCGGCACGTCGCCGAAGGACGACCCCTCGAGGCGGATGTACGCCCACTTGCGGTCGGTCAGCCACGGCACGTAGTCGGACGGGCCGACGTGCACGTTCTTCGCGCCCATGTCGTAGTCGAGCATCGAGGTGACGGCGTTGGTCTTCGAGATCTTCTTCGACTCGAGGCGGTCGCGCTCGAGCATGTTGAGGAAGTCCGAGTTGCCGCCGACGTTCAGCTGCATCGTCTTGTCGAGGTGCACACCGCGCTCGCGGAAGAGCGAGGTGAGAACGCGGTGCGTGATCGTCGCTCCGACCTGCGACTTGATGTCGTCGCCGATGATCGGCACGCCGGCCTCCTGGAAGCGCTTGTTCCAGTAGTCCTCGCGGGCGATGAACACCGGCATGCAGTTCACCATCGCGCAGCCTGCGGCCATGATCTGCTCCGCGTACCACTTGACGGCGTCTTCCGAGCCGACCGGGAGGTAGCAGACGACGACGTCGACCTTGCGCTCCTGGAGGATCCCGACGATGTCGTCGGTCTCGCCGGGCGCTTTCTCGACGATCTCGGAGAGGTACTTGCCGATCCCGTCGAGCGTCATGCCGCGGTTGACGGTGACGCCCGTCTTCTCTACCTCGGCGAACTTGATCGTGTCGTTGGGGTGCGCCCAGATCGCGTCGGCGAGGTCGACTCCGACCTTGCCCTTGACGACATCGAACGCCGCGACGACTTCCACGTCGTGGATGTGGTACCCGCCGAGGTCGACGTGCATGAGACCGGGGACGAACTCCTCCGGCTTCGCGTCCTTGTAGTAGGTCAGCCCCTGCATGAACGAGTTCGCGCAGTTACCGACGCCGATAATGGCTACGCGGACCTTCTCCTGCTGGCGCCCGAGACCCGTGTTTGCAACGGCATTGCCGTTCGATTCACTCACTTGTTTGCCTCCATCAGTTGCTTGCGGACGTGCAGGACCCTCTGAGCGACGGTGATCCACGCCGTGGCGGCGAGGAGCACGAGCGACCAGGGGAGCACGCCCCACGGCGCGAGCACGAGCCCTGCGGTGATTACGACGACGCGCTCTGCGCGTGAGCCGATGCCCACGTCGCCGCGGAGGCCGAGTGCCTCGGCCTTCGCGCGCGTATACGAAACGAGGAACGACCCCGCGACCGCGGCCATCGCGACGGCGACGAAGACGGGGTGGTGGTGGGTGGCGAGGACGTACGCGATCGCGGTCAGCATGAAGCCTTCGCTGATGCGGTCGGTCGTCGAGTCGAGGAACGCGCCGAACGGCGTGGTCTTGCCGCCGGCACGGGCCAGTGCGCCGTCCAGGATGTCGAGGACGGAGCCCACGACGAAGACGAGCGCGCCGAGCCAGTAGTAGAGAAGCTCGTTGCGGCCCTCGAACAGCACGAGCGCGGAGGCGACGCCGCAGAGCAGCACCCCGCTCGTCGTGAGGGCATTCGGCGTCACCCGCGTGCGGGCGAGCCCCAGCACGGAACGCGAGGCGAGCGTGCGGGCACCTGTCGTGTACCCGTGCTTGATCGCGGCCGCTCTGGTCACGGGTGTGACCGTACCAGCGCCTTGCGCTTCTGCCCGCTCCGGGTCGGCAGGCGGTCGATTACGCCCGACGAGCGGCAAACAGCAGGCGGGTGCGGTCGTGGTAGACGATTGCCATCGCCACCAGGGCTACCCCGATGCCTGCCATGCAGTCGAGCCAGAAGTGATTGCCGGTCGCCATCACGGCGAACCAGACCCACGCCGGCCAGACGGCCCAGAATGCCTTGACCCAGGGGTTCCGGCAGACGCTGAAGAGGACGACGCCGACGATCAGCGCGTCCGCAGCGTGCAAGCTCGGCATCGCCGCATACGGGTTCGCGGCAAGGCTCACGAGCCCGTCGCGGTGCTGATTGACGAAGCCGAGCCCGAGCAGGCGCGGCGGGGCGGTCGGCATGAAGACGTAGCCGACGAGGCCGAACACGTTGGCGAGCAGGATCGCGTTCCGGAAGCGCGTGAACGCGGAATGCCGGCGCACGTAGACGAAGAGGATCGCCAGCCCGACGACGGTGAACTCCGAGTTCCAGTACGTCCACGAGACAAGCGTCTCGAGCAGGTGCCGCTGGTCGACGAAGTTCTGGAACGTCAGCTCGTACAGGCGGTGTGTGACGCGGAGCTCGAAGTTGAAGACCGCCTGGCCGTTGTCGAAGGCCTTCGCCGGGTTGCGATCGGCGACACCCCGCGCGAGCTGGTACAGGATGGCGAAGCCGAACCAGATCGCCAGCTGGCGACCCAGATCCGACCAACCACGCGGCAAATACCGCCGCCCCGCTGCGACCATGGAAGACACGTACCGTGATTCTAGTGGGAGTAGCGGTTGCTGGGAATCCGCCGTGAGAACGAGATTCAGCCTCCGATGTAGGACATTTCGACCTTGTCCAGGTTGGCCGTCGCGGCCGAGCGGAGGTCGGAGTAGCGATCAGCGCGGCTGCCCCAGACGCCGCGTAGCACGGCCTGGAGCTCCTCGTCCGAGGCGCCCCCGCGGATCAGCGCCCGCAGGTCGTGCCCGCGGACAGCGAAGAGGCAGGTGAAGAGCTTCCCCTCGGCCGAGAGCCGCGCACGGGTGCAGTCGCCGCAGAACGGTTGCGTGACGGAGGCGATCACGCCGACTTCGCCGGTGCCGTCCTTGTAGCGCCAACGCTGGGCAACCTCGCCGCGGTACAGCGCCTCGGCGGGCTCGACCCCGAACGCGTCGTCGAGGCGCGCGACGATTTCCTTCGCAGGCACGACGTCGTCGAGGCGCCAGCCGTTCGTGTGGCCGACGTCCATGTACTCGATGAAGCGCAGCGTGTGCCCGCGCTCGCGGAAAAACGCTGCGAGCGGGACGACCTGATCGTCATTGACGCCGCGCTTGATCACCGCGTTGACCTTGACCGGCAGGCCCGCCGCGGACGCGGCGTCGATCCCGTCGAGCACGCGCTCCACGGAGAAGTCGACGTCGTTCAGCGCGCGGAAGATCGCGTCGTCGAGCGAGTCGAGGCTGACCGTGATCCGGCGCAGGCCCGCGTCGGCGAGCGCCTGCGCCTTTTGCGGCAGCAGCGAGCCGTTGGTCGTCAGCGTCAGATCGACGTCGAGCTCGGCGAGCTGTTCGATCAAGCGCTCGAGATCGCGGCGCACGAGCGGCTCGCCGCCGGTGATGCGGATCTTCTGGACGCCGGCCGCGACGAAGGTATGGGCGACGCGCGTGATCTCCTCGAACGTCAGCAGCTCGCGGCGCTCGAGGAAGCGATGGTCGCGGCCGTAGACCTCCTTCGGCATGCAATAGACGCAGCGAAAGTTGCAGCGATCGGTGACCGAGATCCTCAGGTCACGCAGCGGCCGTCCAAATGTGTCAAGTGCGTCCATGTGGAAACCGTAGCTCTCAACATGGAATCACGTGAGGAGGGGTCAAAATGGACGATCGTGTGAAAGGCAAGCTGAAGGACGCCGAGGGCAAGCTCACCGGCGACAAGGACAAGGAAGCCGAAGGCAAGGGGCAGGAAGCGCTCGGGCACGGGAAGGACGCCGCCAAGGACGCGGCTGACGCCGCCCGCGCGAAGCTCGACGACCTCAAGCACTGACCGTTTCGGACATGTCCCGGGGGCTGTCCCCGGGACATGTCCCTACCGGACAGGGTTGAAGCACCGGCTGAAGCCGCTGTCGGCCCGCGGCAGCCGGTGTTCCCGCGACACTCATGCGTCGCAGATGACTGTCGTTCTTCTCTCCCTGAGCTCCGCTGCGCTGTTCGGCGCGATGACCGTCGCGGTCCGGCTCGGTTTGCGCGAGCTCACCGACGCCGGCGGCGCCGCGCTCGCGACGATCATTCCCGCGCTCGCGGTCGCGTTGATCGCTGCTGCGTTTCGCCACGACCTCCACCACGCGTGGCCGTTCCTGCTCGCCGGCCTCCTCGCGCCCGGGGGCTCGCAGCTCCTCTTCACGCTCGCCGTGCGGGAGATCGGCGCCTCGCGAACGTCGGTCGCGGTCGGCGGGGCGCCGCTCGTCGCCGTCGCGATCGCGCTCATCTTCCTCGGCGAGCCCTTGCGCGCGCCGCTCATCCTCGGCGCGCTCGCGATCGTTACCGGCGGGATCTTGCTCGCCGCCGAGCGCGACCGCCCCGGCCACCTGCGAGCGCGCGGCCTGCTGTACGCGGCCGGCGCGGCGACGCTCTTCGCAACCCGCGACAACGTCGTGCGCGCGCTGCACGCCCAGGCAAGTCCGGAGACCGCCGCTGCCGCGACGCTGATCGCCGGCACCCTCATGGCGCTCGCCTGGACGCGCCGCGCGCCGACTGCGCAGGAGTTGCGGCGCCTCGCTCCGGCAGGCCTGTTCTTCGGGCTCTCGTACGTCTGCCTGTTCGAGGCGTACTGGCGCGGGCGGGTGAGCGTCGTCTCGCCGCTCGTCGCGACCGAGTCGCTCTGGGGCGTCGGCCTCTCGGCGCTGCTGATCCGGCACACCGAGGGCGTGGGGCGGAAGCTCGCCTTCGGGGCGCTGCTCGTCGTGATCGGGAGCGCCGTGATCGGCGCCTATCGCTAGCGCCGAAACTCTGCGACGGCGAAGATCACTGCGAGCGCGATGAACGCGGCGATCAGGCCGGGGAGCTTCCCGATCCCGCCCGCGATCGCGATGATCGGGATGCAGACGGCGATGTTCCCGGGGTGGAGCGGCGACCCGCGCCGCTTCGCCGGTGTGCGCCGGGCCACGAGCTCGTCGACCCGCCGGTCGAGCTCGTGCTCGATCCGGTCGAGGAAGCCCGCGATCAGCTGGTCGTCGTGCTCGGCCCCCAGCTCCTTGCGGGCGGCCATGGTCACCTCGAGCTCGCGTTTCGCTGTCGGTTCGATGTCCAGAAACCTAGGCGACAAGCCGCGAAACCACAAGGAGGCAGTGACCTGATATAAAGAGACTTAGATTTTCTGAGTACCACCACTAAGGAGCAGAGACGTATGGCGAAAACGATCGGGATCGACCTCGGCACGACGAACTCGTGCATGGCCACCCTGGAGGGCGGCGAGCCGACCGTGATTCCGAACGCGGAGGGCGGCCGGACGACCCCGTCCGTCGTCGCGTTCACGAAGGACGGTCAGCGGCTCGTCGGCGCCCCCGCGCGGCGGCAGCCGGTCACGAACCCCGAGAACACCGTGTTCTCGATCAAGCGCTTCATGGGCCGCAAGTTCAGCGAGGTCAACGAAGAGATGACCATCGTCCCGTACAAGGTCATCGAGGGGCCAAACGGCGACGTGCGCGTCCAGGCGGGCGACAAGGAATACGCCCCGGAGGAGATCAGCGCGATGATCCTCCAGAAGCTGAAGTCCGACGCGGAGGCTTACCTCGGCGAGACCGTGAACGACGCGGTCATCACCGTCCCCGCGTACTTCAACAACGCGCAGCGCGAGGCCACGAAGACGGCAGGCAGCATCGCCGGCCTCAACGTCGTTCGCATCATCAACGAGCCGACCGCGGCTGCGCTCGCGTACGGCCTCGACAAGGAAGGGGCCGACCAGACGATCCTCGTCTTCGACCTCGGC
>DATBDB010000122.1:0-18216 GCA_036270155.1 Gaiellaceae bacterium
GCCTCCCACTTGAACCAGTGCAGACGCTCGGGCAGGCGCGCGGGCGCGACGCGGAACTTCTCGACGCGGTAGAAGCCGCCGCCGTGGACCTCCCACGCTTCGCCGCCGATGCCACGCTCGGCATCGCGCGGGTCTTTCGGCTGCTCCAGGTGGTTGTCGAGCGCGATGAAGTAGAACGAGCCGCCGACCCAGGCGATCGCCGCGATCACGTGCAGCCAGCGGAACAGGAGGTTCCCCCAGTCCCACCAGTAGTCGCTGAAGGCTAGGTAGTTGTCCATCGGTCGATCGCAATCTTGATCAGCTCGTCGACGCCCGTCTGCAGCTCTTCCGCGCGCGTGCGCTCGAGGCGCTCGCGCAGGATCGGGACGATCTCGCGCCGCGGGCGCCGGTTGACGAAGACGACGAAGCGGAAGCCGAACCTCTCCTCGTAGGCGCGGTTCAGCTGGGCGAGCTCGGCGAGCACCGCCGGGTCGTCGTCCGTTCCCTGTTCGCGCGCCGAGCGCGCTGAGGTCGCCTTGGCGCCGATCGCGGGATGCGTGTCGAGTACGTCCTTCTTCTCCGCGTCCGTCAGCTCGTGGGCCAGCGTGCGCGCCTGCCCCAGCGGATCCTCGACCGTCGCGAGCAGCTCGACGAACCGTGTGCGTCCCTCGAACAGCTCGGCCAGCTGCTCGGCTGTCAGCTGCCGCGGTAGCTCGCGCACGCGTACGAGGAGATCAGGAGTGGGACGTGGTGATGGCCCTCGCCGAGCTCGACCTCCAGCTCGACGCGCTTGAAGAACGGCGACGGGGGATGGAAGACGATGCGATACGTGCCGGCGCTCGAGTCGCCGAGCTCCGTGATGCGTCCGTCGGCGTCGGTGACGCCCTCGCCGACGAGGTCGCCGTCCGCGTCATGGAGCTCGACGCGGACACCCGCGGCCGGCCGGCCGCGCTCGGTGTCGAGCACGTGGGTGGAGACGGTCATCACTGCCACAACCTCCCGGCCTGTTTGCGGTGCTCACGGGCGATCTCCTGCTCGTCGACGCGGACGAGGGAGCCGCCACGCACGACGTCGACGCCGGCGACGACCAGGCGGTCGACGCGGTGCGGACCGGAGAAGACGAGGTTCGCGACGAGGTCCTCGGCGCCGCCGAACTCGAGGCCGTCCGTCCGCCAGACGGCGAAGTCGGCGCGCTTGCCGGGCTCGAGCGAGCCGAGGTCGGCGCGCCGCAGCACCTCGGCGCCGCCGCGCGTGCCGAGCCGCAAGGCCTCGCGCGCGGTCATGGCGTCGGGGCCGCCGCGGCCGCGGGCGACGAGCAGCGCGTTCTTCACTTCGACGAAGAGATCGCTGCGCTCGTTCGAGGCGCTGCCGTCGACGCCGAGCCCGACGCGGACACCACCGCTCAACATGTCTCGCACCGGCGCGATGCCGGTGCCCAGGCGGAGGTTCGACGTCGGGCAGTGTGCAACTCCGACGCCCGCGCGGCCGAACGATTCGACGTCCGCGGCGGAGAGGTGGACGCAGTGCGCACACCAGACGTCCTCCGCGATCCAGCCGACACGCTCGAGGTACTCGACGGGCGTGCAGTTGAAGAGCTCGCGGCAGAACGCGTCCTCCTCGACGGTCTCCGCGAGGTGCGTGTGCAGCTGCAGGCCGAGCTTGCGCGCGAGCGCCGCCGACTCTTCCATCAGGCGCGTCGTCACCGAGAACGGCGAGCACGGCGCAACCACGATCTGCACCGCGGCCCCGTCCGCATTCGCCGCCAGGCGTTCGGTGTCGGCCAGGATCGTGTCGATGTCCTCGACGAGGTTGTCGGGCGGCAGTCCGCCGTCCGACTCGCCGAGGTCCATCGAGCCGCGCGAGGCGACAATGCGCACGCCGAGCTCCTGCGCCGCGCGCACCTCGGCTTCCACCAGCCCGGAGACGCCGCGCGGGAAGACGTAGTGGTGGTCGAAGATCGTCGTACAACCGGAGAGAGCCAGCTCCGCGAGGCCGGTGCGTGCCGCTGCGTACTCCATCTCGTCGTCGATGCGCGCCCACGTCGGGTAGAGCGTCTTCAGCCACGTGAAGAGGTCGGCTTGCTGCGCCCGGGCGCGCGTCAGCGTCTGGTAGAGGTGGTGGTGCGTGTTGATCAGGCCCGGTGTGACGATCGCGCCGCCGAGATCCTCTCCGTCCTCGGGGGCATCGCCCGCCCCGACGCGCGTGATCAGCCCGTCCTCGACCTCGATCCAGCCGCGCTCGTGCTCGGTGCCTGCGTCGTCCATCGTGACGACCCACGCGTTGCGGTAAATCACACGGCCTCCAGGGGTACGAGCTCGAAGCGGTCGACATCGACCAGCCCGTGGTCGGTCAGCTTCAGCGACGGGATCACGGACAGCGCGAGGAACGCGAGGTGCTGGAACGGTGAGTCGAGCTCGCAGCCGAGCTCGCGCACCGCAGCGAGCACTGCGTGCGATGCCTCGAGCACCTCGTCGAGCGGTGCATCCGAAAGCAGGCCTGCGACGGGCAGCGGCAGTTCGGCGAGCACTTCTGCGCCGTCGACGACGACGATGCCACCACCCCGGTTCGCGAGGCGCCGTACCGCTGCCGCCATCGACGCGTCGTTCATGCCGACGACGACGACGTTGTGCGCGTCGTGCGCGACCGTGGATGCGATCGCGCCGCGTTGCAGCTTGAAGCCGCGCACGAAGCCGAGCCCGACGCGCCCGGTGCCGAGGTGGCGTTCGACGACGGCGATCTTCGCCAGGCCGCGCTCGGGATCGGCCAGCGCTTCGCCGGCGCGGTGCAGCGGTTCGTCGACGAGCGAGTCGGTGACGATCTGCCCCGGGACGATCCCGATCACGCGCGCCGTGCCGCCCTGCCACGGGATGCGGAACATCTCGGGGCCGAACGCGCCGATGCGCACCGTGTGCCGCACCCAGTCCGGAACCGCCGCTTCAGGAATCTCCGCAGGACTGTTCCCGCGCTTCAGGACGACGTCGGGAACGAACTGCTCGAGGTCGGGCAGCACGAGGAGGTCGGCGTGGTAGCCGGGAGCGACAGCGCCGAGGTGCGCGAGGCCGTGCCAGAGCGCGGGGCTGAGCGTCGCGCAGGTAATGGCTTCCTCCGGCGAGATCCCGTAGGCGACGGCATCGCGCACCATCGAGTTGATGTGGCCGTCCGCGGCGATGTGCTCCGGCTCGCGGTCGTCGGTGCAGAACGCGATGCGACCGGACCCGTATTCGGCGAGCAGCGGCAGCAGCGCTTGCAGGTTGCGGGCCGCGGAGCCTTCGCGGATCAACAGCCACATGCCGGCGCGCAAGCGCTCGAGGCCCTCGTCCGGCGTGTAGGCCTCGTGGTCGGAGCGAATTCCGGCTGCGGCGTATGCCTGCAGCGAGCGGCCGAGCACGCCCGGTGCGTGACCGTCGACGTGCTCCGCGAGCGCGAGCTTTGCGAGCTCCGACGGCGCGCCGTTGATCACGCCGGGGAAGTTCATCATCTCGGCGAGCCCGATCACGCGACGCCGGCGGAGCAGCGCATCGAGGTCGCCGGGTGTCAGCTCACGCCGCGGCGACTCGAACTGCGAAGCGGGCACGCACGACGACGCCATGAAGTAGACGTCGAGCGGCAGGCCCGCGGTCGCATCGAGCAGCCAGTGCACACCGTCGGTGCCGAGCACGTTTGCTATCTCGTGCGGGTCGGCGACCACGGCGGTCGTCCCGAATGGGAGCACGAGCCGTGCAAACTCGTCGACGAGGAGCTTCGACGATTCGAGGTGCATGTGCGCGTCGATGAAACCCGGGACGACCCAGCGGCCCGTCGCATCGAGGACTTCGCGCCCCTCGTACTCGCCGAGCCCGGCGATCCAGCCGTCCACGATCGCGACGTCCCTCTCGATCCATTCGCGCGTGAAGACGGACAGCACCTTGCCGCCGCGGATGACGAGGTCAGCCGGCTCGTCGCCGCGCGCCACCGCCAGACGCTTCGAAAGGGGTGCGTCCATCGCCGCAGAACCGTACCCTTCGTCGCAGTGGAAGTCCTAACGCCCCATACGCTCGACGAGGCTCTCCGCTTGAAGTCCGACTACCCGGATGCCTGGCCGATCCAGGGCGGAACGGACGTCATGGTCGCTCTGAACTTCGACCGGGGCCGCCCGGCGGTGCTGCTCAACCTCAATGAGGTCGCGAAATTGCGCGGCTGGTCGCGTGAGAACGGGGCCTTGCGCCTGGGCTCGGGCCTCACCTACGCCGAGATCGAGCACGGCGACCTGAGGGACGTCCTGCCGGCGCTCGCGGAGGCTTCCAGGACGGTCGGCTCGCCGCAGATCCGCAACCGCGGCACGATCGGCGGCAACCTCGGCACATCGTCGCCTGCGGGCGACGCGCTCCCGCCGCTGCTCGTCGAGGACGCAACCGTCGAATGCGCGTCGGTGCGCGGTCTGCGCCGCATCCCGCTTGGCGACTTCGTGACGGGTGTCAAGCGCAACGCGCTCGAACAGGACGAGCTGATCACCGCCGTCTGGCTGACGCCGTCGAACGCACCGCAGACGTTCATGAAGATCGGCCCGCGCAATGCGATGGTGATCGCCGTCGTTTCGCTCGCGGTCTCGGCGGGCGACGAGTTGCGCGCCTCGTTCGGCTCGGCCTCGCCGCGTCCTGTGCTGGTCACTGCGCCGCGCGATGAAGCGGCGTCGTTCCCCGAGCGCGTCGCGGCTGCGGCAGCGCCGATCGACGACGTACGCGGCACCGAGCGCTATCGCCGACACGCGCTGCAGGTCCTCACGGCGCGCGCGCTGAAGCGGGTGCTCGTATGAGGATCACGGTGCGGATCAACGGCGAGGAGCAGCAGGCGGATTGCTGGGAAGGCGAGTCGCTGCTGTTTGCGCTGCGCGAGAAGCTCGGCTTCCCCGGTGCGAAGAACGCGTGCGAGCAGGGTGAGTGCGGCTCATGTTCGGTGCTGCTCGATGGGACGCTCGTCTGCGCGTGCCTCGTGCTCGCAATGCAGGCCGATGGGCACGACGTGACAACGGTCGAGGGCCTCGCCGACGGCGACACGCTTCACGTCGTGCAGCAGGCGTTCGTCGACGCGGGCGCGGTGCAGTGCGGGTTCTGCACGCCGGGCCTCGTCGTCGCGACTGCCGACCTGCTGAAGCGTGTGCCGATCCCGACCGACGACGAGATTCGCGAGGCGCTCTCCGGCAACCTCTGCCGCTGCACCGGCTACGCCAAGATCTTCGACGCTGTGCGGCTGGCCGCGAGCGCCTCATGACGCAGACGGCGACGCCGCGCGAGCTCCAGGTCGGGAAGATCGGCGAGCTGGTGCCGCGGATCGACGCGCCGCCGAAGGTCAAGGGCGAGTTCGCGTATGCGAGCGACCTGATCGTGCCGGGGATGCTCTGGGGTCACACGCTGCGCAGTCCGCATGCGCACGCGCGCATCCTCTCGATCGACATCTCGGAGGCGCTGAGGATGGCGGGCGTGCACGCCGTGCTGACGCACGAGGACGTGCCGGGCAAGAAGACGTACGGGCTCGAGTTCTCTGACCAGCCGGTGCTCGCGATCGACCGCGTCCTCTACTACGGCGAGTCGGTCGCGCTCGTCGCGGCTGAGCATCCCGAACAGGCGCGCCGTGCGGCGGAGCAGATTCGCGTCGAGTACGAGCCGCTGGATCCGGTCACGGACATGGAGCTCGCGACCGAGCAGCCCGACTTGCATCCGGAGCGGCCGACGCGCGGTCACGGGTACTTCGACGACCAGCGCCCGAATGTCGTCAGGCACATGGTGATCAAGCACGGCGACATCGACGCGGAGGGCGACGTCAGCGTCAGCGGCGTCTACGACATCGGCATCCAGGACCAGGCGTTCCTCGGCCCCGAGTCGGGCCTCGCGGTGCCCGACGGCGAAGGTGGCGTCGACATCTACGTCGCAACGCAATGGCTGCACGTCGATCGCGCGCAGGTCGCGCCGTGCCTCGACCTTCCTCTGGATCAGGTTCGCATCCACCTCGCCGGGGTCGGCGGCGCGTTCGGGGGGCGCGAAGACCTGTCGATGCAGGTGCACGGAGCGATGCTCGCGTTGCACACCAACCGGCCGGTGAAGATCGTCTACAACCGCGAGGAGTCGTTCACCGGTCACGTCCACCGACATCCGGCGCGCATCTGGTGCGAGCACCGCGCGACGCGCGAGGGGAGGCTCGTCAACGTGCGTATGCGCATCCTGCTCGACGGCGGCGCCTACGCCTCGTCGTCGACGGCGGTCGCCTCGAACGCCGGATCGTTCGCCGCAGGCCCGTACGAGGTGCCGAATGCATTCGTCGAGTCGACGGCCGTCTACTCGAACAACCCGCCGTGTGGCGCCATGCGCGGCTTCGGTGCGGTGCAGACGTGCTTCGCGTCGGAAGCGCAGATGGACAAGCTCGCCGCGGCGCTCGAGATCGATCCGATCGAGCTGCGGCTGCTGAACGCGCTGAAGCCGGGTGATGTGCTGCCGACCGGCCAGGTGATCACCGGGTCGATGCCGATCGCGGAGACGATCCGGGCGGCAGCGGCGCTCGAGCCACCGCCGGCGGAGGCGCTGCCGCGCGACGTGTTGCGGCTGCCGGGCGGCGCCGGCAACACGACGAACGGCGAGGGCGTCCACCGCGGCATCGGCTTCGCCGTCGGCTTCAAGAACATCGCGTACTCCGAGGGCTTCGACGACTACTGCGCCGCACGCGTGCGGCTGCTCGCCGACGGGTCGGCGGAGATCCACTGCGCGGCCGCCGAGGTGGGTCAGGGCGTGACCGGCGTGATCCTCCAGGTCGCCCGCACCGAGCTCGGGATCGACGACGTGCGCCTCGCTCCCGGTCAGACGTCCACGGTCGACTCCGCGGGCTCGGCGTCCGCCTCACGCATGACGTGGATGGCGGCCGGGGCCGTACGCGATGCGTGCCGCGCCGCGCTCGAGGAGCAGCAGCGACGCCCGGGCGAGGAGATCGACGTCGAGAAGATCTACCGACACGCGCGCACGACCCCGCTCGACCCCGAGACGGGGCAGATCACCGGCGAGCGTGCGCACGTCGCGTTCGCGGCGTGTGCGATGAAGGTCGTCGCGGAGGTGGACGTGGATCTCGGCCTGACGCGCATCGTCTGGATCGGCTGCGCGCAGGACGTTGGCAAGGCAATGAACCCTCAGCAGGTCGAGGGTCAGATCGAAGGTGGCACGGCGCAGGGGATCGGGCTTGCGTTGATGGAGGAGATCCAGACGCGGGGCGGGCTGATCACGAACGCGAGCTTCACCGACTACCTGATCCCGACCGCGCTCGACATGCCGCCTGTCAAGTCGGTGCTGATCGAAGACCCGGAGCCCGACGCGCCCTACGGCGTGAAAGGTGTGGGCGAGCCGCCGACGGTGGTCTCGACCGCTGCCGTCGTCGCAGCACTCCGCGCAGCCACCGGCCGCGAGCTGACGCGCGTTCCGGTCAAGCCCGACGACATCTGCCTGGTGTCTGACTCCTAGCGAACGCCGTCCTCCGGCACCGTCGCCTCCGCAGGCTCGCGGCGCACGACCGTTGCGACCGCGACGACGACGATCGCCGCTCCGACCAGGAGCCGCCAGGTCAGGCTCTCGCCGCGGAAGAGCACGCCGAGCGTGATCGCCACGATCGGGTTGACGTACGCGTACGTCGACACCAGCCCGAGTGGCGCATTCGCGAGCAGCCACACGTACGCGGTGTAGCCGATGATCGAACCGAAGATCACCAGGTAGATCCACCCGAGGATCGACGTCATGGACGGCGAGAAGTGATGCACCGTGAAGAGCCCGAACGGCAGCATCGCGAACCCGCCCGTGAGCATCTCGATCGCCGTCGCGGCGAACGGGTCGGCCGGCATCGGCAGCCGGGACGAGAGGAACGAGCCTGTAGCCCACATCACCGCCGAAAGCACGCAGAGCGCAATCCCGTAGGCCTTGGCGCCGCCCGAAGGCTGCGCGAGCACAGCGACACCGGCGAAGCCGATGCCGACTCCTGCCAGCACCTGCCACGGGAGCCGTTCGCGCCCGACGCCGAGCCGCAGCACCATCACCCACAGCGGCACCGACGCGATGATCAGCGACGCGAGGCCCGTCGGAACATTGCGTTCCGCGAAGAACAGCACCGAGTTTGCTCCCGGCAACAGGATCCCGATCAGCATCGCCGACAGCACTTCGCGACGCCGCGCGCGGAGCGAGCCACGCCGCACGAGCACCACGAACAACGTCATCAGTGTCCCCGAGGTGATGAACCGCGTCGATGCGGCGAAGAGCGGCGGGATCGTCTGACCGGCGTAGAAGATCCCGAGGTACGTCGAGCCCCAGATGATGTAGACCGTGACGAGCGCGGTCCAGACCTGTGCGTTCTTCGACACGCCTAGATGCTCGATCCCGGCGTAATCGCCCCCACGGCTGGGGGCCTGCACGCGGCGCATCGCGCCCGTCTCGACCAATACCAAGGCAAACCTGCCTTGGCATCGGTCGAGCCAGTCGCGCTGCTTGGTTCAGGCCCTCCCCGCAGGCACGCTACTCCGGGATCGAGCATCTACCGAACGAGGGACAGTGCCGCGCCGATTCCCAGAAGCGCGATCCCGACCACCCGCGTCGGCGAGATGGCGATCTGATCGACGCCGAACAGGCCGAAGCGATCGACGATCGTGCCCATCAGGATCTGGTCGGCGATCAGGATCCCGATCGTCGCGGTCGCGCCGATGCGCGGCTGCGCAAAGGTGATCGCCGTCACGACCGTCAGGCCCATCAGGCCGCCGATCCACATCCACGCCGGCGTCTTGAACACCTGCGGCAGCCCGCCCACGCCGCCGCGCGCGGCGAACAGGAGCAGCAACGAGAACACGAGCTGGACAGCGGTAGAGAAGGAGAGCGCCTCGAAGACGCCGATGCGGCCGCCGAAGCGGCCCATGACGGCGACTTGCACTGAGCCGGCAAGTCCCGCCAGGACCGCCAGGGCGACCGCGAGCGACGTCAAGCGGCGTTCGGGTCGGCCTGCCAGAGGCTGAACTTGTTGCCTTCGGTGTCGACGCACGCTGCGAACCAGCCGAACGTCGGCACCGGCTGCTTGTCGGCGGCCGTTCCGCCGAGCTCCCGCACCCTGGCGATCGACCCGTCGACGTCGTCGGTTGCGTGGTAGACGACCAGCCCGGAGCCCGGCTTGTCCGACGCCATGATCGCGCCGCCCTGGGTCGGCGAGGCCTGGAACATTCGGTAGTCGAACTCGTCCGACATGCTCGGCGCGATCTCCAGGCCGAACAGGCCGCTCCAGAACGCCGTCGCGCGATCGGCGTCTGCTGCGGGCACCTCGAAATGAACGATCTCTCCTGCCACGTTAGGCTCCTCTCTCTCCGACAAAGGTGGCGTACATGGTCAGAGCATTCGTACTCTACGGTGAGGAACCGGATCCGCAGCGGTATGCAGCGCACGTCGAGCTCTGCCTGAAAGTGCCCGGCGCGACGTTCCGCCACGGTCGCGTGTTCGGCGCGGCGATGGGCGACCCGCCGCACGCCTACTACGCGGAGTTCGAGTGGCCCGACCTGGACGCATTCAAGGCTGCGGTGCGGTCACCGGAGTTCGCGGAGACCGGCAAGGACGCGATGGCGATGGGCAAGCCCTTCACCGTCGAGTTCGCCGAGTTGAACTAGCTAAAAGGTCGGCGGGCGCTTCTCGCGCACGGCGGCGACGCCCTCGTGCACGTCGGGGCCCGTCATGTCGAGGAACTCCAGCGCGAGCGAGGCGTCGAACGCAGGGCCTGCGACGCGCAGCCAGTTGTTGAGCGCGAGCTTCGTGTGCCGGATCGCGGGCTGCGAGCCGTCGGTGAGCCGCTGCGCGATCGAGAGCGCCCGCTCCTCGAGCTCGTCTTCCGGCACGCAGAGCGAGACGAGCCCGATGCGCTCAGCCTCCACGCCGTCGATCGGCTCGCAGAGCAGGAGGTGGTATTTCGCCTTCGCGAGCCCGCAGAGCAGCGGCCACACGATCGCCGCATGGTCGCCGGCCGACACGCCGAGCTTCGTGTGGCCGTCGACGATCTTCGCGGTGGGTGTCGCGATCGAGATGTCCGCAAGGAGTCCGACCGCCAGCCCTGCGCCGACCGCAGGCCCGGTCATCGCCGAGACGATCGGCTTCGGGCAGTTGATGACGTTGTAGACCAGGTCGCGCGCCTCGTGAAAGACGCGCAGGCGGGTCTCGTAGTCGCTCGCGATGTCGATCACCAGGTCGAGGTCGCCGCCCGCGCTGAATGCGCCGTCCGCGCCGCGGACGATCACCGCGTGCGTCTCGTCGTCCGTGCCGATCGTCTGCCAGACGCCCGCCAGCTCGCGGTGCATGGTCGAGTTGACGGCGTTCAGCTTCCCGGCGGCCCGCAGCGTCAGCCGAAGCACGTGCGGTGCGGGCCGGTCGAGCTCGAGGCTCGGATACGCAGCGAAGGGATCCATCGGCCGGACTCTAGACCTCCCCCCGGTTATGGTTGCCCCGTGTCCGAGGTCGAGATCACGCGTGACGGAGCAGTTCTCACGATCACGCTCAACCGGCCGGACGTTCTGAACGCGCTCAACAAAGCGGTGCACGACGGGATCTATGCTGGCCTCGAGCTGGCCAAGGATCCCTCGGTTCGCGCTGTGGTGATCACGGGCGCGGGGCGCGGCTTCTGCGTCGGACAGGATCTGCAGGAATTCTCGAGCGGCGCCGGCAGCGTCATGGACAACCTGCGCGAGAACTACAACCGCAACATGCTGGCGATTCGTGCGCTCGAGAAGCCCGTGATCGCCGCCGTGAACGGGCCCGCGGCGGGAGCCGGCATGTCACTTGCCTTCGCGTGCGACGTGCGCATCGCGAGCGATGCGGCGAGCTTCGTGCCTGCGTTCGTGAACATCGGCCTCGTCCCGGACTCCGGCGGCACGTGGCTGGTGCGCCGCGTGCTCGGAACTGCGCGCGCGTTCGAGTGGCTCGCAACCGGGCGCCGTCTGCCCGCGGACGAGGCGCGCACGTGGGGCGTCGTGTCGGAGGTCGTCCCCGCTGCCGAGCTTGCCGAGCGCACCAAGGAGGTTGCCGAGCTGTTCGCGTCGATGCCGACGCGGGCGATCTGGGAGACGAAACGCCTGCTCGACGCGGCGGAGACGGCGACGTTCGAGGAACAGCTCGAGCTCGAGGCGACGACGCAGGCCGAGCTGACGCAGACGTTCGACTTCGGCGAGGGCGTGGCCGCGTTCCTCCAGAAGCGCGAGCCGGCGTTCACGGGCGCCGCTGTTCCGCGGGCGCACCCGATCCACCTCGTCATGACCGACGACCTGAAGCGCTGGCGGCTCACGGTCGCTCTCCGCTGGCTGCTTGTGTTGCCGCACTGGCTGGTGCTCGCCGGGTGGACCTACATCGCGCTTCCGGTGACGCTCGTGAACTGGTTCATCACGCTGGTACGCGGGCGCCCGTCGGAGGGCGTGCACGCGTGGATGTCGAGGTTCATCCGCTATCAGGCGCACGTCAACGCCTACACCTATCTCGTCGCCGATCCGTATCCGTCGTTCCGCGGCTGGCGTGGGCGCTACCCGATCGATCTGGCGATCGCTCCACCGACAGAGCAGGTGCGCTGGAAGACGCTGCTGCGCATCATCCTCGTCATTCCCGCGTACGTGTTCATGACGGTGCTCGGGTACGTGTTGTTCCTCGTTGCGCTTCTCGGCGCGTTCTACGCGCTTGCGACCGGGCGCTATCCGAGGGGCTTCCGCGACCTCGGCGCCTACTGCCTGCGCTTTCAGGCGCAGACGTTCGGGTATCTGCTCCTGTTGACGGACAAGTACCCGACCCTCGCCAATGTCTAAAGGCGACCGGGCGCGACCAGCCAGAGTGCCGCCACCGCTGCGGCGAGCGACAACGGTGCGATCAGCAGGCCGAGCTTCGAGAAGTGGCGCAGAGACGGCTGAGCGCCGAGCGAACGGGCGACGCGAAGCCACAGCAGCGCCGCGAGCCCTCCGGTGACCGCGAGGTTCGGTCCGAGGTTCAGCCCGATCAACAGCGCGCGCGGATGTGCGGGTGGGTCCGGCGTCAGCAGAACGGCGGCCGGCAGGTTGTTCACGCCGATCGCCGTCAGGGCTCCCGCGACCGTGGTTTGCCAGCTGCCGAGCGAGTCGACGAGGGTCTCCGGGCCTCGCCATGCTCGCCCGAGCGTGCCGAGCGCGACGGCGAGCACAAAGAGGCCGCCGATCGTGCGCACGTCGATCGCAGCGAGCAGGCGAGCGCGCGGTGCGCGCGCAAGCACGGCCGTGACAACGCCGACCACGAGCACGGGCAACGCCGGTGAGGTCAGTGCGAGCACGAGCACGGTGGAGACGACGACCGCCGCCGCCCCGAGACCGAGCCGCGGCGCTGCCGGCCCGAGCGCCGGGTGATCGCTCGCCTGACCGAGCTCGCGCCGGAAGACGAACACGAGCAGTGCCGCCGTGACGCCGGCTGCCGTGATCGCAGCAGGCCACATCCGCGACAGGAACGTCGCGCCCGACACCTGCTCGTGGTTGAGCACGATCAGGTTGGTCAGGTTCGACCCAGGCAGGAAGAGGGACGAGGCGTTCGACATGAACACCACGCCGTAGAGGTAGGGCAGCTCGCTGCTGCCGCGCGCGCGGGCCAGGTGAATCAGGACCGGCGTCAGGAAGAAGACGGACGTGTCGAGGTTCAGCACCGCCGTGACGACGGCGACGAGGCAAAGGGCGAGCACGAAGGTCGTGCGCGGCCCGGTCGAGAGCCGGGCGAGGCCCGCACCGGAGGCTGCGAACAGGCCGTCTCGTTCGGCGACGACGCCGACGAGCAGCAGACCGGCGACCAGCGCGAACGCCGGCCAGACTTGGGAGGCGGCGGCGGTTAAGCCGGCCAGTTGGTCAGCAGCTGCTGGCAAAACGTCAGCCCCAGCTTCTGCGCCTGCCGGTGAATGGCGGTGTCAGCAGTGGTCGCGGCGTTCTGTGCAGCGCGCGCCGCGGCGTAGTCCTTCTTGACGAGCGCATCATGCACCTGCTGGATGCCGGTTGCGAGCTTCTCTCCCTGGGCGAGCAGCCGCTGGAACCCCGCATCCTTGCTCGCGGGCGGCGCGACTCGTTTCATGTCGCCGACCGCGCGGCGCGCGGCTGCGGCGGTCTTGGCCCACCCGGCCGGCGCGAGCGTGAGGTTGCCAAGCTTGTAAACCGCCCGGTCCGAGCGAACGCACACGGCGTTTGCGGCGGAGACGAACTGCTGCTGCGTCAGACGTTTGACGGCGGTCGTCGTCGTCGGCGACTTGGATCCCCCACCGCAGGCGGTGGCGAGCACCGGGACGAGGAGCAGAGGAAGGGCGCGGCGCACGAGCGCAGAAGGTAGCTGGGTCAGCGTTGAGGCGGTGTTAGGACAGTTCGGCCAGTATCTCGGCCAGCTCGGGCCAGCGGCCTTCGAGCTGCTTGGAGAAGACGACGGTTTCGTCGACGAGGACATCGAACTGGCCGGATTGACCGCTGACCATCTCGGCGCTGTGATCCGTCCCGTTGATCTCGGCCACGAAACTCGCGGCCCGCTCGTCATAGCCGCTTCACACGGGGCAGTAGAAGATGCGCACGTGCGCCATGGGCGGAGACTATCCCTCCGGGCGGGCGACGCCGAAGCTGCTCTCGACCGCGCGGAGTGAGGTCGGGAACTGCGGTGCGTTCGCGACGACGACCGACACCGTCCGAGTCGCCCGGCGCCTGCCGCGCGCATAAACGAGCAGCGTGTGCGCGCCCTCGGACGCGCTCGTCGTGTCCCAAACGAGACGGTACGGCCGCGAGGCATCGCGGCTTACAGGTTTCCCGTCGACGTACAGCGTGACGCGGTCGACGAGCTCATCCGTACTCATGCCGAGATCCAGCACGCCGTTGACGGCACCGCCGGAGATCGCGCCCGTGATCGCGATGCGCAGCGGCGGGTTCGCAACGCGGACCGGAATGGACTTGCGTACGCGATAGTGCTTCGCGCCGTAGACGCGCACCGTCAGCATGTGGCGGCCGTTCCCGACGGTGCGCGAGTTCCAGCCGACCGTTCGGTGGAACGAATACGGCCACGTGTGGTCCGTGTAGAGCGTCCTGCCGTCGACGAGGAAATCGACCTTCCAGATGTGCCGGCGCCACCGGGTGGCGCTGTTGATCCCCGACCACCACAGCGCCCGGCCGCGCACCGTTGCATTGCGGTCGACCGTCGATCGCGTAGCGGCCGTGCGAGCGAGCGGTGTCACGTTGACGTGCGTCGCGTGCACGACCGTTCGCGTGAGGATGCGACGCAACGTGGCGCTGGGGTGGGGCACGGGCGCGTCCGGCAGCACGGTCATCCGCTGGACGAACTTCGGGAGCACGCGATGCGCCGCGTAG
Organism: Gaiellaceae bacterium; assembly: GCA_036270155.1. GTDB lineage: Bacteria > Actinomycetota > Thermoleophilia > Gaiellales > Gaiellaceae > PALSA-600. The sequence goes on from DATBDB010000122.1 coordinate 14,333, forward strand.
TAGCGCACGAGGTGCATGTAGTGGCTCCAGTTCCAGTACATGCCCGGATCGGTGTGACCGCTGGCGCCGCCGAACGAGCCGGGGCGGGAGGGGTTCGGCACCTCGTTGTGGCCGATGATGTGCTCGCGGTCGAGCGGGATGCTCCACCGATGCGCGAGGTAGGCGACGAGCTTCGCCGACGCGCGGTACTCACTCTCGGTGTACCCGCGGCGCCCAGCCCAGCCTTCGTGCTCGATCCCGATCGAGTGCAGGTTCCACCACCTGTTGCCGGCGTGCCATGCGACGTCGGTCACCGGGACGAGCTGCACGATCTGGCCGCGGCGCGAGACGACGAAGTGCGCAGAGCCCTGCGTGCGCGCCCGCTGGAGGAAGCGGACCGAGCCGATGAAGCGGCCCTCGGTGTCGTGGATGACGATCGCGTTGATCGTGGCGCGCGTGCGGTTCGACTCCGTCTTGTTCGGCGTGTGCTTGACCAGCACGCGCAGCGACGTGCCCGACGCAGCGGCCGCACCGGCAGCGGCAGTGACGAGCATGACGCCGAGCGCCAGGTGACCCTTCAAAGACCCCAACTTCGCCCCCTGGTGTAGCGCACGCCGCGGCCAGGATTGTCCCCCTTTCGAGTGAGGTTTTCGCGGGATGCGGCGCGGTATGAGGGGAGCGTTCGCCGCAATCCGAACGACAGGAGATTCGATGTCCTCCTCACTGACAACCCCGACCGAGCTGATCGAGAGCACGACGCGCTACTGGTGGCTCGTCCTCATAACCGGCATCGCGTGGATCGTCGTCGCCGCGATCGTCTTCCGCTTCGACTACACGTCCGTGACGGCAGTCTCCATCCTGTTCGGCGTCGTCGCGATCGTTGTAGGCGTCACCGAGCTGTTCGCAGCGATGCTGATGCGAGGCTGGTGGCGGATCTTCGCCGCGCTGTTCGGCGTCGCGTTCATCGTTGTCGGCGTGGTCGCGTTCTTCACGCCGGGCAATACGTTCGTCGGGCTCGCTGCGGTGATCAGCTTCTACTTCATATTCGCCGGGTCGTGGAATCTCGTCACGGCGCTCTGGACGCGGCCGGTGGACGAGGCCTGGTGGGTGCAGGCACTGGCAGGCTTGATCGAGCTGGGCCTCGGCTTCTGGGCTGCGGGCTACTGGAACCGAAGCGCGACGCTGCTGATCGCGTTTGTCGGTGCGATGGCGCTCCTGCGTGGCGTCAACGAGATCGTTCTCGCATTCCGGCTCTATCAGGTGCACAGCCGTCACGTGGCGGTGCCTGCCTAGACCGTCGGCGCGACCGCACCCTCCGAGATCGTCGGCTCACGTCCGCCCTGGTCGAGCCGGAACGGCGGGTAGACGGGCGTCAGCAAGGAGCCGTAGACGCCGGCGCGGATCACCCAGCGGTTGAAGCCCATCACCAGGTCGAAGATCCCCCGTGGGTACTCGCTCTTGAAGAGGAGCATCACGGCGGCCACCAGGATGAGCACGCCGATCAGGCCGCCCGACCACTGCCAGCCCACGGTCGACCCGCCGAGGATGCCGGCGATCACGTACTGGGGGATCCCGAGCAGCCACCAGCCGATCAGCGGAAACCCGCGCCGCTGCCAGGCGGGGTAGTCGACGGCCAGCTGAGCCGGGTAGTCCGGAACCTCGGCCAGGGTGAATGGCGGGTACCGGTCGGTTGCGAGGGCGCTGTAGCTGTAGAACGCGACGCGCCAGGTCCAGCGCAGGACTCCGACGTTGAAGTTGAAGATGCCGCGCGGGTAGCGGCCGGTGAACAGCACGGCGAAGAACGCCACGATCGTCAGGACGATGTAGGCGATCCAGAGGAAGGCGAGGCAGACGAAGTGGGGGATTGCGAGCAGCCACTTCACGAGCCAGAGCCAGCGGCTCAGTTGCGACGCGAGCTCACCTTCGACCTGCACGGGATAGGGCACGAAATCCTCCTTGTGCGTCGCCACGCGACTCAGAGAGGACGTGCCATTGTCGTCCCTGCGTAAACCGGATCAGGAGCCGGCGAGAGCCGGGACGACGGCACGCGCGGGCCGTCGCCCTGTGACGCGCGGCCGCCGGCACTGAACGCGATCGGAAGCTGCGCGACGAGTGCGAGCAGGAGTGCGACGCCGACCCGTCCGCGGGCGTGCTTGCGCAGCAGGACGAAGGCCAGCAGCGGCCAGAGGAGATAGAACTTCTCCTCGATCCCGAGCGACCAGGCGAGCGAGAACACAATGTGCGTCTTCGTGAAGAACGGCACCTCCGGGAATGGCGAGAGATACCACGGCAGCGCCTGGGTGAACACCGAGCGGTGCGACCCGCCGAAGCCGACCGAATACATCACGACCGCATACAGCGCGAGGCTCGCGAGGTAGATCGGCAGGATGCGGAAGCCGCGGTGCACGACGAACGCGCGCCAGCGCAGCGCGCCGTGCTCGTCCTCTTCTGCGAGTGGCCCGCCAGTCGTCGTAGCGCGCGATGCGCAACGTCGGCGTCACGCGGCGTTCGCGTACACCTGAAGCGTCTGCTCGGTCACCCGATCCCACGAGCAGTACTCGGTTACGCGTGCACGGGCAGCCTCGCCCACGCGCCTGCGCAGGTCGGGGTCGGCGAGCACGCGCTCGATCGTCGCGCGCAGCGCGGCTGCATCGCCGACGGGAACGAGGAAGCCGGTGCGGCCGTCCTCGATCACGGTCGGAATCCCGCCGACGGGTGTCGCGATCACGGTCTTGCCGTGCGCCATCGCTTCGAGCACGACGTTCGGCAGGCCCTCCATCTGCGAGACGAGCACGACGACGGCCGAGCGGTCGTACAGGTCGGAGAGCGCTTCGTGCGAGACGAAGCCGAGTGCGTCGGGCAGGAGGCTGCGGAGCGGCCCGTCGCCGGCGATGATCCGCGGCAGGCCCTCCGTCGCGCGTGCAATCACGTCGATGTTCTTCTCCGGGGAAAGCCGGCCGGCGTAGAGGACGGGGTGCGCGTCGTCCTCGAAGCCGAGTGCCGACGGAACGTCGACGCCGTACGGGATCGCGTGCACGTTCTTCAGGCCGCAGTTGCGCATCGCCTCGGCGAGTTGCTCGGAGCAGCAGATGACCGCGCGTGCCCGGCAGAGCAGCAGGCGGACGAGCCGCGGCGCGCGGCGCGCGAGCGAAAGATCGGAGAAGCGGCCGGCGGAACCGGAGCCGTGGAGGGTGACGACGAATGGGCGGCCGCTGAACAGTGCGATCGCGGCGCCGGCGAGCCAGTTTGCGTGGACGAGGTCGGCGCGGCGCGCTGCGGCGCGGCACGCGGCGATCATCGAGACGAGCAGGAGCAGTGCGAGCCACGGGCGGCGCTTCAGCGCGGCGACGACGCCACCACTGCGCGTGCCGGTGAGCCCGAAGTCGCGATACGAGCCCGGCGCGACGACCTCGATCTCGACGTGCCGGTCGCGCAGATGCTCGACCGTGTTGAAGACGAATCGTCCCGTCGCGTCGGCCGCGTTACGCGGGTACGAGGTCGTGAACATCGCAACCCTCAGCGGCCCGGGCGCGGCCTGCGCGCGGGTACGGCGGCGAAGTGACCAGCCGACCGGACGGTGGATCGAGAGCGCCATACCTCACGTTTCGGCATTGGCATCCCTCACCTTGAGGGATCAAAAGGGGGGTTTTTGGTGACAAGCCCCGAGGGTGGCTCAGGGGCGATTGGCCTTGGCAGCGAGCGTCGCCTCGACCCGCTCGTCGCGTCCGCGCGCCGCGGCCATGCCGCCGATGTCGCCTCCCTCTCCCCGGAGGATCCACGCGATGCCGCACGCGACGAGCCCGCCCGCCAGCGGACCGGCGAGGTACACCCAGTAGTTGTGGAAGTCCCAGTTGACGAGATCGGGCCCGAATGAGCGCGCCGGGTTCATCGACGCACCGCTGATC
>DATBDB010000123.1:0-32128 GCA_036270155.1 Gaiellaceae bacterium
TCCTTTCACGAGCGCCGTGACGATATGGATGATCTGCGGCTACGGACCGGTGCCGGCCAACGCTATTTGAGGATGTTGACGGCCCGCGCAACCACCATCACCGCGAGGCTCAGGCTGATCGCCGACTGCACGAGCATGAGCATCTTCGCCCACCGACTCAGCGGCAGCGCGTCCGTCGGGCTGAACGCCGACGAGTTCGTGAACGACACGAACAGGTAGTCCAGGAACTTCGGCGCCCAGCCGCCGACGAGCAACACCGGCTCGGTCTGCTGCGGGAAGAGGAAGTCGCGCTCGTGTGGCGGCGTCGTCGGCCGCGCGAGCGGGCCGCCGCCGTCGAGCTGCCAGAACCAGAGCGCGAAGACGAGCACGTTCGTGATCCACAGGTGGATGCCCGCCTTCAGCAGGAGATTCGCCTGCGTGTGTGCGCCGTTCACAAGCAGGTGCACGAGCAGGATGATCGAGATGCCGTTCGCGGCGGTGATCAGTGCGATCACTGCGTTCGACGCCACGCGCCGGCTCAACCTGACCTTCGCGACCTGAGCTTCGGCAGCGCGCAGGAACCGCTGGTTTCGCGGCACCGTCAAGGCGAGGGGGACAATCAGTACGACTGTCAGCGCAGGAACGATCCACCGCAGCGCGCCGAACGCCCCCGCGCCCGAGCCGACGATGAAGCGGCCCGGGAGGGTGGCGTAGAGGCCGGCGGCGGTCAGCACAGCGAGGGCCGGCCAGAGCGGCGACTCGCCGAGGTCCTGCACGGATCCAACCGGCAGGTGCACGCGTTGTTCCGTTCGCCGTAGGCGGCCCAGCCAGGTCATCTCGCGAGAAACCTACGCGCGAACTCGGATCGGGACCAAAAAAAATCAGCTCCCGCGAGTCCGAAGACCTACAGGAGCTGAGTGCCGGATCCAGCGACTCCGAAGAGCTACCGGATCCGACGGCCGCAAACTAACGGCGCCCCTGGACAGCGTCAAGGGCGGTTCGTGCGGAATTCCGCAAAGAGCGTGGTTTTCTCCCGAACGCGCCGCAGGGGAACGTCCGTTCGCTCCCGTAGTCTGACGTCAATGGACGACGTCTTTGCCCCCGGCGGGGCGCTCGAGCACGTGCTGCCCGAGTACGAGCCCCGCCGCGAGCAGGCCGCACTCGCGGCCGCGGTGGAGCATGCGCTGACAACGGGCGAGCACCTCGTCGCAGAGGCGGGGACGGGCGTCGGGAAGAGCCTCGCCTACCTCGTGCCCGCACTCGAGTCCGGCCTGCGCGTCGTCGTCGCCACGGCCACGAAGGCGTTGCAGGAGCAGTTGCTCTCGAAGGACGTGCCGATCGCAGCGGCCGCAGTCGGGCGCGAAGTGAACGTGCAGGTGCTCAAGGGCCGCGCGAACTACCTCTGCCGCCGGCAGCTGCAGGGCTTCCAGCCGTTCCTGATGCCGGAGGGCCGGGACGCCCGCGCCTGGGAGGCGATGGCGGGCTGGCTCGACACGACCGAGACGGGTGACCGCGCCGAGCTCGAACTGGAGCCCTCCGACGCGCTCTGGGCCGAGATCGCGGTCGGGCCCGACCGCTGCTCAGGCCGCCGCTGCCCGTTTGTCTCCGCGTGCTTCTCCGAGGCGGCGCGCGAGCGCGCCGCAGGCGCCGACCTCGTGATCGTCAACCACGCGCTCTACTTCGCGCACGTCGCCTCCGGCGGCGGCGTGTTGCCCGAGCACGACGCGGTGATCTTCGACGAGGGGCATCGCCTCGAAGAGTCGGCGGCGTCCTGGCTCGGCGGCCGCGTCTCGCGCGCCGGGCTGCGGCGGCTGACGGCAGACATCGAGCGCGCGTGCCGCGAGTCTCAGCGGCCGTATCCCGCCCGGCAGGCAGATCGCGTCGAGCGGAGCGGCGACCGGCTGCTGCGGGCGGTGGCGCCCCCCTCTGGGCGCAAGCGCTTGCGTGAAGTGCCGGCCGAGCCGGCGCTCGTTCTGATGGACGCGCTCGGCGATCTTTCCGTCGCCCTGCAAGGACAAGGCGAGGACCTCGATGCGCTGTCACGCCGCGCGCTCGGCGCGGCGGGCGAGGTGTCGACGTGCATCGAAACGGAGGGAACGGAGCGCGTCGTCTGGGCAGAGCCCGACGCCGTCGCCTGGGCGCCGGTCGACGTGTCCGGGGAGCTGAGCGAGCGGCTCTGGGACGACGGCCCGACGGCGATCCTCGTCTCGGCGACGCTGACGACAGGTGAGGACGCGCGGTTCGTGCGCCGCCGGCTCGGGCTCGAGCACGCGCGGGAAGCGGTGGTCGGCTCGCCCTACGACTTCGCGGAGCAGGCGCTCCTCTACGTCCCGCGGACGATGCCCGACCCGCGCAGCGAAGGGTTCACCGAGCGTGCGGCCGAGGAGATCGTCTCGCTGCTCGCGTTGTCGGAAGGCCGTGCGCTGGTCCTCACCTCGAGCTACCGCGCACTCGACGTCTATCGCGAGCATGTGCGCGGGCGCGTTCCGTACGACGTGCTCGTCCAGGGCGAAGCACCGCGCGAGCGGCTGCTGGAGCGCTTCCGCGACGAGGTCGACTCGGTGCTGATCGCGACGTCGACGTTCTGGCAAGGCGTCGACGTGCCGGGCGAGTCGCTCTCGCTGCTCGTGATCGACAAGCTCCCGTTCTCCGCGCCCGGCGACCCGCTGCACGAAGCTCGGTGCGAGGCGGTCGAAGCCGCGGGCGGCGACTGGTTCCGCGACTACGCGCTCCCGACCGCGATGCTCCAGTTGCGCCAGGGGTTCGGCCGGCTGATCCGCGGCCATACCGATCGGGGCGTCGTCGCGATCCTCGACCCGCGCCTGCGCACCAAGCCGTACGGGCGGGCGTTCCTGGCCGCGCTGCCGCGCTGCCCGATCGCCGAGGATTCCGCCGCCGTTGCCGCTTTTTTCGGCAGCGGCGTGCCCGTTTCCGCTTGAATGCCGAGCGCATGCCGCCGAAGAAGAAGCCGAAAACTCCGCAGCCGCCTCGCGGGAATCAGCCGCGGCGCGTTCAGGCGCCGCAGGTGCGCAGCAACACGCGCACGCCGGGCGACATGGGCGCGAGCCAGCGCAAGATCCTCTACGCCATTTCGGGCTTCGGCATCGTTGCGCTGATCGTCGTCGTACTGGTCGTCGCGCTCGGCGCCGGCGGTACGCCCAACGCAAAGAAGGTCGCGAACCTGATGACCGCCGCCGGGTGCACGTTCACCTCGAACAAGATCGTCGTCCCCGGCGGCAAGACGCACATCCCGAGCCTGACCAGCAAGTTCCCGTGGACGACGACCCCGCCGGACGGGGGGCCGCACTATCCGAGCTGGGCCGTCTGGGGCTTCTACACCCAGCCGGTGAATCCGCGCATGGTCGTCCACAACGAAGAGCACGGCGGCGTGATCCTCTGGTGGGGAACGAAGACGCCGCAGTCCACGGTCTCCCAGTTGAAGGCGTTCTACGACCAGCAGCCGACGGGAACGTTCGGCACGCCGTATGCCAACTTCGGCAGCCGCATCGCGATCACCGCGTGGACAGGGAACCCGGCGTCCTATCAGCAGAACGGCGACTTCGGCCAAGGGCACATCGCGACCTGTCTGAAGTGGAACGCCGCGACGAAGAAGGCGTTCGAGGCGTTCCGCAACGCCTATCGCGGTCATGGCCCCGAGGGGATCCCCCTCAGCGCCGACCAGGCCGGGATGGGGCCACAGTGAGGCCCACGCGTTTCCACGGCTTAGCCTGATCCACCCCTGCCGGGGTGGCGGAATTGGCAGACGCGACCGGCTTAAAACCGGTTGTCCTTCGGGACGTGGGGGTTCGATCCCCTCCCCCGGCACTTGCATAACGTCTGACAGGTAGGCGGGTTCATGCGGAACGCGCTCGACGCGATGACGCGGTAAGCGCGCGCAGGCGCTCCGCGCGCTCGCTCGTCAGAGCGTCGGGCTCGTACCGCCACTGCCAGTTCCCGTGCTCGGTGCCGGGAAGATTCATGCGTGCCTCGTTGCCGAGCCCGAGCACGTCCTGCAGCGGTGTGATCGCGAGCGCGGCGCGCGAGTTCCACGCAGCTTCGATCAGCGACCACGCCGGATCCGCAGCGTCGAGCTCCGTCCACGCGCGGTCGTCCTCGGACTGCGACTCCCACCAGCCGCGCGTCGTGTCGTTGTCGTGCGTCCCCGTGTAGGCGACCGAGTGCTCATGGTGGTTTGCCGGCAGGTGCGGGTTGCCGGGGTCGCGGCCGAGGCCGAACTGGAGGACGACCATCCCCGGGTAGCCGAGCTCGTGCCGCAGGCGCACGACCGGCTCGGTGATCACGCCGAGGTCTTCGGCGACGACGGGTAGGGGCCCGAGCTCGCGCTCGATCGCGCGGAAGAGATCGGCGCCGGGGCCGCGGCGCCACTTGCCCTCGACCGCCGTCGCGTTTCCGGCCGGCACGGCCCAGTACGCGACGAAGCCGCGGAAGTGATCGACACGGGTCAGGTCGACGAGATCGAACGCGCGCCGGAAGCGCTCGATCCACCAGCGGTACCCGTCTGCTCGCATCGCGGTCCAGTCGTAGAGCGGGTTGCCCCAGAGCTGGCCCGTCTTGGCGAACGAGTCGGGCGGCACGCCGGCGACTGCGCCTTTCTGGAACAACCTCGGGTGTGCGATGTGGTCGGCGCTGCCGTCAGCGACGTAGATGGGCATGTCGCCGAAGATGCGCACGCCGCGCTCGGCCGCGTACGCGCGCAACGCGTGCCACTCGCGCTCGAACCGCACCTGATCCTCGAGCGAGCCGCCGTGCGCAACCCAGTCGTCGATCCAGTAGGCGTGGCGCTCGCGGAACGCGGCGGCCTCCGGCGCCGTGACGGGAGCCGCGGGATCGGCGATCAGCGCCGGCGAGCCTGCGAACGCCGACGGCGACATGTAGGGCGAACCGGTGATCCCTTCGGGCGGCCCGAGGGGCAGAACCTGCCACCATGCCTGTCCGGCGTCCGCCAGCCAGTCCACGAAGCGGTACGCATGGTCGTCGAGTACCCCGTTCGGCAACGAGGTCGGATGGAGCAGGATTCCGGAGGCGCGTTCGAGGTCCATGCGTTTAGGACGTGCCGACGACTGAGAATCTCACCAGAATGCCCCCTCCCAAGAGCCCCCAACCGCGCATTCAGATCCAGGCCGTCGAGCCGATCGTCGATTGCGGCCGCTACGCCGTCAAGCGAACGGTCGGAGACACGGTGGCTGTCTACGCGACCGTCGTCAAGGACGGGCACGACACACTTGCAGGCGCGGTGCGCGTCAAAGCGCCCGGCGAGAAGGCCTGGCGCGAGGAAACGCTGCAGCCATTCGGGAGCGATCGCTGGGGTGGGACGTTTGTCCCCGACCGCCCCGGGCGCTGGCAGTTCTGGGTGGCGGTCTGGACGGACCGGATCGCGACCTGGCAGGACGAGGTCCGGCGCAAGGTCGATGCCGGCCAGGAGGATTTCGCCGGCGAGCTCTCCGAGGGCGCGCTGCTCTTCGGTCATGCCGTCACCGTGGAGGAGGGCCTCGCCGCGGAGGCGGGCGACCGCCACGGCGAAGCGATGTCGCAGACCTACGAGGTCGACGTCGACCGCGTGCTCGCGCGCTTCGGTTCCTGGTACGAGCTCTTCCCGCGCTCGTGGGGCGGTTTCAACGGCGTCGCCGAGGTGCTGCCGCAGCTCGCGGCGCTCGGCTTCGATGTCGTGTACCTCCCGCCGGTGCACCCGATTGGCCACACGAACCGGAAGGGCCGCAACAACTCGCTGACGCCCGACAAGACCGACGTCGGCTCGCCCTGGGCGATCGGCTCGGAGGAGGGGGGACACGACGCGATCCACCCCGAGCTCGGGACGTGGGACGACTTCGACGCGCTGATCGCGGCCGCGAAGGCGGCGAACGTCGAGCTCGCGCTCGACTTCGCGATCCAGAACTCGCCCGATCACCCGTGGCTGAAGAAGCACCCGGAGTGGTTCAACCGTCGCCCCGACGGAACGCTCAAGTACGCCGAGAACCCGCCCAAGCGCTACCAGGACATCTACAACGTCAACTTCGAGTCCGAGGATTGGCAGGGTCTCTGGCAGGCGCTGCTCGACGTCGTGCTCTTCTGGGTCGGCCGCGGCATCACGGTGTTCCGCGTCGACAACCCGCACACGAAGCCGGTGCCGTTCTGGGAGTGGCTGATCCGCGAGGTGCGCGACGCGCATCCCGATGTGATCTTCCTTGCGGAGGCGTTCACGCGCCCGTCGATGATGACCACGCTCGCGAAGATCGGGTTCGCGCAGAGCTACACGTACTTCACGTGGAAGAACACGAAGGCCGAGCTGGTCGAGTACATGCAGCAGCTGGTCGCGTGGAACGAGTTCTACCGGCCGAACGCGTTCGTGAACACGCCGGACATCCTCCACGAGTACCTGCAGCTCGGCGGGGCGCCCGCGTTCGAAGCGCGGCTCGTGCTCGCCGCCACGCTGTCGCCGTCGTACGGCATCTACTCCGGCTACGAGTCGTTCGAGAACGTGCCGGCGGCGCCGGGCTCCGAGGAGTACCTCGATTCGGAGAAGTACGAGGTGCGGCAGCGCGCGCTCGACGGCCCGCTCCTGCCGCTCGTGCAGCGCCTGAACGAGGCGCGGCGCGCCGAGCCGGCGCTGCAGCGGCTCGAGAACATCCGGTGGCTCGAGACAGAGAACGACCAGCTCATCGCGTACGCGAAGGACGACGTGATCTGCGTGGTCAACCTCGATCCGTTCACCGAGCAAGAAGGGGCGTGCGTGATCCCGGTCTCGCTCGGCTTTCCACCGGCCTTCGACGCGCGCGAGCTTCTGACCGGCACGAGCTTCACGTGGCGCGCAGGCCGTAATTACGTGAAGCTCGCGCCCGGGAAGTCGCATCTCCTTAAAGTCCTCGCATGAGCGATCCCGGCAACTGGTTCGAACGCGACCCCGACTGGTTCAAGAAGTCCGTCTTCTACGAGATCCACCTGCGTGGATTCAACGACGGCAACGACGACGGCTCGGGCGACTTCCGCGGGCTTGCAGACAAGCTCGAATACCTGCAGTGGCTCGGCGTCGACGTCCTTTGGCTGCTGCCGTTCTATCCGAGCCCTTTGCGCGACGGCGGCTACGACATCGCCGACTTCTTCACGATCCATCCCGACTACGGGAGCATCGAGGACTTCACGTACTTCGTCGACCAGGCGCACCAGCGCGGCATGCGGGTGATCGCCGACCTCGTCATGAATCACACGTCGAGTGACCATCCGTGGTTTCAGGCAAGCCGCAGCGATCCGGAGGGCCCCTACGGCGACTGGTATGTCTGGGGCGACGACGACACGCGCTGGAGCGAGGCGCGCATCATCTTCCTCGACACCGAACCGTCGAACTGGACGTATGACCCGGTGCGCGGCCAGTACTTCTGGCACCGCTTCTTCTCGCACCAGCCGGACCTGAACTACGACAACCCGGAAGTGCAGGAGCAGATGCTGAATGTGCTGCGCTTCTGGCTCGACCTCGGGCTCGACGGATTCCGGCTCGACGCGGTGCCGTATCTCTACGAGCGCGACGGGACGAACGGCGAGAACCTGCCGGAGACCCATTCGTTCCTCAAGCGCGTGCGGTCGGAGGTCGACGCGCGCTACCAGGATCGCGTCCTGCTGGCCGAAGCGAACCAGTGGCCGGCCGACGTCGTCGCGTACTTCGGTGACGGTGACGGTGACGAGTGCCACATGGCCTTCCACTTCCCAGTGATGCCGCGGATGTTCATGGCCATCCGCCGCGAGGACGCGTTGCCGCTCGTGGAGATCCTCGAGTCCACCCCGCCGATTCCGTCCGGCGCGCAGTGGGGGCTCTTCCTGCGCAACCACGACGAACTGACGCTCGAGATGGTGACCGACGAGGAGCGCGACTACATGTACGACGAGTACGCGAAGGACCCGCGCATGAAGCTCAACCTCGGGATCCGCCGCCGGCTCGCTCCCTTGCTCGATAACGGTCGCGACGAGATCCAGTTGATGCACGCCATCCTCTTCTCGCTGCCGGGCTCGCCGGTCCTCTACTACGGCGACGAGATCGGGATGGGCGACAACTTCTTCCTCGGCGACCGCGACGGCGTGCGCACGCCGATGCAATGGACGGGCGACCGGAACGGCGGGTTCTCGCGCGCGGACTTCCAGCAGCTCTACCTGCCGCCTCTGATGGACCCGGTCTACGGGTTCCAGGCGGTGAACGTCGAGGCCCAGTTGCGGCAGCCCAACTCGCTCCTGCGTTGGATCCACCGGCTGATCGCGCTCCGCAAGGACCACCCGGTGTTCGGCCTCGGCACCTACGAGGCGCTGCGCCCCGACAACCCGCGGATCTTCGCGCACGTACGCACCTACGAGGACGACATCGTGCTCGCCGTGCACAATCTCGCGCGGTCGGCGCAGGCGGTCGAGCTCGATCTCTCGCGCTGGGAGGGCTACGTCCCGGAGGAGATGTTCGGTCGTACCCGCTTCCCACGCATCGGAGAACTGCCGTATTTGCTGACGTTCGCGCCACGAGGGTTCTTCTGGTTCCAGTTGCGGAAAGAAGAATCCGAGTGAACCAGGAACAGGAGTTGATCGACTTCGTCACGAGCCAGCGCTGGTTCGCCTCGAAGACGCGCGAGGTGACGCACTCGTCGGTCGTCGACCGCGCAACGCTGCGCGAGGAGGACCCGCACCTCGAGCTGCTGCTTGTCGAGACCCGGTTCGACACCGGTACGCACGAGACGTACCAGCTGCTCGCGGGCGATAGCCACGAGCTCGACTCGCTCGCCGATCCGCGGCAGGTGCGCGAGCTCGTGCACCTGATGCGCACGAACACAAAGCTGCCCGCGGGCGACGGGATCGTCGAGTTCGCGGCGACAGAAGGGTTCGCCGGTATCGGTCATGAGCTCCGCGAAGCGCGCCCCGTCGGCGCCGAACAGTCGAACACGTCGATCGTCTTCGACGAGGAGCTGATCCTGAAGGTGTACCGGCGCCTCGAGGCCGGGATCAACCCGGAGCTCGAGCTGCTGCGCTTCCTGACCGATCACGGCTTCGAGAACATCGCGCAGCTTGCAGGGTGGTACGCGTACGCGGGCCGGCAGATGGACGCGACGCTCGGCATCCTGCAGCAGTTCGTTGCGGGCGAAGATGGCTGGGATCGCGCGCTCGCGACCATGAGCGGCGAAAGCGAGCGCTTCCTCGACAGCCTGCATCGCCTCGGCGAGGTGACCGGCCGCATGCACTCGGTGCTCGGCTCCGACGCGGTCGATCCGGCCTTTGCTCCCGAGGAGACCTCCGCGGAGTCGCTCGGCCTGCTCACGGCGACCGTCGACGAAGAGATCGAGTCGATCTTCATGGACCTGCCGGAGGACAATCCGGAGCTCGAGCCGATCCGCGGCCGCGGCGAGGAGGTGCGCGAGCGGCTGCGGATGCTGACGAACCTGGGCGGCGCGGGACGGGTGATCCGCCATCACGGTGACTTCCACCTCGGCCAGACCCTCTGGGCCGATGGGGACTGGATGATCCTCGACTTCGAAGGCGAGCCGGCACGCTCGCTGCCCGAGCGTCGCCGCAAGCGGAGCCCGTTGCGCGACGTCTCCGGGATGCTTCGCTCGTTCGCGTACGCGGCGTCGGCCGCGCCGCTGCACCGCGGCGTCGACCCGGCCGCCGACTGGGAGGAGCGCGCCCGGACGCGGTTCCTCGACGGGTACCGCAAGACCGTCGACCAGTACCTGGTTCCGTCCGGTGCCTCGATGGACAAGCTCCTGAGAGTGTTCGAATTGGAGAAGGCGGTGTACGAGCTGCGCTACGAGCTGAACAACCGGCCGGACTGGGTGCGGATCCCTGTCGCCGGGATCCTGCGCATGCTCGAGGAAGAGGTACCGGTCTGATGTCCGCGAAGCCGCCGGAGCAGAAAGCACCCCCCGGCGGCGTCACGCAGGCGCGCGCGTCGGCGTTCGGCGAGCTCGATATCTGGCTCGCACGGGCCGGGCGGCATGAGCAGCTCTACGCGAAGCTCGGCGCGCATCGCGTCGACGGCGGGGTGCGCTTCGCCGTGTGGGCGCCGAACGCGCAGAACGTCAGCGTGATCGGCGACTTCAACGACTGGGATGCGACCAAGGATCAGCTGCAACCCGTCGACTCGACCGGGATCTGGGAAGGGACGGTCGAGAGCGCGACCGTCGGGCAGCGCTACAAGTACAACCTCGACGGACGCGAGAAGGCCGACCCGGTCGCGTTCGAGGCGGAGGTGCCGCCGAAGACGGCTTCGGTGATCTTCGAGTCGGAGTACGAGTGGGGTGACGCCGACTGGATCGATGCGCGGCAAGACCAGGCCCAGCTCGAGCGGCCAATGACGACCTATGAGCTGCACGCGCCCTCGTGGCGCCGGGGTCCCGATGGCAGCGCACTTGGCTGGCGAGAGCTCGCGAACCAGCTCGCGCCGTACGTTCGTGACCTCGGCTTCACGCACGTGGAGCTGCTGCCGGTGATGCACCACCCGTACGCGGGATCCTGGGGCTACCAGGTCACCGGTTTCTACGCCACGGTCTCGACGATGGGGCCGCCGGACGACTTCCGCTACTTCGTCGACCACATGCACGCGAACGGGATCGGTGTGCTGCTCGATTGGGTGCCGGCTCACTTCGCCACCGACCCGTGGGCACTGACGCGCTTCGACGGCACGGCGCTCTACGAGCACGACGATCCGCGGCGCGGTGAGCATCCCGACTGGGGCACGTACGTGTTCAACCTCGGTCGCGTTGAGGTGCAGAACTTCCTGCTCGCGAACGCGCTCTTCTGGCTGCGCGAGTACCACGTGGACGGACTGCGCGTCGACGCGGTCGCCTCGATGCTCTACCTCGACTACTCGCGCAAGGACGGGGAGTGGGTGCCGAACGCGTTCGGCGGCCGCGAGGATCTCGACGCAGTCGCATTTCTCAAAGAGTTCAACGAGCTCGTGCATGCGCGGGAGCCGGGCGTGATCTCTGCGGCGGAGGAGTCGACGGCGTGGCCGGGCGTGTCGCGTCCGACGTACGTCGGCGGGCTCGGCTTCGGGTTCAAGTGGAACATGGGGTGGATGCACGACACGCTGAGCTACTTCCAGCACGACCCGATTCACCGCCGCTTCCACCATCACGAGCTGACCTTCTCGCTCGTCTACGCGTGGAACGAGAACTTCGTGCTCCCGCTGTCGCACGACGAAGTCGTGCATGGCAAGGGATCGCTGCTTTCGAAGATGCCGGGCGACAGGTGGCAGCAGCTCGCGAACCTGCGCTCGCTGTACGCGTACATGTGGTCGCATCCCGGCAAGAAGCTGTTGTTCATGGGCCAGGAGATCGCGACCCCGTGGGAGTGGAACCACGCCGACGAGGTGCCGTGGCACCTGCTCGAGCACGCCGAGCACGCCGGAATGCGCGACCTCGTCCGCGACCTGAACCGCGTCTATCGCGAGGAGCCGGCGTTCTGGGAGGTCGACTTCTCACCGGAAGGCTTCCGCTGGATCGAGCCCAACGACGCGATGAACAACGTGCTTGTCTTTGCGCGTGTCTCGAAGGACGGCGAGCGCCAGATCGTGTGCATTGCGAACTTCGCGCCGGTCCCGCGTGAGGGCTACCGCGTCGGGCTGCCGCTAGGCGGTGACTGGACGGAGCTGTTGAACACCGACTCCGCGTACTACGGCGGCACGGGGATTGGGAACATGGGCAAGGTCAGCGCAGAACCGACGCCGTGGCACGACCAGCCGTTCTCCGCAGTCCTGACGCTGCCGCCGCTCGCTGTTGTGTGGCTGCAGCCGGCCATCGATCGCCTCGGCTAGCCCACCACCATGTGGACGACAGTCGACGACGGTTGAGTCCGCCGTCACGGGGTACGGTGGCGACGATGTCCAACCAGGTCTGGCAGCGGCCCTTCGGGGCCGTTCCGCTCTCCAAGGGTGGTGTGGAGTTTCGCGTGTGGGCGCCTTCGGTGTCACGCGTCGCCGTTCGGGTGCGCGGCGGAGAGCACGAGCTCGAGCCGGTTGGTGAGGGCGTCTTTGCCGCCGAGATCGCTGCCGAACCGGGAGACGACTACTTCTTCGTGCTCGACGGCGGGCGTGCGCTCCCCGACCCGTGCTCCCGGCATCAGCCAGACGGCATTCGCGGACCGTCACGCATCGTGGACACGTCGCGCTTCGAGATCGCGGACGGGCCAGGGCTGCTACTCGATGAACTCGTGCTCTACGAGCTGCACGTCGGGACGTTCACGCCCGGCGGGACGTTCGACGCTGCCATCCCGCACCTGCGCCGGCTGCGCGAGCTCGGCGTGACGGCGGTTGAGCTGATGCCCGTGTCCACCTTCCCGGGCGAGCGCGGCTGGGGCTATGACGGTGTCTATGCGTACGCGCCGCACGGCGTCTACGGCGGCCCGGAGGGGCTCGCGCGCTTCGTGGACGCGGCCCACCGCGCAGGGCTCGGCGTCGTGCTCGACGTGGTCTACAACCACATCGGTCCAGGCGGTGATGCGATCGGCGCGTTCGGCCCGTACTTCACGGATGCACGTCACACGTTCTGGGGCGACGCAATCGACTACTCACAGCGCGGGGTGCGCGAGTGGGCGATCGGGAACGCGGAGTACTGGACGCGCGACTACCGCATCGACGGGCTCCGCCTCGACGCCGTGCACGCGATCTACGACGACTCGCCGGTTCACGTGCTCAAGGAGCTGCGCGAGCGGGTCGACGGGCTCGTGATGAGCGAGATGGGCCCGGACGACTTCCGCCCGCTCGAGGAGTGGGGGCACGACGCGATGTGGCTCGACAACCTGCACCACGAGCTGCACGTTCTCCTGACGGGCGAGCGGGAGGGGTACTACGAGCAGTTCGGCTCGCTGACAGGCCTTGTGCGTGAGCTGACCCGGCCTAGGCCCGAGCGCCTGATCGTCTGCGCGCAGAATCACGATCAGGTGGGCAACCGCGCAGTCGGTGACCGCCTGCCCGCGGACGCGCACCGCGTAGCCTTGGCCATCGTGCTGTTCTCATTGAACACGCCGCTGCTTCTCATGGGTGAGGAGCACGACGAACCGGCGCCGTTTCAGTTCTTCACCGATCACATCGACCCGTCGATCGCCGACGCGACGCGCGCGGGCCGCAAGCGCGAGTTCGCCGCGTTCACATCGTTCTCCGGTCAGGAGGTGCCGGATCCGCAGGCATACGAGACCTTCGCGCGCTCGCGGATCTCGCAGCCCGACGCCGATCCGTTCTACGCCGAGTTGCTCCGGGTGCGTCCCGAGCTGCCTCGGACGCTCGACGTCTCGACGGCCGGCCGCGTGCTGACGCTGCGCCGCGGCGAGGCGACGCTCGTGGCGGACTTCGACGCGAAGACCGTGGAGCTCAGCCTTTGAGCCGCGCCGTCTGGCCGGGCGAGCCGTTCCCGCTTGGGCCCCAATGGGATGGAGAGGGGACGAACTTCTCGCTCTTCTCCGAGAATGCAGAGCGGGTCGAGCTGTGCCTGTTCGACGGCGACAACGAGGAGCGCATCGAAGTGCACGAGCGGACCGCGTTCAACTGGCACTGCTACCTGCCGGGTGTCGGGCCGGGCACCCGGTACGGCTACCGCGTGCACGGGCCGTATGACCCCGGGCGGGGGCCGAGGTTCAACGCCTCGAAGCTCCTGATCGACCCGTACGCCAAGGCGATCAACGGCGGTGTCGACTGGGACGCGGCCAACGTGCTGCCGTACGTGCCCGGGTCCGGCGCAGCCGACGCCGACCTGACGATCGACGAGAGCGACTCGGCCCCCGCGATCCCGCGGTCGGTCATCATCGACCCGACGTTCGACTGGGAAGGCGACGTTCACCTCAATATCCCGTGGCAGGAGACGGTGATCTACGAGGCGCACGTGAAGGGCTTCACGAAGAAGCGCGAGGGCGTCCGCGAGGATCTTCGCGGCACCTACGCCGGCCTCGCGGCCGACGACTCGATCGCCTTTCTGAAGGATCTCGGTGTGACGGCAGTCGAGTTGCTGCCGGTGCACCACATCATCGACGAGGGCTTCCTGCACGAGCGTGGGCTCACGAACTACTGGGGCTACTCGACGATCGGCTACCTGGCGCCGCATTCCGAATATTCGGCGACCGGCATGCAGGTGCGCGAGTTCAAGGGAATGGTGAAGGCGCTCCACCGCGCGGGGATCGAGGTGATCCTCGACGTCGTCTACAACCACACCGCCGAGGGCAACCATCTCGGCCCGATGCTGAGCTTCCGAGGTGTCGACAACGAGAGCTACTACCGCCTCGTGCCGGAAACACCGCGCTTCTACATGGACTACACGGGCACGGGCAACACGCTCAACCCTGTGCACCCGACGGTGCTGCGGCTGATCATGGACTCGCTGCGCTACTTCGTCGTCGAATGCCACGTCGACGGCTTCCGCTTCGATCTCGCATCCGCGCTCGCGCGGGAGTTCTACGAGGTCGATCGCCTGTCGGCGTTCTTCGACATCATCCATCAGGATCCGATCCTCTCCCAGGTGAAGCTGATCGCCGAGCCGTGGGACGTCGGCCCCGGCGGCTATCAGGTCGGCAACTTTCCGATCCTCTGGTCGGAGTGGAACGGGATCTACCGCGACACGATGCGCGACTTCTGGCGGGGCAAGGCACCGTTGCGGGACTTTGCATCGCGCTTCGGCGGGTCTGCCGACCTCTACCAGACCGACGGTCGCCGGCCGTTTGCGTCGATCAACTTCATCACCGCCCACGACGGGTTCACGCTGCGCGACCTCGTCTCGTACAACGACAAGCACAACGAGGCGAATGGGGAGCACAACAAGGACGGCACCGACGACAACCGCTCGTGGAACTGCGGCGCTGAGGGCCCGACCGACGATCTGTCGATCAACGCGCTGCGCGCGCGGCAGCAGCGGAACTTCCTGACGACGCTCTTCCTCTCGCAGGGCGTGCCGATGCTGCTCGGCGGCGACGAGTGGGGCCGCACGCAAGGCGGCAACAACAACGCGTGGTGCCAGGACAACGAGATCTCGTGGTTCAACTGGGAGCAGTGCGACCAGGATCTGCTCACGTTCTCGCGGCAGCTGATCGATTTGCGTCGCGCACATCCGGTCTTCCGCCGCACGAAGTTCTTCGAAGGCAAGGGTGAGCGTCTGCCCGACGTGTGGTGGATGCGCCCCGACGGCCGGCGCATGACCCGTCGCGACTGGGACAACACCGAGTCCCGCGCGATCGGCGTGTTCCTCAACGGCGAGGAGTTGAAGGCGGAGACGAAGGACGGGGAGGAGGTGCGTGACGAGTCGTTCCTGCTCCTCTTCAATGCGCATTTCGAGGACATCACGTTCCGCCTGCCGGCGCGTCGCTTCGGCGCGCACTGGGAAGTCGTGCTGACGACGGGCTGGATCGAAGGAGAACGACTTGCCCCAGGCGCCGACGTCACGGTCGAAACGCGCTCGATCGCCGTCTTGCGCCGGTCTGAGCACTGAGTTGGCTGAACTGCGCGCGACCTATCGCCTTCAGCTGACGCCCGAGTTCGGCTTCGCCGCCGCCCGCGAGCTCGTGCCGTACCTCCGCGACCTCGGGATCTCGCATCTCTACCTGTCGCCGTCGCTGCAGGCACGCGAAGGCTCGCAGCATGGCTACGACGTGATCGACCCGCGCCGGATCTCCGACGCGCTCGGCGGCGAAGAGGAATTCCGCAAGCTCGCAGGCGCGGGACTCGGCGTGATCCTCGACATCGTCCCGAACCACATGGCGGCCGTCGACGAGAGCCCCTTCTGGCGCGACGTCGAGCTGCGCCAGATGTTCTTCGACGTCGACCTGAAGACGGGCTTCCACCGGCGTTTCTTCGACGTCGGCGACCTGGGCGGCCTCAAGCAGGAGGACTGGGAGGTCTTCTGGGCGACGCACGCCAAGGTGATCGAGCTCGTACGCGAGGGTGTGATCGACGGTGTGCGTGTCGATCATCCGGACGGGCTCGCCGACCCGGCCGAGTACTTCGAGCGGCTGGCCGAAGCGGGTGTCGAGCACGTCTGGGCGGAGAAGATCCTCGAGCCGGGCGAGGAGCTACGCGACTGGCCGATCGAGGGCACGACGGGGTACGAGTTTCTGAACGACGTGCTGGCGGTGTGCGTCAACCGTGACGCCGGGCAGCCGCTCACCGAGCTCTACGAGACGTTCACCGGCGACACGCGCCGCTACGAGGACATCGCCGCGCTCTCGAAGCTCGAGGTCGCGGTCAACACCTTCGAGCCCGAGCTGCGGCGGCTACATCAGGAGGTCGCGACGGAGAACTTGCCGCTCGCGCTTGCGTCGTTCCACGTCTACCGCACCTACATCCGGCCGTACAAAGGGATCATCGAACAGGCGGACCGCGAGGAGATCGGACGCGCAAATGTGTCGGAGGAGCTGCGTCGTCTGCTGTTCCTCCAAGAGGACGGCCGCGAGGACTTCGTCGTGCGCTTCCAGCAGGTCACGGGTGCGGTGATGGCCAAGGGCGTCGAAGACACCGCGTTCTATCGCTACTTCCGCCTCGCGGCGCTGAACGAGGTGGGTGGCAATCCCGGCCGGGTCGGGATGAGCGTCGACGAGTTCCACGACGCGAACGCCGAGCGCGCTGCGCGCTTCCCGCGACACCTGCTGACGACGTACACGCACGACACGAAGCGCTCGCCCGATGTGCGCTCGCGCATCGCAGCGCTCAGCTGGCTGCACGAGGAGTGGGCGGAACGTGTCCGCGCGTGGCGCGCAGAGCTCGGCGGTCTCGCCGATGCGCATGAGGAGCTGCTCGTGTACCAAACCCTTGTCGGCGCGTTGCCGATCGACCGCGACCGACTCGACGGGTACCTGGAGAAGGCGCTGCGCGAGGGGAAGGTCAACACGAACTGGCTCACGCCGAACGAGGAGCACGAGCGTTCAGTGCAGGAGTACGCGTGGCGAGCGGCGCAGCTCATCGAGACGGATCCGTTCCTCGAGCGCGTGCGTGAGCTGGGACGACGCCTGTCCCTCGCGCAGCTGTTGCTCAAGCTTGCTGCTCCCGGAGTGCCGGATATCTATCGCGGAGACGAGCTCGAGGATCTCTCGCTGGTCGATCCCGACAACCGCCGCGCGGTCGACTGGCCGGTGCGTCAAGAGGCGTTGCGCGCGTTGCAGGATGGCGGCCCGGTCACGGACGCGAACGTCAAGCTCTACGTGACGTGGAAGACGCTCGGTCTGCGCGCCGAGCATGCGGCCGCGTTCGCGGGGTCGTACGAGGCTGTCGATGCCGGCGAGGGTGTGTGCGCGTTCGTACGCGGCGGAGAGGTTCTCGTTGCGGTCGCCGTTCGTCCGGACGCGGCCGTGCACGTGCCCGAAGGTTGGCATGACGTGCTCGGTGTGGAGGGACTAGCTCTCTGTGTCCGACCAGCGCGCGAAGTGCTCGTCGGCGTCGGCTGACGGCACAGGCGGCTGACGCGGCGGGATCTGCTCGACGGCGCGGGCCGGCGCCGCCGCGAGACGATCGAGCGAGTCGGAGATGTCCTGCGTCACACGCTTCAGCGCCGCGCTGAGCCCCGCGCGTAGACCGAGCAGCTGCTCGACCTGCTGCTGCAGCTCGCCGACCTGTCGCAAGCCTTCGGTACGGAGTGCGGCTGCGCGCTGCTCGGCTTCGCCGACGATCTGCTGCGCGCGGCTCGACGAGTCACGCTCGAGCTGGTCGCGGCGTTCGCGAACCTCGTCCAGCGCGTTGGTCAAATCCGACTCGCGCTGCCGGAACGAATCGACGCGGCGGTGGAGCTCCGTGATCTCCGTCTGCATGGCGTTCGCCCGGGCGCGTAGCGCTTCCAGCTCGTGCTGCTGCTGCTCGTGCAGGAGCGTCGCGCGTGCCGCCGCGAGCTCGACGTCCCCTTGGCGATACCCACGGAGCCAGGCGCGGCGCAGATGTGTGTCGTCAGGCATCGTCAAAGGGTAGACCCGTGAACCTGGTTCCGCCAGCGCGGAACCAGGTTCACCAGGTTCACCAGGTTCTAGGCAAGCGCCGGAGTACCTGCGACGGCCGTGTAAGTCGGCCGGTACCCGAAGGCGCGGCCCATCAGCGCACCGGGGACGAGCGCCAGCTTCTGGATGAAATGCGGGACGACGGGGAGCCGCACGACGTCGAAGTGGTGGTTCGCGATCACGGCCAGCCGGAGCGGGCCGGGCATGCCGCTCTTGTTCGTCTTGCCGTCGGCGGCGAGACCGAACATCGTCTCGATCAGCGACTCGAACTGCAACGCGGGACGGACCTCGGCGCGGAAGCGCAGCGTCTCGTCGCCCGCGTTCCAGAACTTGTGGGGCGTTCCTGGATCGATCCGCGCGACTTCCCCCACGCCGAGCTCGAGCCTCTTGCGTCCGCACTTGACGCCGAGGCGCCCTTCGAGGACCGTGAAGATCTCGGTCTGGTACGGGTGCACATGTGCCGCCGCGACCGTCCCGCCCGGCTCGACGAACGTGTCGAAGAGCGTGTACTCGCCGTTCGTGTCGTGCGAGGTGAGCTTGAAAACGAGCCGTTCGCCGGTCACGGGGTTGACGATCGAGTCTCCTGCGCGAATCATGGTGGGTGCCTTCCTGTCGAGTGGTGTCGAGAGGGAGTCTCGGCCTCCGTGTCCGGCATGACGTCGGCGCGGAGGCCGATCTTGTGTCGGGCGCGCGAGTGATCTGCGCGTCGTCCAAACGGACGACAAACGCCGCCGCCGCGTCCTCCTGTGGACGAAACGTTGCAGTTTGTTCACCCTGGTCTGACCATGTGACATGGCTCGACCAGACCCCTGTGGACAGTTCGTCACGCTTTCGTAACGTCGGTTGGCGACGGGACGTGTCCCTCAGGGCGCGACCGGGGTTCCGTCAGCAAACCGGCAGCCGGCCTGCGCGTGTCCAGGACTGCCTCAGGCCCTGTGGACGAAAAGTTGCAGTCTGTTCACCCTGGTCTGACCAGGCGACATGGCTCGACCAGGCCTGTGGACAGTTCGTCACGCTTTCGTGACGTCGTTTGGCGACGGGACTTGGCTCGGGAGGACTAGGACGCTTCGACCGCGTTGTCGCCCGGTTGGACGACGCCCGCTTCGTAGGCGAGCACCACGGCTTGCACGCGGTCTCGGAGGCCGAGCTTCATCAGGATCCGCGCGACGTGCGTCTTCACCGTCGTCTCGGAGACGAACAGCTCCTTCGCGATCTCGGCGTTGGAGAGGCCGCGGGCGATCGCCTTCATCACCTCGAGCTCACGGGCAGTCAGATCCTGCAGCCGCGGGAACTGCGCCTGCGGCTTCGGGCCGGTTCCCTTGACGAACTCCGAGATGACGCGCCGCGTGATCGACGGCGACAGCAGCGCCTCCCCCTGGGCGATCACGTGGATCGCACTCACGAGCTGTTCCGGCGGCGTGTCCTTGAGCAAGAACCCGCTGGCGCCGGCGCGTAGCGCCTCGTAGACGTACTCGTCCAGGTCGAAGGTCGTGAGCATCAAGATCTTCGGCGCGCCGTCCTCCGGCGTGCCCGAGAGGATGCGCCGCGCCGCCTCGAGCCCGTCGAGCTCCGGCATGCGGATGTCCATCAGGACGACGTCCGGGCGCAGCTCGCGCACCTGATCCACCGCGTCGCGCCCATCGGACGCTTCGCCGACGACTTCCATCTCCGGTTCGGCGTCGAGGATCATGCGGAACCCCGCGCGCACCAGTGCCTGGTCGTCGACGAGGAGGATGCGAATCACGCGCGTCCGTCCACCGGCAGTTCGGCGCGCAACACGAAGCCGCCCCCGTCGCGCGGGCCTGCTTCGATCGTGCCGCCGTACAGGGCGACACGCTCACGCATGCCGACCAGGCCGTGGCCCTTGCCGTCCCCGCTGGGGGCTCCCGGGCCGTTATCTGCGATCTCGAGCTCCACGGAGGAGTCGATATATCGCACGACGACCTCCGCGTGCGCCCCCTTCGCATGCTTGAGCGCGTTCGTCAGCCCTTCCTGCACGATGCGGTAGGCCGACAGGTCGACGCCCGGCGACAGGTCGGGCCGGTCGCCTTCGACGCGCAGCGTCACCGGCAGCCCCGCCTCCTCGACCTGCGCGATCAGCCGGTCGAGGTGTTCCAGACCCGGCTGTGGCGCGAGAGCCGCCGGCGCCTCTTCTCCGCTCCGCATCACGCCCAACATACGGCGCATCTCGGTCAACGCCTGCCTGCCGATCTGCTCGACCGAGAGGAGCGCCTCACGCTCGCGGTGCTGATCGTCCTTGAGCAACCGCCGCACGCCCGACGCCTGCACGACCATCACGGAGACGGAATGCGCGACGACGTCATGCAGTTCCCGCGCGATGCGCGCGCGCTCCTCCGCGGTCGCGCGTTCGGCGGCGGTCGCCCGCTCGCGCTCTGCGGCCTCGACCCGCTCGGTCAGCTCGCGCGCCTGCTCCGTGCGCGAGCCGAGAGCGGACCCGAAGAACCACGTGAGCGTGAGGATCAGCGTCGTCCAGAAGAAGTCCGAATAGGCAGACCCGGACTTCGAACTGACAACTGCCGCCGTCGCGATCACGGCCGCCCAGCCTGCGATCGAGTGCCGCCGGTCGGGGACGAGCCCAAACGAGACTGCCGCCGCGAGCGCAGCCACGAACGGCATCGTCAGGGTGGTGATCGAGCGTTCGGGTGAGATCAACGCGAAGGAAGCGAGAAACGCCAACGCAACGAGCGGCGCCCAGAACGGGTAACGGTGACGCAGCGCGAAGGGCAGCGTCCAACCGATCGCGAGCAGAGAGACGATTGCGCGGTCCTGCACGTGCTGCGCGGCCAGAGCCTCGACGACCGATGCGACCGCAAATGTGAGCACGAGGGCCTCGAAGGCCCGGTGCCTGATTCGGTCGAATACTGCGTGCACAAGATTCAAGGTATCGCCGCCTTACGGGGGGTCGCGTCATCCCGACAAACGAGTCTCAGATCATCCTTCAGGACGACGTGTGACGCACGTTGGTGGCGGCCTTGCGTCACGCGTTACGAGGTGCACAAGCACCCGCGGGCTCGCGCTCTCGATCTCGGTACTCTCGACGGCGAGCTTCGTTCTGCTCTTCGAGCGTTCGACCAGCTGACCGTTCTGGCTGCCCTCTCTCACGAGCGCGGTGGCCGGAGAGTGGGGGTCGAGGTGCCGCAGCCTCGGCCCCCACTTATTCTCTCGTTGTGGACAGCGTTGACCTCTCGACCGCGAAGGCGACGGCAGAACAGGTCGCAGCCGAATGGGGGCTCGAGCTCGGAGAGCCGTTCACACTCTCGCGCTACTCGTACGTCGCACCCGCCGGCGACGACGCAGTCCTCAAGGTGGCCTGCGAAGAAGACGACGAGGGCCTCCACGAGCCCGACGCACTCGAGCGTTGGGCGGCAACGGCGCGGTACGTCTGCTCCGGCGCGATCCGAACAGTCGTGCGTTACTCGAGGAGCGCGCGCTGCCCGGCGATGACATTTCGGAGCTGCCTGACGACGAGGCAACAGCGATCGCCGTCGAGATCGCGACGCGCCTCTGGCAGGCGGCAGGCGAGCCGTTCCGCTGGGTCGGCGACCACGTGCCGCGGTGGATGGACAACGCCGAGCGCGAGGCGGGCGCGGGAACGGAGCTGCTGTCACTCGCGCGCGAGCTCTATGCGTCGCTCGAGATCAGCCGCGAGTGGTTGACCCACGGTGACTTCCACCATCACAACATCCTCCGCGACGGCGGCCGGTTCGTTGCGATTGACCCGAAGCCGTACCTCGGGGACCGCGAGTACGACGTGCCGTCGTTCCTCTGGAACCCGTTGTCGTACGGCATGACCGACCGTGCGAAGACCGAACGGCGGATCGCGGCGTTCGTCGCCGCCGGGCTCGACGACTTCAAGATCCGCGCGTGGACGGCGATCCGCGGCTCCTACCTCGGCGCCGACCCCGAGGAAGCCGCGCTGATCCGCTCGCTGTTCGGCTAGAGGAGGATCTTGACCCAGGCGGGCTTGCACTCGCAGTGCAAGTGCGACTCGGTACAGGAACGGCATTTCCACTGCGTCAGGAGGATCCAGCGCAGGTGGGCGAGCTCGACCGCAATGGCGGCGCAGATGGCGGGGAGGAGCTCGGCGTGCCTCATGCGGGACAGCATCGGCACGAGGCGCCGGACCGGCAATAGGCCAAACGGCCCATCCTCGAAACCCAGGGACCTAAGACGATCACGTACGCTCCCGCCCGTGGCCAAGGTGGCGCACCCGGTGCCAACTCTCGAGTGGGACACGCCGCTTTACCGGCAGGCGCTCACCCAGCTCGAGCATGCGCTCGAGCTCGCGGACGTCCCCGACCTCACCTCGACCCGCTTGCGACATCCGGAGCGCTGCGTGATCTTCTCGCTCCCGATCGAGATGGACGACGGTTCGTATCGGTCGTTCCCGGCGTACCGCGTGCAGCACTCGTCCGTCCTCGGCCCGACGAAGGGCGGCATCCGGTACGACGACGCCGTCGACCTCGGCGAGTGCGCGGCGCTCGCGATGTGGATGACATGGAAGTGCGCGCTGCTCCGTCTGCCGTACGGCGGCGCGAAGGGTGGTGTGCGCTGCAACGTGCGCGAGCTTTCGATGAACGAAGTCACGCGTATCACGCGCCGCTTCACCGCCGAGCTTGCGCCGTTCATCGGCCCGCAGCTCGACATCCCGGCGCCCGATATGGCGACGAACGAGCAGACGATGGCGTGGATGATGGACACGTACTCGATGCAAGTGGGCTACGCGGTGCCGGAGATCGTCACCGGGAAGCCGATCTCGATCGGCGGCTCGGTCTTCCGTCACGAGGCGACGGGGGCCGGGGTCGTGATGGTGATCGAGCGCTCCTGCGAGCGGCTCGGGTGGGACCTCGGGGCGCAACGCTGCGCGGTGCAAGGCTTCGGCAACGTCGGCGGCATTGCCGCGACGGAACTGCACGAGAAGGGCGCGCGCGTCGTCTCCGTCTCCGACATTTCCGGCGGCGTCTACTCGCCCACCGGTCTCGACATCCCGACGTTGCACGCGTACGTCGCCCAACACGGCTCGCTCGAGGGGTACATCAAGGACGTCGAGCGGATCACCAATGAGGAGCTGCTCGAGCTCGAATGCGACATCCTCGTGCTCGCAGCCCGCGAGGACCAGGTGACCGCCGAGAACGCCGGCAAGCTGCGCTGCAAGCTCGTCGCCGAGGGCGCCAACGGGCCGACCTCGAACGAAGGCGACCGGATCCTCGCCGAGCGCGGAATCCCCGTCCTGCCCGACATCCTCACGAACGCCGGCGGTGTCACGGTGTCGTACTTCGAGTGGGTGCAGGACCTCGGGCGCCTGTTCTGGGACCGCGATGAGATTCGCCGGCGCCTCGCCGACAAGATGTCAGATGCGTTCGACCGCGTCTGGAACGTCTCGCAGGAACGTGGCATCTCGCTTCGCGACGCAGCGCTTGTCGCCGCGATCCGTGAAGTCTCCGCAGCGCTCGAGGCGCGCGGGGTCTATCCGTGACCGGTCAGCTCGTCCGCGACGCGATGGTGCCGGAGCCGCTCGCGCTCGCGTCCTCGGCGAGCGCGCGCGAGGCCGGCGAAGCGCTGTCGCGCGAAGCCGTGCGCTCGGTGCTCGTGTGCGACGGCGGAGCGCTCGTCGGCGTCGTCACACGCAAGACGCTCGTGCGCGAGGTCGTCGCGAACGGGCGCGACCCCGAGTCGACCACACTCGGCGAGATCGCGGAGCAGCCGAACGCGACGGTCGACGCCGCAATGAGTCTCGACGCCGCGTTTGCGTTCCTCGAGGAGCACGACTACGAGCGCGTGCCCGTCGTCGAGAACGGAAAGCTCGTCGGCATCCTCTCGCGGTCGGGCGTGCAGCGGCGGCTCGCTGAAGACGAGCCGCCGGAGCCGTTGGAGGATTAAGCGGCCGCTGCGCGGTCGAGCACGCTCGTCATAAGCGTGTCGAGTGCGGCGCGGAGACCTTCGCGGACGTCGTCATCCGAGATGACACCGTCGTCGCTCACCTTCTCGTGCGCGTGCGCGACGGAGAGCTCTGCCTCGGTCACGCGAGCGCCCATCGTGCCGAGCACCTTGCGCAGCTCGGCTGCCGCCCAGACGCCGCCGAACGCACCGGCGCTCGAGCTGATCACGGCAACCGGCTTGTTGCGGAAGACGTTCGTAGCGACGGGGCGCGAGGCCCAGTCGAGGGCGTTCTTCAACGCGCCCGGGACCGATGCGTTGTACTCCGGTGTCGCGAAGAAGACTCCGTCCGACTCGCGAACGAGCTCGCGGAATGCCTCGACGGCCTCCGGGCCAGGCACGACGTCGTCGTCCTGGTCGTACGGCGGGACCACTTTCAGGCCCTGCCAGATGTCCACCTCGACTCCCTCCGGCGCCTCCTCGCGCAGAGCGCGGAGGAGGGCCGTGTTGTGGGAGCCGTCGCGAAGCGAGCCGCTGATCGCGAGGATGCGCATTACGCCTCCTGCGCCACCAGGGTCAGCTCCGCCTTAAGCGTGACCTCGTGCCCGAGTGCGGGCTCGCCGCTCGGGAGCTGCATGTTCCACTTCATGTCGTACTCGGTGCGGTCGACGACCGTTTCCAGATG
Source organism: Gaiellaceae bacterium (assembly GCA_036270155.1). GTDB lineage: Bacteria > Actinomycetota > Thermoleophilia > Gaiellales > Gaiellaceae > PALSA-600. The sequence continues at coordinate 24,500 of DATBDB010000123.1, forward strand.
GAGGCCAACGCGGTTCGCGCCGAAGTGGTCGATGGTCGGGCCGGTGATCGTGCCGCTCAGCTTCGCGGGCCGGGAGATGCCCTTCATGGTGAGCTCGCCGTCGATCTCGACCTTGTCACCGTCGCGCTTGATGTCGCTGCCGGAGAAGCTCACCACGGGGTGCTGCTCGGCATCGAAGAACTCGGGTGAGAGCACGTGTGCCTGGAGGTTCTCCTCCTTGAGGACAATGCTCTTGATCTGGGCCGCGCCCTTGAGCGTGCCGTCCTCGAGGCTGGCCTCGAAGTCGGTCACCTCGCCGGTGAACTTTGCCACCGCGTACTGGACCTCGAACGCGAGGCGGGAATGAACCGTGTCGGCCTTCCACGTCCCGGTCGGAATGCCCTGCTCTGTCTGAGTGGTGCTCATGTGTTTTCTCCTCTGATCCTTGACTCCACAAAACTTGATTACTCAAAGATCATAGCAGAGAACCTTGCGAGCGCAAGTACCCCCGCTTTTTGGCTCAGCAGCATGTGTAGGCGCCGGGCGGCGCCTCGCCCTCGTCGGCCGCGGGGAGCTCGGCCGCCTCGAGCGCAGCGCCGTTCAGGAGGTCGCGGTCGCTTGCGTCGATCTGGTCGAGCCCGAGATGCCTCAGCGTCTCGCGCAGGATCAGCACGCCGGCTGCGAGCACCTCGCTGCGATCCGGGAGGATCAGGCGCGCGCGGCGCTCCTCCTCGCTCGTCACCGCGAGCCATTCAAGGGTCTCGTCGATCGTCGCGAGGGTCACGGTCGTGCTGCCGGCGAGGCCGGCGAGCTCGGCGGTCGTGCCGTCGACGCCCAGCGCGCGCTCAGCGTCCAGCGCAGGCAGTTGCGAGCGGATGTAGGCGGCCGCGGCGCCCTGGTGGATGCCGAAGCGTTCGGTCAGGCGCACCGAGCCGATGTTCATGCTCGTGCGGAAGCTCTCGGTGATCAGCTCGGTCGACCCGCCGCCGACGTCGATCACGACGGTGCCCGGCTCGAGCGGCCCGACGCCGCGGAGCGTCATCGCCGCTTCTTCGTCGCCGGTCAGCAGCCGCGTCGCGAACCCGTATCCCCATTCGATCTCCCCGAGGAACGCCTCGCCGTTCTCGGCGTCACGAACGGCGCTCGTCGCAACGGCGAGCGTCCGCTCGGCGCCAAGGGACTCGAGCTCACGGCGGTAGTCGGTCAGCGCGTTGCGGACGCGCGCGATGGGAACGGGGAGGAGGCGATGCCGCGCATCGACGCCTTCGCCGAGCTTCGTGATCGTCGTGCGACGCTGCACCTCCTCGACGCGACCGTCCTCGACGTCTGCGACCAGGAGGCGGGTGGCGTTCGTTCCGAGGTCGATCGCGGCGACGCGCATCACTTGCGCGGCACCGCTCCCCGAAACGCGAGGAGCGAGGCCTTGGCCTCGGCCGCGGCAGCCTGGATGACGGCAAGCTCGGCGCGCGACTCCTCAAGCCGCGCGAGCGCAGCGCTCAGCTTCTCCGTCCCGTCGGTGAACGCGACCGCGTGCCGCTCGGCCTCGGCGGCCGTCTCGAGGACGTCGCCGATCGCCGCCGAGGTCGTCATCGAGAAGCGCCGGAAGGTCCGCCAGGTCCGTAGCCCGCGGGAGACCGCGACGACGATCGAGCCGACGATCGCGACGACGAGAAACAGCAGCGAAACCCAGGTGAGAAGCGACATTCGCGGCATCCTAACGACGGTTTTGTGAACGGACAGTGCTACAATTGACGCCGCGTCGCGGGGTGGAGCAGTCAGGTAGCTCGCCGGGCTCATAACCCGGAGGTCGCAGGTTCAAATCCTGCCCCCGCTATACGGAAGGCCCCGGAGACGGGGCCTTCGTGCTTCCGTCGTCGAGTGCGACACGCCTCAGGTTCTGGAGCGCATCGCGCGTGTGCTCGATCACGTACGAGAGCGACTCGGCGACTTCGGGCTCGTCGACGTGCTCGAGCACGGCCGCGGCCGGGTTGAGTCGCACGGCTGCGGACCACGGGCCGACGATCTCGTGGCGCGTGCGCGCGACCTGGCCTTGCATCGCCGCGTACGCGAGCGCGCACACGTCGGCGACGTCGCCGGTGAACGCGACCGGCGGGCAGAGGAGGTTCTTCTCCTCGTCGGGGAAGTCGGTCGACTCGACGAAGCCGATCGTCGCAGCGGACCACGGCAGGAAGCCGGCGGCGACGAATTGGACCGTGACGCGTCCGACGTCGAAAACAGGTCGAGGGGCCGTCGGCGGCACGCCGGCGGCGGTGCAGTCGACATAAAGGTCGCGGGCGCCTGCCGCGACGTCGCCGTCTGTGGTGGTCATGGACGTTCGGCCGACGTGCCGCACTCGCTGCGCGCGCACGACGTCCGCAACCCGCCGCGCGACGTCGATCTCGCGCGTGCTGATCGTCGCGCCGCGGAAGGCGAGGGGCTCGACGGCGGGATCGAGTCGGATGAAGATCCCGGCGCCCTCGAGCCGGCGCGCGAAGTCGTGCCCCTCGGTAGCCGTGGCCGCCGCCTCCACCCACGCGGCCTGCAACCGCATGAACGAGCCCATGAGGTCGAGCGGCTGCGTGAACGTCCGGTCGAACTGCCACGGGTCGCGGCCGCGGATCCAGCGGAGGCGGTCGGGGTCGACGCCCTGGTCGAGCAGCCAGACGCAGGTGTCGATCGCGGTCTTGCCCGCACCGATCACCGTAAACCGGTCGGGAGCTTCCACGATGTCGACGAGCGCGTTCGGCGGCACGCATGTGACGCCGAGTTCGATCGTGAACGGCGGCCGATGCCGTGACGGGATCTCCGACTGGACGTACGTGGCGTCGACGAGCTTACGGCGGGCCTTGACCATCGTCTCCGCGCCGTCGAGCAGCGACACGACTCGACCGTCGCCGAGATAGTCGCTCAAGCCGAGAAACGTGACCCTCCCGGTCGGCAACAGCGTCTCGTCGAGAACGCGCGCGTAGTAGTCGCAGATCTCGGCGGCGCCTGCCCGCTCGTAGAAGCCGGCATTCGGTCCGTGCTCGTCGATGCGGTCGTGACCGAGCGGCCTCGACTCGACGCCGTAATACGCAGACGGCTGATGCAGGCGCACGAACGGATACGCGTCGAGCCAGTGACCGCCTGGACGGTGCCGCCGATCGACGATCACGACCTCGGCGTCGGAGTGGGCGACGAGCGTGTCGGTGAAGGCCATTCCCGACGCACCGCCGCCGATCACGAGGTAGTCAGTCTCCAGCTCGCGCACGACCGGGAACCTACGCCGCTCACCCGTTTTGCGCCAGGTTGCGCGACGCGGTCACGCAAGATGTCAGGGTGTCCGACGCGGTCAGGCGCCGCACTCCCTCGATCCGGACTGCGGTCGCAGGAAGTCGTTCACAACGCGCCCCCGCTACTCCGATAAGGCCTGCGAATGCGGGCCTTATCGCTTCTGTCAGAGGTTCATCGCGGAGCCGAGTGAGTAGAGTCCGCCGCCGATGGCGGTCGAAGATGTCCTCGTCTGAGCCGCTCTCCGAGCACGCCGCCCGCAACCGCGCGTTCTGGGACCGCTACTCGGACAGCTACCAGGGCCGGAACGCCGAGCACATCGCCGGCGGCGAGGCGTGGGGCGTCTGGCAGCTCCCGGAGGCGGGGCTGCAGATCCTCGGCGACGTCGCCGGTAGGGACGTGCTCGAGCTCGGCTGCGGCGCCGCACAGTGGTCGATCGCGCTCGCGCGCCGCGGTGCCCGCTGCACCGGCCTCGACAGCTCGGAGCGGCAGCTCGAGCACGCGCGGGCCGCAGGCGCGGACTTCCCGCTCGTGCACGCGAGCGCCGAGGCGATTCCCTTCGCCGCGGCGAGCTTCGACATCGTCTTCGCCGACCACGGCGCCTTCACGTTCGCCGACCCGCACCTGACCGTTCCCGAGGCGGCCCGCGTCCTACGGCCGGGTGGCCTGCTCGCCTTCAGCCACTCCTCGCCGCTCGACGCGATCTGCTGGGAGGAGACGAGCGACGCGATGTCGGCGACGCTCCAGCGGCCCTACTTCGACCTGCACCGCCAGGACTTCGCCGAGTACGTCACCTTCAACCTGCCCTACGGCGCCTGGATTCGGCTCTTCCGCGCGAGCGGGCTGATCGTCGAGGACCTGGTCGAGCTGCGGCCGGCCGCCGACGCGACCTCGAGCTACCGCGACGACGGCGACCGCGCGTGGGCGCGGAGCTGGCCGATGGACGAGATCTGGAGGCTCCGGAAGCCCACGTGAGGCACGTCGAGACTCTTACGTCAGGTTGACTTTGCTGCGATCGGCGCCTGTGTTGCACGATGGCGGCGCCGGTCGCTCGAACTCGCGAATCGTCTCGCTCGCGCGGTAAAGCTGATCACCGACGATTGAAGTGCGAACTGCCCTTGGCGCTATTGCTAGGCGCGCAGCGCGTGCGTCGGGAAACTGCCGTCTCTTGGTAAAATGCTTGCCGATAGGCAAATGTCTGCGTTGAAGAGCATCGATACCGACGAGGTCACGCGGTTGCGCACCGCGATCAGTCGGCTTGCGCGCCGGCTCCGCGCGACCGAGGCGGGCGGCGACCTGACGCCGACTCAGGTCTCGGTCTTCCTCGACGTCGTCCGGGTCGGTTCGATCCGAGTGGCTGAGCTCGCCGCGTTGGAGGGTCTCAACCCGACGATGCTCTCGCGGGTGATTGCGGTGCTGGCGGAGCAGGGTCTCGTCCGGCGAGTCGTGGACGTCGAGGATCGGCGTGCCGCCCGCATCGAAGCGACACCTGCTGCACGACGCCTACGCAAGAGGATGCGGCGGGAGCGGAGCGCAACGCTCGAGCCAGTTCTGAACGCCCTTCCGCTGCGTGACCGTGAGGCGTTGATCGCGGCGCTCCCGGCGCTCGAGACGTTGGCCGAACTCCTGCGGAAACGACCCGCGACGTGATCCGCCTGCGCGCCGCCGGTCGGATGACGTTCGCCGCGATGGTGGTTCCGAACTACCGCCGTTACGTGTCAGGTCAGTCGATCTCGCTCATCGGGACCTGGATGCAGATGATCGCGCAGTCCTGGCTCGTCCTGACGTTGACGCACTCGAGCATCGCTCTCGGCGCGATCGTCGCCGTTCAGACCTTGCCGGTGCTCGTATTGGGTCCCTACGGGGGAGTGATCGCCGATCGCGTCGACAAGCGCCGCCTGATGATCGCGCTGCAAGCCTTGATGGGCGTGCAGGCCCTCGTGCTCGGTGTGCTCACGATCACAGGCGCGATCCGCTTCTGGGAGATCTGTGTTCTGGCCGGGCTGCTGGGCTTGAACAATGCGTTCGAGAATCCGTCGCGCCAGTCGTTCATCCTCGAGCTCGTCGGCCCGGAGCATCTGCGCAACGCCGTGAGCCTGAACTCGGTCTTGGTGAACGTTGCGCGCGCGGTGGGACCCGCGGTTGCGGGTGTCCTGATCGCAACGGTCGGCATCGGGGTGTGCTTCCTCCTGAATGCAGCGAGTTTCGTTGCCGTGGTGGCGTCGCTCCTGACGATGGACCGCACCCAGCTCAACCCGAGCACGCCTACGCCGCGCCGGCGCGGTCAGTTGCGCGAGGGGCTCAGCTATGTCCGTCATTCGCCGGAGCTCGCTGTGCCGCTCGTGATGATGGGTCTCGCCGGCATGCTCGCCTACGAGTTCCCCGTCACGCTCCCGGTGATCGACCACGACTCTTTGCATGGAGGCGCTGCGGCCTACGGTCTCATGACGGCTGCGATGGGAATCGGTGCTGCGGTCGGCGGCTTGTTCACAGCTGCTCGCGGGCGCACCGGCATTCGCCCGCTGTCTATTGCGGCCACTGCCTTCGGTGCCATGGTCGTCCTCGCATCGCTCGCACCGGACATGCCGCTCGAGTTCGTTGCGCTCGCCGGTGCCGGCGCCGGCAGCGTCTCGTTCATGGCGATCGGTAACTCGACGCTGCAACTTGGCGCCGCGCCGCAGATGCGCGGACGGGTGATGTCGCTGTGGTTCGTCGCGTTCCAAGGTTCGACGCCGATCGGCGGACCGCTCGTCGGCTGGGTGATCGCAGCTGCCGGCGCCCGCGTCGGTCTCGGCCTCGGCGGTGTGACCCTGCTCGCGGTCGCCGCGCTCGGCGCGCTGGCGCTGCATCGCCTGCCGAGAGGGCACCCGGCCGCCGTGCCCGCACGCGCGACGTGAGTTATCGCACCACGGGGAGGGTCTTCCCGACTCCCTCCCGGGCCTTGAAGAACGCGGTCGCAGGAAGCCGTTGCTACCGTGCCCCGGCTAAGGACGGAGTCCTGCGACCGGCCCTGGTGGCCGGTCGTATTGCTTTCTTGGCACCCGCTCGACTCTGATCACCTCTGTGGAGGCCCGATGGAACATCGCGATCGCGACAACAGGAACGCTCTACCGCCTTCGACCCAGACGTCGCGGGTGCTGCCGACCCATACGGTCCGCTCGGGCTCGACAGTGGCGACGGGCCAGCCCTCGAAGACCGCCAACGTCGAAGGGCCGATCAAGCCCGGCACATTCGTCACGCAGCGCTTTCAGCGCAACGGCGACGGCGAGATGTTCGAGCGCAAGGTGGCGGCAGACATCATCGTCCTGCTCGACGCGATCGTCGAGAGCAAGGGCTACACCGCCAAGATCAGAGTCGATGTCTTCGACTCGATCTGGACGCGCTACGACGCCGGTGACTACGGATCGGGCCAGGCGGGACACGCCGTCTACGACGACATCGAGACGCTCCCGACGGTCTGGGTCGTCGACAGCGACGTCACCGCGAATCCCGATCGGCCCGTTGCCTCGACCCGCGGTCCGCAGCAGATCCAGCTCCCCGCTTCTCGCTAGGCCGCGCGCCGTCTCCGTCACGGCGGCGCCCGGGGCCTGCTGCGCTTGACGCGGGCTCGAGGAGGCATCCACACTGATTCGGGATGCAAGAAACCGACTGCTGCGTCGTCGGCGGCGGGCCCGCTGGGATGATGTTCGGCCTTGTTCTCGCCCGCGCCGGTGTTCAGGTGACGGTGCTCGAGAAGCACGACGACTTCTTGCGGGATTTCCGCGGCGACACGGTGCACGCCTCGACCCTGACGCTGCTCGATGAGCTCGGACTGGGAGAGCGCTTCTCGGCGATCCCGCATCGCATCGTGCAGCGCCTATCAGTGCCTCTGCGGTCGAGGACGAGCCTCGATGTTGATCTCGGGGTCCTGCCCGGGCCGCACAAGCACATCGCGATGGTGCCGCAGTGGGACCTGCTGGACCTCCTGGCTGATGCCGGTCGCCAAGAGCCGTCGTTCACCCTGCGCATGGGCGTCGAGGTGACCGGGCTCCTACGCGAGCACGGCCGAGTGGTCGGCGTGCGCTACCGCGACGCCGACGACAGCGAGGGGGAACTGCGCGCAGCCGTGACGGTCGGGTGCGACGGTCGCGCATCCGCGGTGCGGGCCGCGAGCGGGCTCCGCGTGCGGGAGTTCGGGGTGCCGATGGACGTCTGGTGGTTCCGACTTCCCCGCGGTGAGGTGGATCTTCACGGCCTCAGCGTGCGGGTCGGCGACGACGCCCTGCTCGTCGTGATCGACCGTGGTAGCTACTTCCAGGTCGGCTACCAAATTCGGAAGGGCAATGACGCCGCGCTGCGGGCGGAAGGCATCGAGGCGTTCCACCGGCGCATTGCGCGGCT
>DATBDB010000124.1:0-15218 GCA_036270155.1 Gaiellaceae bacterium
CGCTACCTCGAAGACCCGCGGCACATCGAGGTGCAGGTGCTCGCGGACGCCCACGGCAACGTGATCCATCTCGGCGAGCGCGACTGCACGATCCAGCGCCGCCACCAGAAGCTGGTGGAGGAGACGCCGTCACCTGCGGTCGCGCCTGAGCTTCGCGACCGGATCGGGCAGATCGCGGTCGACGCTGCCCGCGCGGCCGGGTACCGCTCGGCGGGGACGATCGAAGGGCTGCTCACTCCCGAAGGCGATTACTTCTTCATGGAAATGAACACGCGCATTCAGGTCGAGCACACGGTCACCGAGGAGGTGACCGGCCTCGATCTGATCCGCGAGCAGGTTCTCATCGCGGCAGGAGAGCCGCTATCGCTGCGCCAGGAGGACGTCGTGCTCCGTGGGCACGCGATCGAGTGCCGCATCAACGCGGAGGATCCGTCCAGCGGCTTCTTGCCCAGCCCCGGGAGGATCACGAGCTACCGGGAGCCGTCGGGGCCCGGCGTGCGCGTCGACTCGGGCGTGGCGGCGGGCTCGGAGATCAGCGGCCTCTACGACCCGATGATCGCGAAGCTGATCGTGTACGACACGAATCGCGAGACCGCGCGCCGGCGGATGCTGCGCGCGCTGTCCGAGTTCGAGATCGGTGGGGTCAAGTCGCTGCTCGGCTTCCACCAGGCGCTGCTCACGCACACGTGCTTCATCGACGGCGAGACGTGTCACGGCCTGGTCGAGTCCGAGGAGCTTGCGCAGCGTGCAGAGCAGTTCTCTCACCAGGCAACAACGGTAGCCGCAGTCTCGGACGGATTGTTGTCAGAGGTGACGACAGTGGCCGAAGTGGACGGTCGTCGCGTGCAGGTGAAGGTGCTCGTCCCGGAACCGCCGTACCGCGACCTGGCGCGCCGGCGGCGCGAACGCGCGGCGGGGGCCGGGAACGGCGAGGGCTCGAACACCGTTGTCAGCCCGATGCAGGGAACCGTGCTCTCCGTGAAGGTTGCCGAGGGCGACGTCGTCGAGCCCGGTCACGTGATCTGCATCATCGAAGCGATGAAGATGGAGAACGAGGTCACAGCGCACCGCGCGGGCACCGTCTCAGCGATTGCGGTAGCCGCGGGCCAGTCCGTCACGAGCGGCCAGGCGATCTGCGTGATCGAATCCGACCCCGCATGACGAACCAGAAGGTCCGCTTCCCGATCGAAGCGGCCCTGATCGTCGCGGTCTCGGTTGGGTCCGGCCTAGCCCACGTCGGTCGCGACGGGATCTACATCGCAGTCGGAGTCGCTTGGGCCGCGGTTGGCCTGGTGGAGTACCGGATCTCACGGCGCTAAAGCGAGCGCTGGTACGCGCGGAACGTCCACGTGGCCCACGCCGACGTGACCATGCTGAGCAGCAGGAGTAGCAGGAGGTAGCCGCGGTCAACGCGGAGCGCACGATCTGGGAGAGCACGATCGCGAGACGCGATGCGGGCGCGGCCAGGAAGCGCTTGTCGCGAGTGCACCGTGGGCCGGTACCGATCATCTACAGTCGTCGCGGCTCATGGATCTTCACGAGTACCAGGGCAAGCAGCTCTTCAAGCAGTTCGGGATCCCGGTCTCCGAGGGTCGCCTCGCGGCGACGCCGGACGAGGCGCGCAAGGCTGCGGAGGAGATCGGCGGCCCGGTCGTCGTCAAGGCGCAGGTGCTCACCGGCGGCCGCGGCAAGGCCGGTGGCGTGCAGCTCGCCGACGATCCCGCCGGCGCGGAACAGAAGGCGAAGGAGATCATCGGTCTGGACATCCGCGGCCACGTCGTCGAGAAGGTCTGGATCGAGAGCGCGTCCGAGATCGCGAAGGAGTACTACCTCTCGATCACCTTCGATCGCGGGGTCAAACAGCCGTTGTTCATGTTCACGACGCAGGGCGGCGTCGAGATCGAAGAGGTCGCGGCGAACGATCCCGATGCGCTCGTGCGCCTGCACGTCGACCCGCTCGAGGGCTTCCAGCCCTGGATCGCGCGCCGCCTCGTCTACGGCGCCGGCGTCGAAGACCCGGGCGAGCAGAAGCAGATCGCGGACATCATCGGAAAGCTCTATCGCTGCTTCGTCGAGAGCGACGCGATGCTGACCGAGATCAACCCGCTGATCGTCACGCCGGAGGGCGAGGTGAAGGCGCTCGACTCGAAGTTCACCGTCGACGACAGTGCCCTCTATCGCCACCCGGACATCGCCGAGTTTCGCGATACGAGCGCCGCCGACCCGCTCGAGGCATTCGCGCGCGAGAAGGGCGTCGTCTACGTGAAGCTCGACGGCGACGTCGGGATCTGCGGAAACGGCGCGGGCCTGTCGATGTCGACGGTCGACGTCGTCGTCGTGGCCGGCGGCCGCCCGGCGAACTTCTGCGACCTCGGCGGCGGCGGCAACGCGGAAGGCGTGGTCGACGCGCTCGAGGTGATCACCCGCGATCCGCAGGTCAAGTCGGTCTTGTTCAACATCTTCGGCGGGATCACCCGCGGCGACGAAGTGGCGCGCGGCATCCTCGAGGCGCTCGACCGGATGAGCATCGCGATCCCGATCGTCGTCCGCCTCGACGGGACGAACGCCGAGGAGGGCCGCAAGATCCTCGCGGAGGCCGCGAAGCCGAACCTCTTCGTCGAGCCGACCATGCTCGAGGCGGCCAAGAAAGCAGTGGAGCTCGCCGGCGGCGTAGGCTCGATGGAGTCGCCCAGGGGAGAACAGTGACCAACCCCTGGGACGAGCGTGCCGAGCTGTACCGCACGTCGGTCACGCATTCGACGGGCGACGACCTCGACGCCGTCGTCGAGCTCTGCAACCCGCACGCGGGTGTGAAGGTGCTCGACGTCGCGACCGGCGGCGGTCATGTCGCGCGGCGGCTGCGCGAACAGGGGGCGGAGGTCGTGACGCTCGACCCCTCGCCCGGAATGCGCGCGGATGTTGTCGCGCTGGCGGAGGACATTCCCTTCGCCGACGGCTCGTTCGACGTCGCCGTCTCGAGAATCGCGGCCCATCACTTCGGCGATCTCGGCAAGGCGATCGGTGAGATGGCACGCGTCTCGAACCGCGTGGTCGTGATCGAGGACATGCTCTACCGCACCGAGGACGAGCACGAGGCCGAGAAGCTGCGCGACCCAACGCACAACCGCTCGCTGACGACCGAGGAATGGCGGGAGCTGTTCGTCGATGCCGGCCTCGAGATCGAGCAGGAGCTCTTCTTCTCGAAGGAGCACGACATGGACGAGTGGCTCGCGCGCACCGGTTGCGCCGGCGCCGACGCCGCGCGCGTCCGCGAGTTACTCGCGCCGTTCACGAGCCCCGACGGCAGCACGTGGGCGAATGACTACATCGTCCTCAAGGGCAGAAAGTCGCAGGGGTAGCTGATGGCGATCATCGTCGACAACGACACGAAGCTCGTCGTCCAGGGCCTGACCGGCTCGGAGGGACGCTTCCACGGACTGCGGAACCGCGCCTACGGCACGAACGTCGTTGCCGGCGTCACGCCCGGCAAGGGCGGTCAGGACGTCGACGGCATCCCGGTGTTCGACACGGTCGATGACGCGGTCAAGGAAACCGGCGCGAACACATCGCTGATCTTCGTGCCCGCGCGCTTCGCGCCCGACGCGATCTACGAGGCCGTCGACGCCGGGATCAAGACCGTGATCTGCATCACCGAGCACGTGCCCGCGCACGAGATGCTGCGCGCGTACACCTACGTCCGTCCGAAGGACGTGACGTTGATCGGGCCGAACTGCCCGGGCGTGCTCTCGCCGGGCAAGGCGAACGTCGGGATCATCCCGGCGGAGGTCTTCCAGCCCGGATCGATCGGGCTCGTCTCGCGTTCGGGGACGCTGACCTATCAGATCGGCCACGAGGTGGCCCAGCGCGGGCTCGGCAACTCGACGATCGTCGGCATCGGCGGCGACCCCGTCGTCGGCTCCGGCTTCATCGACGTGCTGGCGAAGTTCGAGGCCGACCCGGAGACCAAGTACGTCGTGCTCGTTGGCGAGATCGGCGGTGACGAGGAAGAGAAGGCCGCGACGTGGGTCTCCGAGAACATGTCGAAGCCGGTCTTCTCGTACATCGCCGGCTTCTCGGCGCCCCCAGGCAAGACGATGGGGCACGCCGGCGCGATCATCTCCGGCTCATCCGGCACCGCGCAGGCGAAGAAGGAAGCGCTCGAAGCAGTCGGGATCAAGGTCGGCACGACGCCGACCGAGGTGGCCGAGCTGGTCGCTGCCGCGGCGAGCTAGCGCAACACGCGCTGCGTGCCGGGTTTGATCCGGAGCGGTACCGTCTCGACGAGGCCGTGCTTGTCGTAGACGAGAAGCTTGCCCCCGTCGTGCTTTGGGGTGACAGCGGACTCGAACTGGCCCCACGAATTGCCGCGGGTGTAGATCTCCTGCGAGGGATTCCCCGGCACCTGCAGGGAGACTCGCTGCACGTCGCCTCGGGCGACGCCTACGAGATAGAGCGCATGCATCCCGTTCGGCGACGCAAAAACGGCCGCAGCGACGAGCACGCGCGCATGGTCGAGATCGAGCGACGAGCGGGTCCAGTTCGGGCAGCGCCAACGAACGCCCGCGTCGCCCTGCAGCAACGCTGCGACGCACGTGCGGGCCGGCTCTTCGTTCAGCGCCGGCGCCGCGAGAATCGCAAGCACGCCGTTCCTTCCCGCGCGTGACGAGACAAGCACGCGGACACCGTTCGCGTCGAGACCGGCCCGTGCTGCCGCGAGCTGCGCGGCAGCGACCTCGATCGGCTGGACGCCGGAGATGTTGAAGTCGTGGTGGCGACCGAGCATTTGCCCCGGCTCGAACCCTGGGACGCCGACCGGCCAAACCCACCCGGCGGCGCCGGTGGCGTCGGCTGCGGGCAGTTCGGGCGGGACCTTGATCGTCTCGCCTAGATTCGGCGGGTGGTACTGCGGCCGGGCGAAGGCAAAGAAGCCGCCCGTCAGCATGACGGCGACCCCGACCAGGACGGTCGGCAGCAGGTGGCGTGCGACAAAGCTCACGCCGCTCACATCGGTACGCGGAGTGGGCTCCTTTAGACCGAAGCGGGCAGCGTCAGCTTGAACCGGGCGCCGCCCGCGGAGCTCTCGACGCTCGCGTTGCCGCCGTGCGCCTCGGCCGCTTCGCGCACGATCGCCAGGCCGAGGCCCGCGCCGGGCTTCGAGCGCGATGCCGCGGCGCGGTAGAAGCGGTCGAAGATGCGCGGGATGTCCTCGTCGGCCACTCCCGGCCCGTGATCGGCGACGATCACTTCACCGTCTCGCACGATCACTTCGATCGGCGCACCCTTGGGGCTGTACTTGACGGCGTTGTCGAGCAGGTTGGAGACGGCGCGCTCGAGCAGGACGGGATCGACGCGCACCTTGGTCGGCGTCAGCAACGTCACGAAGGTTGCCCCGGGCGTCCGCGACTTCGCGCGCTCGACCACTCCCTCGACGAGCTCGTCGAGCTGCACGTCCTCGACACGGAGCTTGCGCTCCTCGCCGCGCGCGAGCTCGACGAGGTCCGAGACGAGCGTCGTGAGCGCGTTGAGCTCGATCGACGCCTCGTCCAGCGCGCGGCGGGCCTCTTCCTCGGGCAGCTTCCCCTCGCGCAGCAGGTCGACATTCGTGCGTGCAGCGGTCAGCGGCGTGCGCAGTTCGTGCGATGCGTCTGCGACGAGGCGCCGCTGACGTCCGACCGACTCCTCGAGCGCGGCCAGCATGCCGTTGAAGCGGCGGCCCAACCGCCCCAGCTCGTCGCTCCCTGTCGTCTCGACCCGCTCGGTGAGGTCGCCTGTCGCGGCGACGTTCTCGGCAGCTGCCGTCAGTCGGCGCACCGGTCGCAACGCGGCCGTGGCCACGAACGCGGCGAGCGCTGTGCCGGCGGCAATGCCGGTCCCGCCGACGAGCAGGATCCAGAAGCGAATGCGGGAGAGCGCGTGGTCGGTCGACTCGAGCGACTGGGCGACGATCATGGCGCCCGTCAGCGTGCCCTGTTCGTCGCTCGTGGGTGCGACCAGCTCGCGGAGGTGAAAGCGCGTGCCGGAGCCATCCTTCACGGAGGCGTCGGTGAAGTAGTACTTGCTCTTGCCCGTCGCGACCGCCTTCGCGCGCGCAGTGACCGGGAGCGCGGCGCCGCGGGCCGTTCCGTCTGGCGCGACGTACGTCGTCAGAGTTGAGGGATCGAAGGGCGACGGTCCGTGACCCGTGGTCGCCGACTGCAAGAGTTGGTGGTCGAACTGGGTCAGCAGCTCGTGCTTGGCCACCACCCAGACGGCTGCCGAGGCGGCGGTGGCCGTCAACGCGATCGCGAGCGCAACGAGCAACGTGAGCCGAACGCGGAAACTCATCTGTGTCCGCCTTCGTCGAGCCTCGGGCTCATGGCTCCTCGCGCAGCGCGTACCCGACGCCGCGAACCGTGTGGAGCAGGCGCGGCTCGCCGTTCTCTTCGAGCTTCCGCCGCAGGTAACCGATGTAGACCCAGAGGGCGTTCGAGGTTGCGCCGAAGTCGTAGCCCCAGACGCGCTCATAGATCTGCGAGCGCGTCAGCACCTGCTTCGGGTTGCGCATGAAGAGCTCGAGTAGGTTGAACTCGGTGCGCGTCAGCTGGAGCCGGCGCTCGCCGCGGTAGACCTCGCGCGTGGCCGGGTCGAGTGAGACGTCGCCGTAGCGGAGCGCGTCGTCGCCGGCGCCGGTCCGTCGGAGCAGCGCCCGAACACGGGCGCGGAGCTCCTCGATCGCGAACGGCTTGACGAGGTAGTCGTCGGCGCCTGCGTCGAGGCCTTCGATGCGGTCGTCGACCGCATCGCGTGCGGTGACGACAAGCACGGGCACCGGATCGTTGCGCCGGCGGAGCGAGCGGCAGACCTCGAGACCGCCCACCTCCGGCATCAGCAGATCGAGCACGATCGCGTCCGCGGGTGCAGCCGCGTGCTGCGCCAGGGCGTCTGCGCCGTCCTCGGCCTCGTCGACCTCGTAATCCACGCGCAGGGCCCGCGCGATCGCCGAGCGCACGCCTGGGTCGTCATCAACAACGAGGACACGGGTCGTCATGTGCGTATTGTCCCCTACGCGCCTAAGAAGCGGCTTAGGCTGCGACCCAGCGGCCGATCGGGGGGTCCGCTTGCACGAGCTCAGCACAGCGCTCAACGTCGTCAACAGCGTGCTCTTCGTCGTGCTCGCGGTCGTGGCCGTGCGCCGTTGGTTGCGGAAGCGCGACGACGCGGCCGGCTGGCTCACCATCTCGTTCCTGGCCCTCGGCCTGCTCGTCACCGCCGGCCGGCTCGTCCCGGCGCATCCGCACGGGCTCGTACTGGGGGCCTTGCTGCGGCTCGAGATCGAGCTGCTCGTGCTCTTCCCGTACCTCGGTTACCGGTTCGCGACGGCGTTCGTCCCGCCGTCCCGGCGTCTGCAGCGCGTCGTCAGCCTGCTGACGATCGGCCTGAGCATCTGGACGTTCGCGCTGCCGAGCATCCCGGCCGCCGGCGACCCGCGCCCGAGCGGCTTCATCGTCTACATCATCGCGTTTCTCGTCCACTGGACGCTGCTCTCCGTCGTCGTCACGACGCGCCTCTGGCGGGCGGGTCGCGGCCAGCCTTCGGTCGCACGGATACGCATGCGGCTGCTCTCGTTCGCCTCGGCTGCGCTGACGGTCGCGATCATCGGCTCCGCCCTCGCGACCAACTCGAGCTCGGCCGGGGCCGTGGCCGTCCAGGCGATCGCGCTGCTGAGCGCCGTCGCGTTCCTCCTCGGGTTCGAGCCGCCACAGATCGTGCGGGCCTCCTGGCGCGCCCCGGAGCAACAGCGGCTGCAGGAGGCGATTCGCGGGCTGATGACGCTCGCGACGACGCGTGGGGAGGTGGCGCAGCGCGTGCTCGGCCCGGTCGCGGCGCTCGTCGGCGCGCGCGCTGCCTGCATCTTCGACGCGGAGGGCAACGTGCTCGCGCAGCAGGCCGTGCCGGACCAGACGGAGGACGTCGAGCCGGTTCAGGTTGAGGAGCCCGGCGTCGTCCTGCACGTGTGGACGTCCCCATACGCACCGTTCTTCGGCGAGGACGAGCTGCGCGCCCTGCACACCGTGGCGGCACTGACCGGGATCGCGCTCGACAGGGTTCGCCTCTTCGAGCAGGAGCACCAGTCGCGGCTCGCGCTTGAGCGCGCGAACGAGCTGATGACGAACTTCGTCGCGCTCGCCGCCCACGAGCTGCGCACGCCGGTGACGACGGTGCACGGCTTCGTGCAGACGCTCAACCACCTCGGCGACCGGCTCGACGACGCTCAGAAGAACGAGCTGCGGCTCGCGCTCGAGCAGCAGACAGCGCGCATGGCGGCACTCGTCGAGCAGTTGCTCGACCTTTCGCGCCTCGATGCAGAAGCTGTCGAGGTCAAGCCGCAAGAGCTCGATCTGCGCAGGCGACTGGAGGAGGTCGTGGCGGTGGCTGCCGGTTCGCGCGTCTCCGACGTGCGCGTCGAGGTCCTCGGCCCTTCGGCGGCCACGATCGACCCGTCGATCCTCGATCACATCGTCACCAACTTGGTCACGAACGCGCTCCGCTACGGCCAGGCGCCGGTGCTCGTCAGTGCTGCGGTCGACAAGGGCCAGGTGCGCATCTCGGTCGAGGACGCAGGCCCGGGTGTCGCGTTCGAGATCGAGGACACGCTGTTCGAGCGGTTCACCCGCGCGGGCGTCGCGCGCGACCGCGTCGCCGGCACGGGGCTTGGGCTCGCAATCGCACGCGCGTACGCGCGCGCACACAGCGGCGACCTCCGCTACGAGCGCGGCCAGCCGGACGGTTCGCGCTTCGTGGTTGAACTGCCGACTAGCTAACCCCTTCATCTAGTCTGGGCGCGTGGCGATGATCTCCTTTGCGCGCGGGGTTCCCGCGCCTGAATGCCTCCCCGTCGACGAGCTCGCCGATTGCGCGCGCGTCGCGCTCGAGCGCGACGGGAAGACGATCCTCTCGTACGGCGCGTCGTCGGGCTACGGCCCCTTGCGCGAGTGGCTGGGGGCGCGCCACGACGTGGATCCGGCTCGCATCTTCATCACGAATGGATCCCTCCAGGGATTCGTCTTCCTTGCGCAGCGGTTGGCGGTCGGGAAGCGCGTGCTCGTCGAGCGCCCGACGTACGACCGGCCGCTGAAGATCCTCCGCGAGCTCGGCGCCGATGTCGTCGGGGTGCACTGCGACGACGAGGGTCTCGACCCCGACGCGCTCGAAGCAGCACTCGAGAAGGGCGAAAAGCCCGCCTTCGTCTATCTGATCCCGACGTTCCAGAATCCCAGCGGGCGCACCTTGAGCGAGGAGCGCCGCTTGAGGATCGTCGAGATCGCTCGCGAACATGATGTACTCGTTTTGGAAGACGACCCTTATGGCCTCGTGCGCTTCGAGGGCGAGCCGCTGCCGTCGCTGTTCGAGTTGTCGGGCGGCGAGACCGCGTACAGCTCGAGCTTCTCGAAGACGATTGCCCCGGGCCTGCGCGTGGGGTGGTTCGTGCTCCCGGAGCCGCTTGCGCGCGAGCTCGAACTGGCCGCGAACGGGACCTACATCGGCCCGGTGCTGCTCGGGCAGGCGGCGGCGCACGAGTTCGTCAGCCGCGGCCTCTTCGAGCCGAACCTGGAGCGCGTCCGCGAGCTGCTCGGGCTGCGCCGCGATGCGATGCTCGCCGCGCTCGACCGTGAGCTGCCGGAGATCCGGATCACGCGCCCCGAAGGCGGCTACTTCCTCTGGGCCGAGCTCGGTGGCGTCGATGCGACCGAGTTGCTCGCACGCGCCGAGGCGGCGGGCGTGACCTTCGTGAAGGGCACCGACTTCGACGGTGAGCCCGACACGCTGCGCCTTGCCTACAGCTTCGTCTCCGTCGACGAGATCGCCGAAGGCGTCTCGCGGCTAGCGGCGGCGCTTGCTGTGCCGGTATAGCTGCGAGAGCAGTACGCCGAGCACGATCCCAATCCCGAGTGGGAGCAGGATCAGGAAGATCGTTGAGACGCGCGTCGCGCTGAAGACGAAGTCGACCTTCGCCGCGCGCGTGTTGAACGCGATGAAGAGGATCGCGTAGACGCTGACGACGGCGATCGGCGCGAGCCGCGTCCAGAGCCCGGGCTGGAACGTCCGGCGAGGCTTCCGCTTCTGGTCGGCCGGAGGAGGGGCCTGTCCCAATGGGGCCGTGTCGCTCACACGAGCGACTCTACGCCACCGCGGCGACCGGGGCGGCTAGCGGACGAGGAAGGCTGCCTGCGCGGCGCAGCGTGCGCGTGGACGCTCAGGCGACTGCGGCTGCCGAGGCGGCGAGTGGGATGAGGCGGGGCTGCCTGGGCGGCTGCAGCGTCCGCGTGGCTGCGCGGAAGGTCGGGCAAGGACGCTCCGGGCTCATTGCACAGAGTCCGTGACGGCGGAAATAGCAGTCGTCGCAGGTCGGAGCGTTCAGTCGGGTCATTGGGTCCTTCCGAGGGGTCGTTGCGGGTTGACGGGACGGCATCGTACGGCCCCGGTGTACAGGGTAAAAGGGCTTGCCTAAACGGAAAACGTGCATTTTCCGGCAAGTTCCAGCATGCCGAAAACTACGTTTTCCTACCCGTTTCCGCCGAGTGTCGCCAAGGCGCGCAACGCCTGTGGAAAGCTCTCCACAGGGATGATCCGAAGTCCGTGCGCGTACTTGCGAGCTTCCGTGGCGTTGTCCCCAGCCGGCACGAGGAAGGCATCCACATGCGCCTCGCGCGCGCCGATCGTTTTCTGCTTGATTCCGCCGATCGGGCCGATCGACCCGTCGGCGAAGATCTCACCGGTCGCGGCGACCTTCTGGCCGTGCACGACGTCGCGACCGAGCTCCTCCATCACCTCGAGCGCAAAGGCGACGCCGGCCGAAGGCCCTCCGACGTTGCCGGCATTGATGCTCACGCGCAGCGGCAGGTGGATGTCGAGCGCCTGCTCGGTCGTAATGCCCACGACCGCGATGCGATCCTCGCCCACGCGGGCGCCCACGGTCTTCATCTTCTCGACGAGTGTCTGCTTCCCGCGCCGGACCGTGAGCGAGACGGAATCGCCGATCCGGCGGGCGCGAATGTCCGCACGGAGATCGCCCGTGGTAGGCGCGGGCTTGCCGTCGACGGCCACGATCACGTCGCCCGGCAGGAGCTTCCCGAACGCCGGCAGCCCTTGCCCGACATAGGTGACGCGAACTCCGACCGGGCGCATCACGACCTTCTTCCCCGCGGCCCGGAGCGCGACGGCTGCCGCGATCTGCTGCGAGAGGTGCATGTCCTGCTGGTCGAGCTTCTGCCTGAGTTGCGAGGTGACCCCGGGCGGATCGACGGCCTGTTTCGGGTAGAGGTCAGCGCCGTTGTGCAGCGCTCCCCCGGTGATCTTGTCGAGCAGCGTCGCGTTCTGCAGGACGACGTCGACGAAGTAGACGGCGCCGTGCGTCGGGTCGTGACCGCCCTGGACGGTCACGAGCGGCGCGACGGGGTGCGCGCGATCGGGGAGGAAGATGTACTCGTTCGCCGGGATGACGAGCAACGCGAGGACGACGGCGAGCAGAGCCAGGCCCGCGACGAACAGGCGGGCGGGGGTGATCAGCTTCACAGAAGACCGCGTGAGACGCCGCCGTCCACGAGGACGGTCGTGCCGGTCACATAGCCGGCGCGCTCGGAGGCGAGGAAGCAGACGACGTCGCCGAACTCGCGCGGGGTGCCCATGCGACCGAGCGGGATCTGCGCGAGCTCTTCGGCCGGCGGCCCGCCGCCGCCGTAGAGCTCGGTCATGCGCGGCGTGTCGATGCGGCCGGGGGCGACGCAGTTGACGGTGATCCCCTTCGGGCCGAGCTCGCGCGACAGCGACTTCGCCCAGCCCGTCAGGCCGGGGCGGATCGTGTTGGAGAGGGCGAGCTGTGCGACCGGTTCCTTGACGGCGACCGACGTGATGCAGAGCACGCGTCCGGCTTCGCTCTGCTCGAGGTGCGGCAGGCAAAGGCGCACGAGGCGCACGGCCGGGACGAGCAAGAGCTCGAATGCCGCCTCGAGCTGCTCGTCGGTGATCTCCGAAGCTTTGCTCGCAGGGGGGCCGCCCGAGTTCCACACGACGATGTCGATGCCGCCGAACGCCTCGATCGTGCGCGCGACCAGGCGCTCGATGTCCGCCGCGTTCGTGACGTCACCGCGGACCGCGAGCGCGCCGATCCGTTCCGCGTCGCGCTCGAGCTCCTCGCGTCGCCGCGCGAACATGGTGACGTTCGCACCCTCGGCCGCGAGCGCTTCCGCGGAGGCCAGGCCGAGGCCGGACGAAGCTCCGCAGACGATCGCCGTCTTCCCGCGTAGGCCGAGATCCATTCGAGCGGGACGGTAGCGTGCGCCGCTCGGCTGCCGCTAAAGGAAACGAAGCGCGTCAGGATCGATAGGTCAGATGGCTACCTCCCCAGCCGCACTCGAGGAGCTCTACCGCGCCCGTTTCGGGGTCTTCAGGGACGGCCTCGCCGGTGTCGTCTCGAGCCGTGAGATCGCCCGGGGCGTCGTCCAGGAGGCGTTCGCGCGTGCCCTGCGCGACCGGAAGAAGTCCGGGCTGTCTGTCGTGGGTTACGACGCTTCGAACCGTGCGATCGCCCGGCATGTCATCCCGAAGCCCACCGACCAGTCGGGTCTCTACCGTGCAAGAAGCCAAAGCTGCTCGGCTACGGCGTGAAGCGGTGCCCGTGAAACTCTCGAACCTGGTTAAAGAGCGAACCAGGTTCGTAGCCAACGCTGAACCTGGTTCGCTTTCCCAACCAGGTTCTTGGGTTCCTACGAGCTGAGGACCGATACGACGTCGCGGACGGCGTCTGCGCTCTTCTTCAGCGCCTCTTGCTCGGCGTCGTCCAGATCGACCTCGTAGACCTGCTCGATCCCGGTCGAGCCCAGCTTCACCGGTACGCCCATGTAGAGGCCGTCGATGCCGTATTCGCCTTCCAGATAGGCGGTGCAGGGGAGCACGCGCTTCTCGTCGAGGAGGATCGAGTCGACCATCTGGGCCGACGCGGCGCCCGGCGCGTACCAGGCCGATGTGCCCATCAACTGGACCAGCTCGCCGCCGCCCTTGGCGGTGCGCTCGACCATCGCTGCGATCTTCTCTTCCGAGACGAGCTTGCGCAGCGGAACGCCGCCCACGGTCGTCGCGGAGATGACGGAGACCATCTGGTCGCCGTGGCCGCCCAGCACGACAGCGGTGACGTCTTTGACCGACGCGCCCGTCTCCCAGGCGATGAACGTCTGGAGGCGTGCGGTGTCGAGGATGCCGGCCTGGCCGAACACGCGCTCCTTCGGGAAGCCCGAGACGCTCTTCGCGACGTGGCACATCGCGTCCAGCGGGTTCGAGACGACGATCAGGATCGCGTCGGGGCTCTTGTCGACGACCTTCTCGGTGACGTCCCTGACGATCTTCTCGTTCGTCGTCACGAGGTCGTCGCGGCTCATGCCCGGCGAGCGGGGAAGGCCGGCGGTGATCACGACGACGTCGGAGCCTGCGGTCGCGACGTAATCGTTCGAACCGGTGACGTTCGGCTCGTACCCGAGCACGGCGCCCATCTGGTTGATGTCGAGCGCCTTGCCCTGCGGCAGGCCCTCCTTGATGTCGACCAGGACGACATCGGCGTAATCGCGCTGCGCAAGCACCTGCGCGCACGTTGCACCGACGTTCCCTGCACCGACGACCGTGACCTTCCGCCTTTCAGACACCTCAGCCCTCCATTTTTTCCGGCTCCGTCGAGCCTACGCCTGCAGTTTTTCGATGATCGCGTCGGCGTACTCGCTCGTTCCGACTGCGGTCGGATCGTCGCGCAACGGCTTCATGTCGTAGGTGACCGACTTCCCCTCGCGGATCACGTCGGAAACGGCCGTCTCCAGGCGCTCCGCCGCATCGCGCTCTCCGAGGTGATCCAGCATGAGCTTGCCGGAGAGGATCATCGCGGTCGGGTTGACCCTGTTCTGTCCCTTGTACTTCGGGGCCGAGCCGTGCGTCGCCTCGAACACGGCGCTCGATGGGCCGATGTTTCCGCCGGGCGCCACGCCGAGGCCGCCGACGAGGCCGGCCGTCAGATCGCTGACGATGTCGCCGTAGAGGTTCGGCAGCACGAGGACGTCGAACTCCTCGGGGCGCTGGACGAGGCCCATGCAGACCGCATCGACGAGGTTCTCCCACGGCTCGATCTCCGGGTACTCCTTGGCGATCTCGCGGAAGACCTCGAGGAAGAGGCCGTCGGTGAATTTCATGATGTTGGCCTTCGTGACGCACGAAACGCGCTTGCGGCCGTGCTCGCGTGCGTATGCGAACGCGAAGCGGATGATCCGCTCCGAGCCCTCACGGCTGATCGGCTTCACGGAGATCCCGGAGCCGGCCGCGATCTGCTTCTTCTGCAGCTTGTTCAGCTCGGCGATCACCTGCTCCGCTTCGGACGTGCCCGCCTCGTACTCGATTCCGGCGTAGAGGTCTTCCGTGTTCTCGCGGACGAGGACGAGGTCGACGTTGTCGTAGCGGGAGCGGACGCCCTCGTAGGTCTTGCAGGGGCGCAGGCACGCGTAGAGGCCCAGCTCATGGCGCAGCGCCACGTTCACGGAGCGGAAGCCCGTGCCGATCGGCGTCGTGATCGGGCCTTTGAGCGCGACCTTGTTGTGCTGGACCGAGGCGAGGGTCTCCTCCGGCAGCGGCGTCCCGGCGGTCTCCATCACGTCGACGCCCGCTTCCTGCACGTCCCAGTCGAAGGCGACACCGGTCGCTTCGAGAACGCGGCGCGTCGCCTCGGTGAGCTCAGGCCCGGTGCCGTCGCCGGGAATCAGGGTGACGCGGTGCGTCATCGGGGGCGAGAGTACACATAGATAGAGGTGTGGCCGCCTAACCCGTAACGGGGAGACCCGCTGTGTCCCCTGGTGATTCCGTTCGCGGCGCCCGCCAACTTGGATGGGTGCATGGAAAGCACCGCGGCGCTCCAGGACCTTCCCCCCGTCACACCTGCATTCATGCAGGCGCCGGCGGTGCCCGGCTCCGGCCGGGCCGAGACGACCGCGGCGCTGGCGAAAGCCGAGCGCTACATCGATGCGCATCGCTACGAGGACGCCCTCGAAGCGCTGGGCAGCGTCCATGTGCCGAGCACGTCGGCTCCCGATCTGGCGCTCCGCGTCCTGCACCAGGAGACCTGGGCGCGGCTCTACCTCGGTGACGTCGAGAAGGCCGACGCGATTGCCGAGCGGGCACGGGCGCTCTCCGAAGGCTCCGATTTCTCCGAT
>DATBDB010000125.1:0-6652 GCA_036270155.1 Gaiellaceae bacterium
TCCGTTCCGTCGCCGTACACCTTGGTCAGCTTGTCGAGTGTGATTCCGGCCATGAATTACGCGCTCCTATCTCCGATGATCACTGGAAGGTCGTCGTGCATGCGCTCATGTGCTCCCGCGCACGACGAGCTCGGTGTCGAGCACGACCCGCTGAACGGGGCCGTGCAGCGTCCCCTTGATTCGCCTGACCAGCATGTCCGCTGCACAGGTTCCGATGTGGTAGGCGGGTTGCGATACGACCGAGAGCGGCGGATCGGTGACCCGAGCCCACGGTGCATCGTCGAACGAGATCAGCCCGACGTCGCTCCCTTGCCGGAGACCGCGCGCCCGCAGCTCCTCCAGCACGCCGAGCGCGAGCGCTGCGTTGCCCGCGAAGAACGAATCCGGGGGCGGGCGCCGGTCTAGCAGCTGTGCCGCCGCTGCACGACCACCCTCGACGTTGTACCGCTGATGCACGACGCGACTGGTCTTCACGCCGGCCGCGCGCAAGGCGTCCTCGTACCCCAGACGCCGGAGCGCTGCGGTCTCGGCTGACTTCGGTCCGACGATGCAGGCCGGTCGCCGCCATCCCTGTGCGAGCAGGTGCTCGGTCGCGGTCCGGGCCCCTCCGCGTGAGTCCGAGGTCACGAAGTCGACCGGTGTGCTCAAGGGGCGGTCGATCACAACCAGCGGGATCGACTTCTCGGTCAGCTTCTCGATGCGCGCCTGCGCGCTGTGCGGGGAGAGGATCACCCCCGCTGCGGATTCGGTCGCGGCCAGGCCGATATAACGCGCTTCCTTCTTCTCGTCCTCGGCGGCGTTGCACAGTACGAGCGAGAAGCCGTTCTGCTGCGCAACGTCCTCGACCCCTTTCGCCACCGAGGTGAAGAAGGGGTTCTCGATGTCGGAGATGATCAGGAGCCACAGGTTCGTTCGCTGCAGCCTCAGGTTGCGCGCGAGCGAGTTCGGCGTGTAGCCGAGCTCCGCCGCGGCGGCCATCACCCGGCGCACCAGCTCCGGATCGACCCTGTCGTTGTTGTTGAGGACACGGGACACCGTGGCCACCGACGTTCCGGCGTGCCGTGCGACGTCGATCATCTTCACCATGTCATCTTCACCATGTCGCCTCCGTCACCCGGCGGTCGCTCTCGCGGAGAGTCGTCTCAGACCGCCGCACGATCAACGCTTCTCCTACTTCGACCGTGACAGGGGAGACATCGGTCGGTTCCCACGGGAGGCCGTCGATGGTCAGCGAGTGCACGTTCAGACGACCTCCGGTGCATTCGATCCGAATCTCGTCGTCGTCCGCAACCAGGATGCCCCAGCCTGAGCTCGCCAGGAAGGGCAACGCCTCTCCAGGCGCACTTGGGTAGCGAAATTCGAGCGCGCCACTGTGTGCATCTTCGCGGAAGCCGCTCAGCGCCTCGAGCACCGACCAGCCGGCCATCGCGCGCGCGTAGTGGTCGCCGCATTCGATCTCGTTGTACGGATTGCGCCGGCTGCCATCGTGCCGCGCCCAGAGCGCGCGCAGGATCAGCCACGCCTCGTCGTCCAGGCCTTCTCGGAAGCAGTGCCCTGCGACTTGGTACTCGATCCCCGTCCACACCTCGTCGCAGTAGCGGGTGGGGATCTCGGGGCGGCCACCGTGTGGCCACGTGCACATCAGCAGACCTGCATCGTCCTCGTCTGCGTACACGCGATACGGATGCGTGAAGTCTCGAAAGCCGACACGGAAGTTGTGCTGCACGACGGCGCGGAGGGCTGTGCGCACGTGGTCAGCGGGGAGGAGGTAGCCCAGATCGAGCTGGTGCGCCCACCACTGTCCGATCAGCTGGTCGGAGAGGCAGCCGTCCACCCACTGGAAGTCGGTTCGGTCTGTCGGAGCGAGTTTCTGCACGTAGTACTCGCCGTTGAAGAGCGCCTCGTCGTAGGCGACGCTGCCGCGTTCGAAGAGCTCGCGGTACCGGGCTGCTGCCGTCTCGTGACCGAGCACGCGCGCCATCTCCTCCGCCGCGCGCAGTGCCGCAAGCCAGAGCGTGCCCATGAAGGTGTTGAGCCCGCACAGGTCGATGTCGTGCGTGCTGGGCTGGATGCCCGTCAGCATGCCGCTGCCGTCGACGTGCCACTTCCCCTCGATGTGGTCGAGCAGCTTGGTGACGTTCGGCCAGTACCGCGCGAGCCAGTCGATGCCGGCGCCGGCGCGGAACTCGCGATACGTCTTGAGGACGGAGCCGAGCATGCCGTCGAGCGCGGGATCCTCGGGGCCGCCGATCACCTCGCCCCACAGCTGCCGCAGATAGACCGGCGCGAGCACGCGATGCGGGAGGTATCCCTCCGGCGCCTGCATGACCTCGAACTCGGTTTCGCGCATGCTGCGCTCGAGCGTGGGGAACGTCTTCGCGAGCGCCTGCTCGTAGTTCCAGACGTGGGTGCAGTTCAGCGGGCACGAGCCGCCGAACTCTCCCGCCGACATGACCGTCGACGCGCCGCGCACGCCCTCGAACCCGAAGAAGCGCCCGTCTGCGGTCTGGAAGCAGGTCGGGCTGCGCACGATCGAGAGTTGCGCAGCGAGGTGCCTGACGGTTTGGTCGTCGAGGCTGGAGGCCTCCAGGGTCGCGGGCCAGCTCAGCGACGCCGCCCGCAGGTCGTCCCAGTCACGCGACACGCGGCGGGCAACAGCCTGTGCGTCCCCGTGGAGCGCGGCGTAATGGTTTCCGAGCCAGAAGCGTGAGCTGCCCCATTCCGGCCGCATCGGCCCGAACTGCTCGAAGTTGACAATGCGGTTCGGGAAGCACCAGCTGATCAGGACGCGGACCGACCTGCTCTCGCCCGGCGCCAGCTGGAAGCGGACGCCGATGCCCGTGTTCCAGGTGGATCCCGCCTGGCTCGGCCCGTCGAAGGACCGGGGCGCGTAGCGCGACGGGTCGGCGGAAAAGCGGTCGAGCTCCGACTGGGCCTCGGCGTTCCCCCACGAGCGCGACTGGAAGAAGGCCATGAACTCGTCGGGGTGCCGCCACTGACTCAGCACGGGAGCCAGCCGTTCGTCGACGGCGAGCACCATCTGTCCCCAGGCAGGGTCGTCGGTCGGAAGCGTGGTGTTCTCGAGCACGACGGACGTCCACTCGTCGTCACGGGAGACGCGGTTCGTGTTTCCGCCGTAGCCGGAGCCGGTCACCCCGTCGATCGGGCTGATCCCGTCCCAGCCGACCGCGTTCTGCAGGGTTGCGCCGAACGTGCCGTGGACCGGAAGCTCGTCCGTGTTCGTGATGCGAAAGGTGAACATCGCCACAGGAAGCGAGCTGGTCTCGACGTCGAGCGGGACGAGCGGCGTGAACGCCTCCAGAGTGA
Source organism: Gaiellaceae bacterium (assembly GCA_036270155.1). Classification (GTDB taxonomy): domain Bacteria; phylum Actinomycetota; class Thermoleophilia; order Gaiellales; family Gaiellaceae; genus PALSA-600. The sequence goes on from DATBDB010000125.1 coordinate 3,328, forward strand.
CGGCGACAGGCAGCTCGTCGTCGTCGTATCGCACGTGCACGAACGGATACGTGTCGGAGACGCTCGTCCCGGTCACACCCTTGTAGTTGCCCAGTAGATCGTGCTGCCAGCGCGGCGCGAGGTCATCGGTGACGAGCGGAGTCGCCGTCGATTCGCGAATGGGCGCGGCTTGGAGGACGCGAAGCAGGTCGAGTGGCGGTTCGACCCTGCTGGCGCGCAGCGCGAAGAACGTGTGCGGCAGCGCCCCGGCGTGGTTGCCGATGTTGTGCAGCTGCCACTGCCGCAGACTCCCGTCCGAGCAGAGCGCGAAATTGCCCGTGCCGATACCGCCCAGCGGCAGCGCGAGGTGGGGCGCGTCGCTCGAGGCGGTCTCGGCTCTCACGTCAGCGGATCCATCGGCGCACCGGAGACGGCGAGGTCATCGACGTTCGGAAAGGCCGGCCGCGCCGCCGCCGGGCGATCGAGGTAGAAGTACGCGACGGAGGCAATGTCGTCTTGCAGTACCTGGTAGCGATGACCCGACTTCCATCCGAGCGCCTGGATGTTCACGCGCAGATCGGAGTGGAAGTGAATCGGATCGGCGATGTGCCAGCGGTACATTCCGAATCGCTGTTGGCTGTGGTAGAGGCCGTCCGGACGCAGCACCTGGTGCAGCCCGAGGTACGGCGTGGAGTACGCGCTGTACCCCTGGCCCGGGACGTCGAAGTTCCAGGCGCCCCCGAAGTAGTCCTCGGTCCCGGTGCCGCAGATCGTCGGGAACTCGTCGTCGCCGTCGAGGAAGAACTTGATCTCTCCCTCGCCCCACCAGCCCGGGCGATTGACGCCCCATGCCATGTAGGTGCCCACGTATTTGCCGTGACCTTCGACGCCGTCGAGGATCGAATGCGGTGTCGCCGCGGGCAGCGGGTTGCTGCGCCGGAACTGCGCATGGAGGTAGCCGACGTCTCCGAGCTCGACCTCGGTCTCGTAGGTGATCTGGTAGTAGACCGTCGCGACGTCGGGTGCGAGATTCTCGAGCGTCAGGCGCGCGGACGCCGGGAACGGCATCGGCCAGTAGGAGTTGAACCCGCCGTTTGAGTTCGCAGCGATCGCCGCCGAGCTCAGCTGCGCGAAGCGGCACCAGCCTTGGCCGAAGAAGTCGCCGAGCGGCACTTCGATCGCCGGCTCGTCGGAGCCGTCCCAGTACGCGCGCAAAACGAGGCTCCGCCAGTTGTTGCGATGGGTGGTGATCCAGATGTGGGTGATCACCGCCGGGCCGTCGATCGCGGCGAGCTCGAAGGTGGAGTTCGCGGGAATGTCGACGCTCGGAGAGACCTTCCAGCCCTGCCCGAGCTCGGCCGCGGGGCCGGACCCGGTGCCTTCGGTTGCGCGAGCGCCGCCGCCCTTGGCGCCGTCGAAGTTCTCGGGGCTGATCGACCGTGTCTGCGCGCTGCTCAGCGTCGCGGCCGAGCGAAGATCGGCGCTCACCCGGCCACCTGCTCGATCTCGGCAGGCGCCGCCGGCGCGGTGATCGGCATCGCGTCTCCGCACAGGTGCACCTCGACGCCGAGTGCGTCGAAGAACGCGGCTTTGGCGGTGAGCGCCCGGTCTGCTGTCGTAGCGTCCGGGGCGTACGCCACCTGGACGTGGTTCGCCTCGTGCTTGGCCATCATCTGATCCCTCCCAACGCCGTGGAGCACTGCGTGCATGATCGGCCACTCGGGTGACGTCAACGACAGTCGCCGTTCCGTCTCGGCCGCCGGTAGGTCGGCGACGTGACCGCGACCGAGGTCGAGATGCAGCGCGCCGCGCTCGATGTAGAGCCTCGACCACACGATCTCGCCCGGCTTGGAGCACCCGCTGAGCGTTCCGCCGCCGAGCGGGAAATACATTGGCGTTTGTCGCTTGCTGTACGACTTGTCGTAGCCGCCGTTGTGTGATGCCGGGACCGACCCGGAGATCATGAAGGTCCAGACGAACTCTTCCGCGAACTCTTCGCCCCAGCGAACGTCGTGCAGCGTTGTCGCGGGGTCGAGGCCGAGAGCGTTCCAGATGCGGTTCGTGACCAGTGCGTCGACAGCGACGCCCTCATCCACCTCGTTGAAGTGGGGGAGCGCGCGATTCGCGAAGAGCTCGCGACTCCCGTCCCGGCTCAGCACCGGCGGCCGCTCGACGTTGTTCAGCAGCCCCTCTGCCAGATCGCTGGCCGGCGCCGAATCCTTGAGTCCCTGCTGATACTGGATGCCGACCGCGTCGACCCCGTAGTCGTCCGAGATGCGCACGGCGGCGATGTACATCTTGAGTTGAGCGAGCACCTGAGCTTCCGTGAGCTCGGTTGTTTCGTCGGTTCCGAGATGAAAGGTGAGACCCGCGCGATCGAGCCAGGCCTTGGCCGCGATCGCCTCGGCGTCCGGAACACGGTTCATCTCCGCGAGCAATGCGCTCTGCGACAACCGCTCCTTGTAGATCCCGATGCGATTCAGCAACTCGTCGTCGATGATCGCGTTGTACATCCCCATGCAGCCCTCGTCGAAGATGCCGATGATCGCCTTGTCCCGAAGCAATGCGGCCGCGAGCTCGCGACCGAGCACGACGTCGGGAAGCTCGCCGAGCGGAGGTAGGTCGCGCACGTGATCCGTGGCATGGACGACCTCGCCGGTCTCGAGCCACGCGCGCAGTCCATCGAGCGCCCACTGGTCCGTGAAGTCGACGCTCCACAGTCTCGAGTAATGCACGCCGGCCTTCGTCAAGCTGCCCGCGAGATTCAGCAGGCCGACGAGCCCCGGATGCGTGCCACTCCAGTTTGCGACCAGCAGGATCGGCCCCTCGTGCGAGCGGAGGCCGGCCATCAGGTGGTGGCTGTACTGCCAGACGGACTCGACCACGAGCAACGGAGCGTCGGGAGGGATGTCGCGGAACACCTCGAGCCCCCGGCGCTGGCTGTCGATGAAGCCGTGGCCCTTGCTCGCGTCGAATGGGTGGGCGCGTAGGACGTGGCGGCCGAGGGCCGTGATCGCATGTGTCACGTCACGCTCGAGGCTCTCCTGCACGGGCCACCCCTCGACGTTCGCGGCCAGACGGAGGTCGCCGTTGGCGACGAGATACACCGGCCGTTTCTCTGACTCGGCGGGTGGAAGGAGCGTCATGATCGAGGGAGACCTTTCTCTGCGGGAGTGGCGCCGGTCAGCCGCGGCTGAAGCTGCCGCGCAGACAAGGCGTGGGCGATTCTCTCGGTAGCCGGGTACAGCTCGCGGTACAAGCTGTAGAGCTCGTCGTAGTCGTGCACGTGTCGCTCGGCCGGCTCCACGGTTTCAGCAACCGGGTTCCAGTCGGAGATCGAGGCACT
>DATBDB010000126.1:0-10408 GCA_036270155.1 Gaiellaceae bacterium
CCGCGCCGATGAGCCCGAGCTCCTGTGCGAGCGCCGAATAGATGAAGTCGCTGTTCACGTACGGGATCAGCTGATGGCCGTCGGTCGTCGTGAACGTCCCCTTGCCGAGGCCCGTGCCGCCGAAGCCGCCGTTCCCGATCGAGTAGATCGACTTGACGAGCTGGTAGCTCTCGCAGTCCTGGCGCAGTGCGAGCCCGCCCGTCGTGGGGCAGTACACCTTGGTCGTCGTCCACGGGTGCAGCCAGATCGTGACGCGCTCGTGAACGTGCGCGATCTTCTCGTAGGCGACGAAGCCGCCGGCCAGGAAGAGGGCGATCCCGCCGATCACGAACGTCAGGCGCGCGGTCGCCACGTAGAGCATCGAGAGGAAGATCCCGAAGTAGAGGAGTCCCGAGCCGAGGTCGTTCGACGAGACGAGCACGAGCATGCAGGCGCCCCAGATCACGAGCAGTGGCCCGACGTCCTTCAGGCGCGCCTGGGCGAGCGCCTCGCGCTTCTCGCGCAAGTACGCCGCCAGGAAGACGATGAGGAAGATCTTCGAGAACTCACCCGGCTGGAAGCGGAACGCGCCGATGTGCACCCAGAGGCGCGCGCCGTTCACCGTCGTGCCGATGCCGGGCACGCGCGGCAGGAACAGCAGCGCGATCGCGCCGATCCCGAAGAGGTACTTGTACTGCTCGAGGACGCGATAGTCGCGGCGCAGTCCCCAGAGCGCGAGTGCGTAGAGACCGACGCCGATCACGATCCAGAGGCCCTGCTTGAACGCGTCCGCGTTCCCGAGCCGGTAGATCTCCGTCACGCCGACGGCGGTGAGCAGGCCCGCCATCGGGAGGAGGTACGGGTCCGCGTTCGGCACCGTCAGCCGCGTGACGAGATGCGCAATCAGATAGAGCGCAAAGAAGAACAGCGCGTAGCCGAGCGAGCCCCAGCTGACCTCGGACTGGCGCGCGATGTACACCGACGCGAAGCCGAAGCCGGTGAGAAGGCCCACCACGGCCAGGTAGAAGAGCTCTCTGTTGCGGTAGCTCAGATTCAGCGCGCGAGCCCCCACCAGACGAGGACGACGATGACGGCCAGCAAGGCCAGGATGACCAGCAAAGCCAGCATGTGCCTACCGATGCCTGCCCGCGGAACGTCCTGCACTTCTTCGTGCGCTGCAATCGCCGCCTGGATGTCGGACGCGGAGACAACCATCGTGTCAACCGCTGACGGTGCCGACGTTGCAGGCGGAGGCGGCGCGATCCCGTCCTCCGGATGGAGCGTGTCCTCTTCCTCGGGGTGCAGCGCGAATTCGCGCGTGCGCTCGTCGGGCTCGCCCAACTGCGAACCCGTGTCTCCGTCTTCCACGGCGAAGAGCACCGCCGTGATGTTGTCCTCGCCTCCGCCGCGGTTCGCGGCCTGGATCAGCGCGCGCGCTGCGCCGACAAGGTCGGCGCGGTGCTGCCGGAGGATCTCTTCGATGTCGCGGCCGTCGACCATGGACGAGAGGCCGTCGCTGCAGATCAGATAGACGTCTCCCGGCTGCGCGTCGACGGCGAACGTGTCGACGTCGACGTCGGGGTCGGTACCGAGCGCGCGCGTGATCACCGAACGCTGCGGATGCACTTCGGCTTCGCCCGGAGACAGCTCGCCGCGGCGCACGAGCTCGGCGACCAGCGTGTGGTCGTTGGTGAGCTGCTCGAGCTTGTCGTCGCGAAGGAGGTACCCGCGCGAGTCGCCGACGTGCCCGAAGATGACGCGGCCGTCGGGCTCGACGAGCGCGGCGGTGATCGTCGTTCCCATCCCGGCGGTAGCGGCGTCCGTCGTCGCGCGCTCATGCACGCGCCGGTTTGCTTCCTGGATCAACTCGGCGACGCGGCGCTCACCGCCCCCATTTGCGCCGCTCTCCTCGAGTGCGCCTGCGGCGAGCGCCGACGCGATCTCGCCGGCCTGCGCGCCGCCCATGCCGTCGGCGACGGCGAAGAGGGGCGGGGCGATCACGAACGAGTCCTCGTTGATGCGGCGCTTCCGCCCGGGATCGGTTCCGGCGTGAGAGGCGGCGATTCTCATGGCTCGAACCGTAGATCGGTCTCGCCGACGCGGATCACGTCACCCGGTGCGAGCCTCCGCTCGCGGGTCAGCCGGATCCCGTTCACGAACGTGCCGTTCGTCGAGCCGATGTCCTCGACCCAGACGCCGTCGCGCCGCGGCTCGAAGCGCGCGTGACGGCCCGAGGCGTATTCGTCGTCCGGCATCGACACGTCGTTGTTGACCGCGCGGCCGATCGTCAGCGGGTGCGAGTCCAACGTGAAGATCTCGCCGTCCTCGAAGGTGGGGCTCGAGACCACGACGAGGCGGCCGAGCTCGCGCGCGGCCGGCTGCGGGATCAACCCCGCGGCAGCAGCCTGCTGCGGCGCGAGGATCATCGACTCCTGCGGCAGCCGAAGGTCGCGCGCGGCAGAGCGGACGATGCGCCAGATGAAGAGGTAGAGGAGGACGAGAAACGCGAGCTTCAGGGCGAGCAGCGTCGTCTCGACCTGGGCTGAGGCAAGCACGACTACTGGAGCTCCCGTGAGAACGAGATCTCGGTGGAGCCGATCGTGAAGCGCGTCCCGTCCTCGAGCTTGAGCCGCTTCACGCGCTTGCCGCGCACCTCGACGCCGTTCGTCGAGTCGAGGTCGATCAACCAGTACGTCGCGCCTTCCTGGCGCAGCTCGGCGTGGCGGCGCGACGCGTTCGGGTCGGCGAGCTGGAGGTCGGCGTCTTTCGACCGGCCGAGCACGACCCGGCGCTTCGAGATCTCGTGGCGCTGGCCGTCCCAGCTCAGCACCGCAACCTCTCGCTGGATGCCAAGGTCGACCGGCGACGCGGCCTCGGTCGCCTGCGGGATGGGAGCTGCGCTCGGCTTGTAGACCATTGTCGCATTCGGCTCGATGTCGCCTGGCGGCTCGTCGGCGCCCTTGCCGCCGCTTTGGACCATGCGCGTTGCGATCCCGAAGACGCCGACGTCGAGGTCCTCGTCGGTCTCGAGCTCGACGCGCGGCGGCGAGAGCAGGACGTAGTTCTCGCGGCGCGCGTGCTCGCTCAGGTACTCGGCGAGCTCGCCCTTCAGCTGGTTCTCGTAGCTCTCGAACTGCTCGCGGTCGCCGGGGGCGAGATAGATCGTGTACTCGTTCGGGACGTAGACGCGGGACACCGACACGTTGCGGTGGTCGTCCATCTCCTTGATCAGCTTGCGCGCGAGCTCGACCGGCTGGACGTTCGCGCGGAACGCGCGGCCGAAGACGCCCTCGAAGAGCGACTCGAGCTTGGATTCGATGTTGCGGAGAACTGACATGGGCGGCCCCGGGGGTGTTGCCCCAGAAGTCAAAGTCTAAGACTTGTTTTGGAGCGCCAGTGTGCCCGCCGTCAGCCAAGCAGCCGCGATCAAGGGGAGCACGGCGGCAGCAGGGGCGGTCAGTGCGGTCCCGGCGAGCAGCGCGGCGCCGAAGGCGGCGGCCGGCCACGGGCCACGATTTCGTGCGTACGGCAGCAAGGCAGCGGCCGCCGCGAGCACCAGCGCCTCGCCGAGGAGCACCGGATGCGCTGCGAGCTGAGCCCAAAGGGCGTGCGCGACCGCGGTCGGGCGCGCCGAGCCGGTGATGCCGAGGCCTAGCGGCGGTGCGGAGCCGTCCAGGGGCAATGGCGCCTTCCGGAGGCCGGCAATCAGTGCGGCGAGCAACACGGCGGCGAAGGCCTGCAGCGCGCGCCTCGCCCGCCCACGCGCCACCTGGGCCGCGAGCGGCAGGAAGCCGAGCGCGGCGACCGGTGCGAGGAGAGGGCCTGCGGCGAGCAGCAGCCCGGCCCGGGCGTCCTTCCACGTCAGGGCGACCCACGCGGCGCCTGCGGCGCCGAAGAGGATCCCGAGCCCGAGCGAGATGTTGGCCAGCGGGAAGAACGCAACCGCCAGGGCAAAGATCAGGCCGAGCCGCGGCGTGCTGAAGCCGAGCGCCGCGCCCGTGCCTGCGATCGCGAGCGGCCAGCCCTGGGGGTAGAACGGCAGGCGGGAGGCGACCCAGCCGGACGCGAGCCCGGTCAGTGCGCCCGGGAGGACACGCGCACCGAGCGTGGCCACGTTCGGGCGGGCGGCGACAGCGGATTTTGAGCCACTCCCCTTGGAGCCGCCCTGCTTCCGGCGGCGCTTCGGCAAATCGCGGAGCTGGGACGCGAGCCGGTCGGCAGACGGCCGGCGCTGCGGATTGACGAGCAGCGCGCTCGCAACCGTCTCGAGGACGTGCTGCGGCAGGTCGGGGCGGAGCGTGGCGAGGCTCGGCGCTCCCTGCTGGATGAGCCGGGAGGTCTCGACCAGGTCGCCGCCCCAGAACGGGTGCTCCCCGGCGAGCGCCTCCCAGAGCAGGACGCCCACGCCCCAGACGTCTGCGGCGCTGGTCGCGGTCAGGCCCTGCAGGCGCTCGGGCGCGATATAGGCGAGCGTGCCCGGGACGTCCCCGAGCGCGGTCAGCGTGTCGAACTCCGCCATCTGCGCGAGCCCGAAGTCGAGGAGTCGCACGTCGATGCGGTCTGATTCGGCGAGGAGCACGTTGGACGGCTTGACGTCACGGTGCACAATCCCCTTGCCGTGGGCGTGGGCGAGCGCGTCCGAGATCTGCGCGGCGACCTGGAGCGCCGCGCGGTCGTCGATCTCGCCCGCGCGCATCGCCTCGCGGAGCGTCCGGCCGGGGATGTACTCGTAGGCGATGTACACGTGCGACGGATCGCGGGCGAGCGACAGGATGCGCTGGCAGCGCTCGTGGCGCAGCGAGGCGGCCGCGCGGGCCTCGCGCTCGGCGCGGTGGCCGGTTTTCCCCTCGCGGGGCACGATCTTCAGCGCAACGTCGAGGCCGCTGCGCTCATCACGCGCAAGCCAGACCTGGCCCATCCCGCCTGAGCCCAACGGGCGCAACGGGCGATACCGGTCGAGAAAGAGATCGTGCGCAAGCGCCGACGAAGACACCCTCCGGGGTTACGGCCTCGCCAGGACATTTCCTCTACGAACCGAATGAACGCGGTACATTCGCCCTGCAATGGACCCGCGCGACGCTGACATCGAGTTCGACTTCTTCGAGGATGAGCCGGCAACCACTGAGGCGCAGTCTTCGCAGTCGCGCGTGCGCTTGCCCCGCCGCGGCGCCGATCGTGGCCCGAGGATCCGCGGCCCCCAGGGCCCCACGCGCGGCCTGACGCCGCTGCTGCGCCTGCTGGCGCTGATCTCGATCATCGTCGCCGCCCTGGTCTTCTTCGGGCTGGTGATCCAGTCGTGTGCCTCGACCTCGAAAAAGGACGCCTACAAGAGCTACATGGCGAAGGTCGCCTCGATCGCCCACAGCTCGGACACCGACGGGGCGTCGGTCGCCAGCGCGATGACGACCTCCGGCGCCAAGGTCGCCGACCTGGAGACGAGCCTCCAGGGCATTGCCGACCAGGAACGGCAGACCCTCGCCGCCGCGGAGAAGCTCAACCCGCCGGGGACGCTCCGCCCCGAGCAACAGAACCTGATCGAGGCGCTCCAGCTGCGCGTCAACGGCGTCCAGGGCCTGACCGACACCTTCCGTGCAACGGCGAGCTCCAAGGCGAGCGCCGACGCGGCAATCCTCGCGACCCAGGCCGAGCGGTTGCTCGCGAGCGACGTGATGTGGGACGACCTGTTCCGTGTGCCGGCGACGAACGAGATGAAGAAGCAGGGAATCAACGGCGTCGTCGCGCCCGAGTCGCACTTCGTCACGAACCAGGACCTGGTCACGACGCGCTCGATGGGCCTCGTGCTGCAGCGTCTGCGCGGTGCCTCAACGAGCGGCGGCACGCCAACCGGCGTGCACGGGACGAATATCGTCTCGACGAAGGTCACGGCGACCGGGAAGACGCTCTCGCTGACGACGGAGAACATCATCGTCGCGAGCCCGAACCTCGGGTTCGCGGTGACCGTTCATAACGGCGGCAACTCGCAGGAAGTGGGTATCAAGGTGACGATGACGTTGCAGAAGAAGGCGGGCACCGGCGGCACGATTGTGAAGACCGGCACGATCGACCTGATCGACCCGGGTCAGGACAAATCCGTGATGTTCAAGAACGTCGACGTCGGCGGGCTGTTTGCGCTGCACGCGGAGTTGCGGATCGACGTCGAACCGGTGCCGAGCGAGCGGGACGCCGCGAACAACAAGGCCACGTACCCGGTCATCTTCTCGCTCGGCTAGAGGCTGGTGTTGAACTGCGTGCTTTCGGGGAGCCGCCATCCGGAAGGGCGCGTGCGTTCGACATCAAGCCTCTGTCCTCTCCGCTAGCCTCGCCGAATGAACTCGACGGCGACACTCGCACTGGTCGTTGCGATCGCCGGAGTGGCGATCGGCGCGATCGGCATCGGCCTCGCCTGGTGGGCCTTCGTGAAGGTGAAGCGCGTGCGCGACGCGCAGCGGCTCCTCCTCGGCGGCGGCAGGCGCGACCTGGTGGACTTCGCCGTTTCGCTCCAAGGCCGCATCGACGATCTGCACGGGGCCGTGGACGAGGTGGCCGGGGGGCTCGCCCGCGTCGACCGGCGGGTCGACGCAACCGTCACCAACACGTCGATCGTCCGCTACGACGCCTACGACGACACGGGCGGCCACCAGTCGGCGTCGGTGGCGCTGCTGGACTCGGCGCGCACCGGGGTCGTCGTCACCGCGATCCAGGGTCGCGACTATGCCCGGATCTACATGAAGGAGCTGGAACGGGGCCGCGCCTCGGTCGCCCTATCCCCGGAGGAGCAGGAAGCCGTAGATCGCGCTATGGGCCGGTAAAGCCTGAGAGCCGCTCCGTTGGGTACATTCCGCCCAGAGTGCAGCAGGTTCTCGTTCTCAATGCGAGTTACGAGCCGCTCAATGTGTGCTCGTTGCGCCGCGCCCACGTGCTCGTCTTCAAGGGCAAGGCAGAGGTGGTCGAGGAGCTTGACCGACCACTCCGCTCGGCCACTGACACATTCCAGTGGCCACATGTGATCCGGCTTGTGCACTACGTCCGAGTGCCCCGGATGGTGCAGCGGAAGATCTCCCGCCGCGCCCTCTTCGCCCGTGACGGCTGGCGCTGCGTCTACTGCGGCACCACGGCCGGGCGCCTCACGCTCGACCACGTGATCCCCCGCTCGAAGGGGGGCGACTCCACCTGGGAGAACGTCGTCACCTCCTGCGCTCCGTGCAACCTGCGCAAGGGCAACCGCCTGCCGCACGAGGTGCACATGGAGCTGCCGGCGCGCCCACGCCCACCGGCGCCGGTGCTCTTCATCCGGCTCGCGACGCCGAAGATCCCGCAGCGCTGGGAGCAGTATCTCGGGCCGTACGCAACGTCGACGGCGGCCGCGTAGCTTCAGTCGACCGGAGCAGGGTTCCGGCGGAGGTGCGCCGGCGCGGACACGCCGGGCTTGTGGGCCTTGCGGTCGAGGCTCCAGACCGCCAGCCCGGCGAGCGGGCCGGCGAGCCACGACCACGTGTAGGGGCCGTAGCCGACCAGGAGCGTCGTCACCAGGACGAGCACGAGGAGCGGAGCGAAGCGGGTCACCTCAGGTCGAACGTTCGACCGGGAGCTCCGGATACTGCTCCCACTCCGACCACGAGCCGGGGTAGAGGCGCCCGTCGCGCCCGGCGAGCTGCAACCGGTGCAGGACGACACACGCGCTGACGCCCGAGCCGCAATACGCCACGAGATCGCCGGGCGGCAGCTCTCGCGTCGATTCGCCGATGGTTCCCCAGGGCACATTGATCGAGCCGGGAATCCGTCCGGGGACCCGGTCGATCGGGTTCGGTTCGCCGCGCCAGCGCGATTCGGCACGCGCATCGACGACGACGTGATCCCCGCGACGTTCGGCCAGTTCCTCGAGGGAGATCGTGTCGTCGGCGCGCTCGCGCGGCACGAATGTCGCGGGCTCCGCCTGCTCTTCGCCCCCGACGAGCGGGCCGTGCCACGCCTCGAGGTCGAGCACGGCGCAATCCTCGTGCCCGAAGTGGCGCAGCAGCCACCACAGACGCTCGGCTCCCGGCGAGCCGTAGGCGATGACGAAGGTGCCCGGACCGATTCCCGCACGGGACGCCGCCTCGGCGAAGGCTTCCGCCGAGGGCAGCGGATGTCTCCCGCCGGCGCCGGGCGCTGCCGAAAGGTCAAGATCGAGGTCGAGGAAGACTGCGCCCGGGATGTGCGCGTCCAGGTAGGCCCGCCGCCCTGAAGGGGGATCCTCGAGCGCCCAGCGGCAGTCTACGAACCGGTACTCCATTTGTGACAGAAGACGATAGCCGCGGCGTAGTGAGGGCATGAGACGCCTATTTCCACTCGTATTGCTCGCGGCCGTGGTGCTCGTCGTCGCAGCATTCGCCGGCTTTGGCCGGCCCGAAGCGGCCCGCGGCGAGGTCGCGACACCCGACACCGTCACGACGCTCGGGCACGGCGTCATCACCGTCGCGCCCGACGTGGCGACGGTCACGGCCGGGGTCCACACCCAGGCAGAGTCCGCGTCAGCGGCGCTGTCTGCGAACGCAAAGCTGATGAACACCGTCGTTGCCGCCCTGAAGGCGGCCGGAGGCCAGAAGCTGCAGACACAGCAGGTCTCGCTCTATCCGCAGACCGACCCGCAGGGCCAGGTCACCGCCTACGTGGCCGACAACTCGGTGTCCGCGAACACAAAGATCGCCGACACCGGTGCGTTGATCGACGCCGCGGTCGGGGCGGGCGCCAACACCGTCAGCGGCCCGACGCTCAGCGTGTCGGACCGCGACGCGCGGTACCGCGACGCCCTCGGCAAGGCCGTAGCCGACGCGCGCCTGAAGGCCGAGGCGCTGGCCAAGGCCGGTGGGTTCGGCGTCGGCCCCGTCTCGTCCTTGGCCGAGCAGTCGGGCGGCGGCCCGACGCCGATGTTCCAGGCGTCCGGCGCGGCCGTCGCGAAGGACGCGACGCCGATCGAGCCAGGGACCCAGGACGTCACCGCGGACGTATCAGTGACGTTCAGGATCCGCTAACCGCGGAGTTGCAGACGCAGGGGCCGTTCGCAGCGTGCGCATACGCTGCGGGCGGCTCCTTTGCGTTCCGCGACGTGCACGGCGAGTGGCTTCTCGCACGTGCACCAGGGCGGAGTTGGTTGAACGGGTTGCGTCATGAGCGAGGCCGCGAGACATGCCGGCCGGGGCTTGTGAGGGGAGACCCCGGCCGGCATGCGAGCGGTAGTTAGGCGGCTCCTGTGACCGGCTCGACCGCCGGGACCGGCGCGTGGGCCGAGGGCGGGCGGTGGTGGGTGCCGAGGTGGCCATGCGTGTCGGTGCCGTAGCCGCCGGGAACCGGGATGTAGAACTCGGGGTAGCCCCACATGCCGTGCTCGGAGACGTCGAGGCCTGCGGTCTCGACGTGATCCTCGACGCGGATCCCCCAAACCTTGTGCATCACATAGAGGGCGCCGAACGACGTTGCGAACGTGAACGAGCCGACGGCCACGAGGCCGATCGCCTGGATCTCGAGCTGGTGGAACGAGCCGGTGTAGAAGAGCCCGCCGGTTCCGGTGTTCAGGTTCTTCGCGAGCAGCGGCACCGCGAAGATGCCCGTCGCGAGGGTGCCCCAGACACCGGACAGGCCGTGCACCGCGACCGCGCCGATCGGATCGTCGATCCCGATCGACTCGACGAAGATCACGCCGAAGACGGCGATGAAGCCGGACCCGATCCCGATCACAACCGCCGCCCACGGCGCGACGAAGCCTGAGGCAGCAGTAATTGCCACCAGGGCGCCAAGCGTGCCGTTCAGCATCATCGAGATGTCCGGCTTACCGAGCTTGATCCACGCGACCAGCACACCGGTCAGCGCACCGGCGGCGGCCGCGATGTTCGTGGTCGTCGCGACATAGGCGAAGAAGCCGAAGCCGCCGTAGTCCACGGAGAGCGTCGAGCCCGGGTTGAACCCGAACCAGCCGAACCAGAGGATCAGCGTGCCGAGCACGGCGAACGGGATGTTGTGGCCGGGGATCGGGTTCGCACGACCATCCGTGCCGAACTTCCCGATGCGCGGCCCGAGGATCAATGCACCGGCCAGGGCAGCGAGCGCGCCCTGGTAATGGACGACGGTCGAGCCGGCGAAGTCCTGCATGCCCTTCGCGAACAGCCAGCCATGTGGCGACCAGATCCAGTGGGAGACGATCGAGTACGTGATCGTGAAGTAGATCCCGAACACGAAGTAGACCCAGAGCTTCGCGCGCTCCGCCATCGCGCCCCAGACGATCGCAAGCGAGACGCCGGCGAAGACGACCTCGAAGAGGTACGCAGCGCCGCCCGGGATCTCGGTGAACCAGTCGAACGGCGCCTTGCCGACGGAGGTCAGTTCGACGACCGACGGGAAGAAGCCCGCCGTGCCGATGATCGAGTTGCCGTCGCCGAACGCGACGCCGAAGCCG
>DATBDB010000127.1:0-18804 GCA_036270155.1 Gaiellaceae bacterium
CGAGAAGGGCGACATGATCGCCAAGGAGCGGATGATCAACTGCAACCTGCGGCTGGTCGTCTCGATTGCGAAGCGCTACCAGACGCAGGGCATCACGCTCGGCGACCTCGTCCAGGAGGGCGTCCTCGGCCTGATCCGCGCAGCGGAGAAGTTCGACTGGCGCAAGGGCTTCAAGTTCTCGACGTACGCGACCTGGTGGATCCGCCAGGCGGTGCAGCGCGGCGTGGCCAACAAGGCACGAACGATCCGCATCCCGGTGCACGTCGTCGAGCGCGAGCAGAAGGTTGCCCGCGCCCGCCGCGAGCTCGTCGCGACGCTCGAGCGTGATCCAACGCCCGAGGAGATCTCGGCGCACTCGAAGCTGCCGCTCAACCACGTCGAGGAAGTGATGGCCGCAGCACGCGCGGTCGCATCGACCGACATGCCCGTGGGCGACGACGGAGACGCGTCGTTCGGTGACCTGATCGCCGGCACCGGCCCGTCGACGGAGGAAGAGGCGTCGTCCTCGCTCCGCGACCTGGCCGTCCGCCAGGCGGTTGCCAACCTGCCGGACCGCGAGCGCGACGTGATCGAGCTCCGCTTCGGGCTCGTCGGTGACGGTCCCGCATCGCTCGAGGCAATCGGCAAGCAGCTCGGCCTGACGCGCGAGCGCGTGCGCCAGATCGAGACCGAGGCCCTGCGCAAGCTCGCGCAGAACGAAGACCTCGCCGACGCTGCATAAGCGACACACGATGTAGGAACGACCACGGGCCCGGTTCGCCTCGCGAACCGGGCCCGTCTGTTTATCGTGGGTCGACCGTGCAGCATTTCACGGCACACGAGGAGCTACAGCTCCTGATCTTGCTCGCGGCCGTCGCCGCGGTCCTCGTCGTCGCCGCGGTCTGGCGGCTGCCGGCGTCGTTGCTCTTCGTCGCCGGCGGTCTCGTGCTCGGGTTCGTCCCCGGGCTTCCGCACTTCCAGCTGCCGCCGGACCTCGTGCTCGTCGCGATCCTGCCGCCGCTGCTCTACTCGGCCGCGTTCTTCACCGGGTTACGCGACCTGCGTGCGAACCTGCGGCCGATTTCGCTGCTTGCCTTCGGCCTCGTGGTGACGACGATGTGCGCGGTCGCGGTGGTCGCGCACGCGGCGGTGCCGGAGCTCTCCTGGGCCGCGGCGTTCACGCTCGGCGCGATCGTCTCGCCGACGGACGCGCTCGCTGCGACCGAGGTGATCCGTCGTGTCGGCGCGCCGCGGCGCGTCGTCGCGATCATCGAGGGCGAGAGCCTCCTCAACGACGGGCTCGCACTCGTCCTCTACAAAACCGCGGTCGCGGCCGCGGTCGCAGGAACCTTTTCCTTCTGGAACGCATCCTGGCACCTTGTCGTCAACGTGATCGGCGGGATCGCCGTCGGCCTGGCCGTCGGCTACGCCGTCCGGCAGGTGCGCCGCCGCATCGACGACGCGCCGACCGAGGTTGCGCTTGCGCTGCTCTCCGGCTACCTCGCGTATCTCCCCGCGGCCGCGATCGGTGTCTCGGGCGTGCTCGCCGCGGTGACGATTGGCGTCTACATGGGCTGGTACACGCCGCAACTGACCACCGGGATCACGCGGCTCTCGGGAACCGCGTTTTGGGAAATCGTGACGTTCGTGCTCAACGCGCTGCTCTTCGCGCTCGTCGGTCTGCAGCTACACGGGATCGTGGCCCGGGTCGGCAACCGCTCGACGTCGTCGCTCATCGTCGATGCGGCACTCATCAGCGCGGTCGTGATCGTGACGCGCATCCTCTGGATCCCGGTGAACGTCCACCTGCCGCGACTCCTCTTCCCGCGCATCCTCGAGCGCGATCCCTACCCGCCGTGGCAATGGCCGGTGGTCATCTCGTGGGCAGGGATCCGCGGCGCCGTCTCGCTCGCGGCTGCGCTCGCGCTGCCGACGAACTTCCCCGCGCGTGAGCTGATCATCTTCCTGACGTTCGCCGTCATCCTCGTCACGCTCGTCGGGCAAGGTCTGACGCTCCCGTGGCTGATCCGGTTCCTCGATGTGCACGACGACGGCGGGGCGGAGCGCGAAGACGCGAAGGCGCGGATCAAGGCGGCCGAGGCCGCCCTGGCGCGCCTCGAAGAGCTCGAGCGGGAAGGCTGGGTGCGCGAGGACACGGCCGAGCGCACGCGCGGGCAGTATCGCTTCCGCACGAACCGCTTCCGTGCGCGTTACGAGGGCCGCGATGAAGAGGGCGTCGAGGAGCGCTCGCAGCAATACCAACGGCTGCGCCGCGAGCTGCTCGAGGCCGAGCGTCAGGCGGTGATCGGCTTGAGGAACGAGGGGATCATCACCGAGGACGTGATGCAGCGCGTGCAACGCGACATCGACCTGGAGGATTTGCGCCTGGATCTTTAGGCAGGCGCGAGGACGGGTGCGAGCTCGCGCCCGCGCCGGATCTGCGTCACGAGCCCGACCGCGAACAGGCAGAGGAGACCCGACGTGCCGAACGCCCAGCCGTAGCCGCCGAACCACGTGCGCGCTGCGCCGGCGCCCCACGCGGCGGCCGCGGCGCCCGCCATGTGCGCGGCGAAGATCCAGCCGAAGACGACGCCGACCGACTCCCGCCCGAAGATCTCCGCGGTGAGCGCCACCGTCGGCGGCACGGTCGCGACCCAGTCGAGCCCGTAGAAGACGACGAAGAGGATTAGGCCGAAGCGCGGCGACCCGAACACGTACGGCAGCGCGAGCAGGCTCAGCCCGCGGAGGCCGTAGTACCAGGCAAGCAGCATGCGCGGGTCGTAGCGGTCGGTCAACCAGCCGGAGCACAACGTGCCGACGAGGTCGAAGACCCCGATCGTCGCGAGCAGCGACGCGGCGGCGACCTCACCAAAGCCGTGATCCATCGCGGCCGGAATCAGATGCGTGCCGATCAGGCCGTTCGTCGAAGCGCCGCAGATGAAGAAGCTGCCGGCGAGCAGCCAGAACGCGCGCGAGCGGCGGACCGTGCCGAGCGTTCGCACCGCGCTCGCGAACGGGTTGCCGGTGACGGTCGGCGCCGGCTCGAGCTCGGTGCTGCCGTACGGCGCGAGGCCGAGGTCGGACGGGCGGTCGCGGATGAAGAGCAGCACGAGCGGCAGCACGACGGTGAGTGCGACGGCGGCTGCCGTCCCGGCGGCATAGCGCCAGCCCCACCGGGTGACGATCCACGCGAGGAGCGGCAGGAAGATCAGCTGCCCGCTCGCGTTCGACGCGGTCAGCAGCCCGGTGACGAGCCCCCGCCGCCGCGCGAACCAGCGGTTGGCGATGATCGCACCGAGCGGCACCGAGATCGCGCCCGTCGCGGCCGCGTTGACGACGCCCCAGAGCACGTCGAGCTGCCACGGCGCGGTCATCAGCGTGCTCAGCCCGGCGCCGAGTGAGATGCCGAGCACCGCGACGGTGATCACGCGCCGCATCCCGTACTTCTCGACGAACGCCGCCGCGAACGGCCCGCCGAGCCCGTAGACCACGAGGTTGATCGCAATCGCGAAGCTGATCGTCGCGCGGCTCCAACCGAACTCGTCCTGCAGCGGCACGATCAGGATGCCGGTCGTCGACCGGAAGCCCGCCGAGGTGATCAGCGTCACCAGCCCGACCGCGGCGATGATCCACGCGTAGTGGGGGCGTCTCATAGGAGACCCAACGTATCGAGAGCCGCGACGCTTCCTCTAAAGCGTCTACGTCGTCAAGACGACAGTGCCGGCCGTGTGGTCGTTCGCCCCTTGCGCCGTCACGACCCAGCCGTCGAAGCGCTTGAAGTCGTACGGCACCGACAGGCGGACGGTCGTTGTGCGCGCGTTCACGCGGAACGATCCGCACGGCGCGATCGGCTTTCCGTTGCGGCTCAGCCAGAGCTCGTAGTAGGCGCTCGGGTTCTTCTGCGTCGGCAAATTGTTGACCTCGAGCTCCATCGGCCAGTTCCCCGCGCCGTCCTTCGCTGCAACCCGCAGGAGCGCGAGTGCGTTGCCGCCGCGCATCGGCACGACGCGCTTTGTCGCAAACGAGGCCGATTTCGCCTTTGCGTGCCCAACGAGATAGCCACCGCCGAACGCGAGGACGACGAGCGCGATCGCGGCGACCGCCGCAAGCGCCCAGCGACGACGCGGCAGCAAGGGGAACTGCACGAGCTCGGCATCGGCGGGCGCCGTCGGAGGACGCTCGAGGCCGGGCGGCAGGTCCGCGGGCGGCCCAGCCTGGACCAGCAGGTCGTGCACGCGCCGGAGCCGTGCCTCCTCGTCGGGCGCCAGGCCCTCGCGGTCGACCAGGTCGTCGAAGTCGCTCACTGCAGCTCGTCTCCCAGAATCTCGGACAGCTTCGCGAGCGCCGCACGCGTCCGCGTCTTCACGGTACCGAGCGGGATGCCGAGGAACTCCGCAACCTCGCTCTGCGAGAGGCCGCTCCAGTACGCGAGTGCGAGCACTTCCCGCTCGGGCTCCGCCAGTTCCTCGAGCGCACGGTGCACGCGCCAGGCGACCCAGCCTTGCTCGACGCGGTCGCTCGGCCCGGAGTCCGGCGCGGGCTCGTCAGGGATGTCGGACGGGATCTCGGTCCGCGAACGAGCGCGGTCGACGATCGCGTTGCGCGCGACCGCGTAGAGCCAGGGAGCTCCGGGCCCACGGTCGGGGCGGTATGACGCGGCCGAGCGCCAGATCGAGGCGAACGTCTCCTGCACCGCGTCCTCGGCGCGGCCGCGGTCGCCGAGGCGACGCAGGGCGAGCCCGAAGACGGGGCGTGCGTAGCGGTGGTACAGATCCTCGAACGCAGAGTGGTCGCCCGTCGCCGCGCGCTGGATCAGCTCGCCGTCGGTCGTCACGAGGCGCATGGTACGGAGTGGGATTGCCACGGCCACAAAAGGGTTACGGCCCAGTGCCCCCGCCGGATTTGAGGAGGCGCCCGCCGTCGACAACGAGCGTGGTGCCGGTGACGAACCCCGCGCCGGCCAGGTACAGGACGGCGTCGGCGATGTCGTTCGGCGTGCCGATCCGTCCGAGCAGCGTCTCGCCCGCCCGCCGTTCCTCCTGGCCGGGCTCGACGGCGACCGAGCCGGGGGCGATCCCGCAGACACGCACGTCCGGCGCGAGCGCGCGCGCGAGCACGCGCGTCAGCATCGCTTGCGCCGCCTTTGCGGCGCAGTGGGCGGCGAACGACGGCCAAGCCTGGAACGACGCGACGTCTTCGAGGATCACGAGCACGCCATTCGACTCACGCAGCGCCGGTGCGACAGCCTGCGCGAGGAAGAACGTCCCCTTCGCGGTGACGTCCACCGCGGCGTCCCAGTCCTCTTCGGTCACCTCCTCGATCGGCTTCGGCTCGAAGCCGTCGGCGGCCGCGTGCACGACCAGGTCCAGGCCGCCGAGCTCGTCGAGAGCCCGAGCGGCGAGTGCCCCAGCACCCGCCCTCGTCCTCAGGTCACCGTCAGCGCGTCCGGCGGCGACGACGGCCCAGCCCTCGGCGCGCAGGCGCTCGACGATCGCAGTCCCGACCCGTCCGGTACCGCCTGCGACGAGGGCGCGCTTGTGAGGGGTCCGTAAGGGCATGGTCGTTATGAGTAAAACAGAGCCGCTTCACGCATTGGGTTTGCTGCCGCCGGGGACAACGCCGGTAATCGAACGTCTGAAAGGCGGGTACGCACGATGCGCAAGCTGATTCTCGCGCTCGCGGCGGTTCTGGGCCTCGCAGTCGCAGGGCCGGCCGGCGCAGCAACCAAAACGATCAACATCTTCGGCTCGACGTTCACGCCGTCGTCGACGACGATCACCGAGGGCGACACCGTCACCTGGGTGAACAAGGACAACGCGAACCACCAGGTTCTCGCCGACAAGGGCCAGTTCGTCTCTCCGATCCTGAGGCCGAAGCAGACGTACTCGTTCACGTTCAACGCGGCGGGCACGTACACGTACAAGGACGAGCTGTACCCGAAGATCAAGGGCACGATCAAGGTCAATGGCCTGCCGCCGACGCTCACGTTCGCGGCCTCGTCGCAGTACGTCGTCGCTGGCGACAAGGTGACGCTCAGCGGCATCGTGTCGAACCACAAGGTTGGCGAGCAGGTGACGATCTACTACCAGCCGTACCCGCAGCCGAACCTGATCCAGAAGGCGACGGTCCTCACGGCGGCCGACGGTTCGTACAGCTTCATCGTCTCACCGACGATCGCGACGAGCTACCAAGCCAGCTGGAAGGGCGCCTACGCCACTCCGACCTCGGTCCAGGTGCAGCCGAAGCTGACGCTCGGCCGCAACAACGGCTGGATCATCCACGCCGCGGCAGGCGCTTCGTTCGCAGGCAGGAGCGTCCAGCTTCAGCGCCTCAACGCGACCACGGGCCAGTGGGTGACGCTGAAGAAGGTCATGCTCAACTCGAAGTCGTCGGCCCGCGTGCTGCTCAGCCCGAAGCTGCCCAAGGGCATGAACCAGCTCCGCGTCACGATGTCGGTCAACCAGGCGGGCGCCGGGTTCCTCGGCGCGATCAGTCCGACGGTCAAGTACCGCCAGCTGACCTAGTAGAGACTTGACGTAAAATTCGGGCACTCGCGGATGGTGGCTCAGACGCGGCGCATCTCGCCGCGCCCTTTAAAGACGTGGTCGGGCTTGAACGTAGACACCGCTATCGCCTGCGCCCGACCCGTGCGACCTGCTTGGTCTGAGCCACCCCCGCAAGCACCCAATTCCACATCATGTCTCTCGAGAGAGCGCGCGAAGCGCGCGCGAGGGTCTACCTCGCGCGCGCTTCGTCGTACCGCTTGCCGACGACGTCCCAGTTGACGACGTCCCACCAGGCGCCCAGGTAGTCGGGGCGCCTGTTCTGGTACTTGAGGTAGTAGGCGTGCTCCCAGACGTCGATGCCGAGGAGCGGCACGTCATCCTGCATCAGTGGGCTGTCCTGGTTCGGCGTCGAGTAGAGCGCGAGGCCGGTGCCGTCCCAGACGAGCCACGTCCAGCCAGAGCCGAAGCGCTTGACGCCGTTGTCGTTCATCGCCGCCTTCAACTTGTCCGGGTCGCCCCAGAGGTCGTTGATCGCGTCGGCGAGGTCGCCCGTCGGGTCTCCGCCCCCACCCGGCTTCATGCTCTCCCAGAACAGCGTGTGGTTCGCATGCCCACCGCCGTTGTTACGAACGGCGTTCTGCTTGTCGTCCGGGGTGATCTCGAGCAGCGCTCCGAGCACCTGCTCGATCGGGCGGCCGTCGAACTCGGTTCCTTCCACCGCCTTGTTGAGATTGTCGACGTAGGCCTGGTGGTGCTTCCCATGATGGATCCGCATCGTCTGCTCGTCGATCGTCGGCTCGAGCGCGTTGTAGTCATAGGGAAGCGGTGGGAGCTCGTAGGGCATTGGCACTTCTCCTTCGGATGGCTTCTTCCGTGGAGGATATGCTCCGCGCCGCACCCGTTAAGCCTTAAGGAGACACATGGCGCTTGCTTATAACCACGAGGAGATCACCCCACGCGAGCTGAAGCCGGCGCTCTACGAGCTGGACGGCATCTCGCGCGAGACCGTCGAAGCGCATTACAAGCTCTACCAGGGGTACGTCACCAAGCGGAACGAGATCCTCGGGAAGCTCGCGGACGTCGATCTCGCGAGTGCCAACCAGGTGTACTCCGATTTCCGTTCGCTGAAGGTCGACTTGTCCTTCGCAATCGGCGGGATCAAGAACCACGAGATCTACTTCGAGCACCTCGGTGGCCACGGCGGCGAACCGAGCGGCATTTTCGGCGACCTCGTCAAGCGTGACTTCGGCTCTGCTGCCGACTGGAAGGCCGACCTGAAGGCGACCGGTATGGGCGGCCGCGGCTGGGCCTGGACGGCCTACGACTGGGACGAAGGGCGGCTGTTCAACTACATCGGCGACGCGCAGAACACGTTTCCCGTGTGGAATGCGACCCCGCTCGTCGCCCTCGACGTCTACGAGCACGCCTATTTCATCGACTTCGCGACCGACCGCGCCGGTTACATCGACGCGTTCTTCAACAATCTCGACTACGACGTGGTCAGCGACTGGGCCCAGAAGTACGGGATTCGTCCTTAGGCGAGTCGACGATTCCGTGGCTACCCTGAGCGGCGCATGACCTTCTTGGGGCTGGTCGTTCTCGGCTACCTACTGGGCTCGTGCCCGTGGGGCTACTGGCTCGTGCGCCTGATCAAGCACGAAAACATCCGCAAGGTCGGCTCCGGGAACATCGGCGCGACGAACGTCTGGCGGACGTACGGGCGCTGGCTCGGGATCCCGGTCGTCCTCCTCGACGTTCTGAAGGGCTTCGCCCCGGCGTTCCTCGGGGTGCTCTTCGTCTCACACCTCGCCGGCATCATCGCCGGCGCCGCAGCGATGCTCGGCCACTGGCGCCCGATCTTTCTCCGCTTCGAGAAGGGCGGGAAGATGGTCGCAACGTGCGGCGGCGTCTTCTTCGGCGTCGCGTTCTGGGTGGCGATCAGCGCAGGGATCGTCTGGCTCGCGATCTTCCTCGGGTTCCGGTACGCCTCGATCGCATCGATCGTCGCCGGGATCGCGCTGCCGGTGTTCGCGGTCGCCTACGGCTATCCACTGTCCGTCGTCCTCTTTGGCATCGCGGCCGCCGCCGGGATCCTCTTCCTGCACCGCGGCAACCTCCGTCGGCTGCGTGCGGGCACTGAGAACCGCTTCCACCTCAGGCGTTCTCATCAAGCGAGTGCGTAAGCTCGCCGTCCTCGTTGTCGCCGGAGCGGCGCTCTGGCTTGCTCCCGGCGCGCTCGCGGCCGGGTGGTGCGGTACGGGTGAGAGCGCGAGCGATTTGCCCGACGCCGTGACCGGGCAGCAAATCCACGCGATCGTCGTCGTCCCGGCCGACGGTGCGGACAATTTCCCGGTCATTGCGAGCAACCTCGCGAACGACGTCGACTCGATGGTTGCCTGGTGGATGGGCCAGGATCCAACACGGGCTCCGCGGTTCGATCAGGCCGTGTACCCGACGGGAACCTGCCTCGACATTTCCTTCGTCCGACTGCACGACCCCATTGCGTCCTTTCAAGGCTCGAACGTCGCATTCGAGCGAGTTGTCGGCGATCTCCAGGGTCTTGGCTTCGACAATCCGTACAAGAAGTACTACGTGTACTACGACGGCCCGTCCGTGCAGGCGAACGTGTGTGGCACAGGCGGTGGCGACTTCTCGACCGGGCCGGCCTACTCGATCATGTGGCTTCAGGGATGCCCGGGCGTCCCGAACGACGGGATCGGCGCGCACGAGCTCGTCCATGCCTTGGGCGCGCTGCCCGCGGGCGCTCCGCACGCGTGCCCAGGCGACGCCGGCCACCCGTGCGACGCGCCGTACGTCGATCTGCTGTCGCCGTACACGGACGGCCGTCCGCTGCAGCAACAGGTACTCGACGTGAACCACGACGACTATTACGGGCACAGCGGATCGTGGGACGACATTCAGGACTCGCTCTGGTTGCGGCATCTCAATGTGCCGCAGGTGCCGCTCTCTGTCGCCTTGGTCGGCGCCGGCCGGGTCGGCAGCTTCATCCCGGGAGTTGATTGCACCGCCACCTGCACGACACAGTGGGACGGGGGCTCGACGGTCGTACTCGGCGCCGTGCCCGGGAACGGCATGCGCTTCGTTCGCTGGGGCGGAGCCTGCACCGGCGCCAACACGTGCTCCGTCGCCCTGAGTCAGGCCCAGTCGGTAACGGCGGTCTTCGGGCTTCTGAATATCCGGGTAAAGGTGATGGTCTCCGGGCGCGGCGTCGTGCGCTGCTCGCCCGCGTGCAAGACGGTGTATCCGGCCGGCGATCCTCTCAAGCTGCAGGCAGCTGCGGCGAAGGGGTGGAGATTCACAGGCTGGACCGGCGGGTGCAAGGGCACGAGGCTGGTGTGCCGCCCGTCGACCGAGGCACCGCTCGTCATCCGCGCGACGTTCCGCCGCAAGTAAGAACGACGGACCGGCCTACAACGGCCGGAGGAACCACTCGCGCATGTCGGTGTGGCTCGAAGCGACCGTCCCTGCGAGCTCCTTGCGCAATTCGCCGATCGTGCCGGTGCGCTCGGCGAGCACGTCGTGGCGGTGGATCGTCTCGAGGTTCAGCTGCCGTGAGAAGACGAAGTCGTCGTCGGCGAGCGAGGGGTACCGGTCGGTCACTGCCTTCAGCGCGAAGCGGACGGAGTCCTCGACGAACCGCGGCTGCAGGTGCGCATGTTCGACGACGAACAGCTCGTCGGGACGCTTCAGCAACTCGTAGACGGGCGAGCTCATCGACTGCTCGACGATCTCGACGAGATGCTCGGCGTTGATCTCGGCGTTCGTGCCGACGAGGAGCGTCCCTTTGCCGCGCTGGTTGTGCGTCGCGAGCGGGACGAGCTCCAGGATGCGGTCGATGTCGTCCTCGCCGAAGCCTGCCTCGAGCAGGCGCTCCGACGCCGCCCCGCGAACGAGGCCCTGCGCACACGGGCAGGCGTTGATGCCCCAGGCCTCGACGCCAACGACGCGGCGGACGCCATTCGGTGAGGCGGCGGCGATGCCGATCAGCGTCGCGATCTCCTGGGTCGGCAGGTTGGTGACGGGCGTGCGGCGCTCGAGCGGGTACTGCGCTTCGATCCGGACCTCGGCGCGCAACGCGCGCTGGCGCTCGACGATATGGCGCGCGATGTGCTCTGCAAGCGTCTCGACGAGGAATGCCTCACCGATCACCACTTGGTCGATCGCCTCGCCAAAAAGCTCGGGGAACCGGGACATGTGGACACCCTTTTGCTTCGGGTCGAGGTCGACCGTGCACGAGATCTCGGCCGCGAAGGTCTTTTCGTGGCCCTCGTGCCGGATCCGGATCGCCTTCTGCATGCCGGTCACGCCGGCCCGCGTCAATCCGAGTTGGATCTCGGGCGCAGATGCCTGCATATCGGCGATCGGGCTGTTACTCGTCTCCGCCATCAGGTAGAACCGTAGCGCGACGATGGCAGAAGCCCGATTCCCCCGCGTGGTCTCACTCGCATGCCATGACCTGCGCACCCCGCTCGCGACCATCTATGGCTTTGCGAGGACGCTCACACGGGCCGGAGACCTCGACGAGCGCACCATGCGGTTCCTCGGAATGATCGAAGAGGCCTCCGAGCAGATGACGGAGCTGCTCGACGAGGTCGGGGTCGCAGCGCGGATCGAAGGCGGGCGCTGGGAGCCTGCGCTGCGTGAGGCCGACACCCTCGAGCTCGCAACATCGGACGACGAGCGCGTGGTCACCGAGGGGCAAGGAGAAGCGATCGAGACCGATTCGGAGTCGGTCTCGCGCGCGCTCCGGTCACTTGCCGTCGCGGCGGCGCGCTACGGCCCGGCCGAGCAGGTGACCTGGCGTGTGCGCGGACGCGAGCTCGAGCTCACGCCGATCACCGCGGACGCCGGCCCGGTTGTGACCGGCGAGTCGATTCGCGACCTCGGCTCGCTCGTCGCGCGCGCCGTGATCGAGGAGCTCGGCGGCTCGCTCGAGCTCGACGGCGAGACGTTGCGCGTCCGCCTCTAGATCTTTAGGCGTCCAGGCGCTCGGCGACCCAGCGCTGGAACGCCGCGAGGAGCGGTTCGGCGTTCAGCAGGAGCCGGCCGTGGTCGACGAGCCCGGACGCCACACCGCGCTGCACGGACTCGACGAGGAGCGTGTCTTCCTTGCCGACCTGGTCGTCGAACGCGAAGAACTCGCGTAGCCACTCCTCGTCGACGTCCGATGCGAAGAAGTAGTCGAGGTAGCGCTCGGTGCGTCCCGAGCCGGCGGGGACGATCGGCCCGATCGAGAGGTTGGCCGGGCCGGGGAAGACGTTGAGGCCCGTGTTCGGGTAGAGAAGGTGGAACTGCCCCTGGTCTCCCGTCGCCTTGGCGCGGCAGAACTGCGCGTTGAACGTGGGGTGCGCCTCGAGCAGGTAGCGGTCGGGATGCACATCGACCTCGTCGCTGAACGCGGGATGCGCGGTCGCGCAGTGGTAGCACTCGAGGAAGTTCTCGACCACGATCTTCCAGTTCGCATTCGCACCGAATTCGACGCGCGAGTGGAAGACGAGCCCGTCGACGTCGATGTCGCGCGCGAGGAGCTCGGGCAGGTCGCCCAGGTGCTCTGCGAGCGGGACCGCGTCCGGGTCCGGGTTCACGAACAGGAATGGCCCCCACGTGCCGACGCTCGCTCTGACCAGCGACAGCTCGTTCCTGTTGAAGCCGGGCTCGCGGTCGGAGCGCGGCGCGTTGCGCAACGAGCCGTCGAGGTCGTACGTCCAGGCGTGGTAGTGGCACTGGAGCGTGCTGCGCTCGCCGCAGCCCTCGGTGAGCACGGCGCCGCGGTGACGGCAGACGTTCAGGAACGCGCGCAGCTCGCCGTCATCGTCGCGGGTGACGACAATCGGGACGCCGCCCGCGTCGGTCGCGAGGAACGAACCCGGCTGCTCCACCTGCGCCGTGCGGCCGACGTACTGCCAGCTGCGCGCGAAGATCAGCGAGCGCTCGCGTCGCAGGAGCTCCTCGTCCGTGTACCAGGCGTAGGGCAGGGTGGTAGTGCTCACAGCCGTTTGGCCTCGATGATGCGCTGCAGGAACTGCTGGGTTCGCTCTTCCCGCGGCGACGTGAAGATCACCTCCGGAGGGCCGTCCTCGAGGATCGTGCCCGCGTCGAGGAAGCAGACGCGGTCGGCCATGTCGCGCGCGAACGACATCTCGTGCGTCGCGATGATCATCGTCATCCCGCCGGCAGCCAGCTCGCGGATCACCTCGAGCACCTCGGCGACGAGCTCCGGATCGAGCGCGCTCGTCACCTCGTCGAAGAGCATCAGCTCCGGCTGCATCGCGAGCGCGCGCACGATCGCGACGCGTTGCTGCTGCCCGCCCGACAGCCGGTCGGGATACTCGTTGCGTTTGGCGGCCAGGCCGAACCGGTCGAGCAGCGCGGTCGCGCGCACGTCGGCGTCGCGCTTCGACAGCCCCAGAACGTCACGCGGCGCGAGGGTCACGTTGCGGAGCACGCTCATGTGCGGAAAGAGGTTGTAGGACTGGAAGACGATCCCGATGCGGCGCCGCACCTCGTTCACGTGGCGGGCGCGCGTGATCTCCTCGCCGCTCAGGACGATGCGTCCGGCGTTGACCGGCTCGAGGAGGTTGATGCAGCGCAGCAGCGTCGACTTGCCCGACCCGGACGCGCCGATCAGCGCAACGACCTCGTGCTCGGCGACCGTCAGGTCGATGCCCCGGAGCACTTCGTGCCGGCCGAACGACTTCGAGACCTGCTCGACGACGAGGGTGTCGCTCACAGCGTCGCTCCTCCGGCCTGGCGCTGCCGTCGGTCGCGCGCAATCAGCCAGTCGGTGAACCGCGCCAGCGGGATCGTAATCGCGACGAACAACGCTGCGGCGCAGAGATACGCGGTGAAATTGAACGTGGCGTTGGTGTCGATCTGCGACTGCTGAAAAGCCTCGACTGCGCCCAGCGTGCCGACGAGCGCCGTGTCCTTCTGCAAGCCGATGAAGTCGTTGAGGAGCGGCGGAATCACACGGCGCACGGCCTGAGGCAGGATCACCCGCCGTAGCGTCTGCGCGCGCGACAGCCCGAGCGAGCGCGCGGCCGCCTCCTGGCTCGGATGAATCGACTCGATCCCGGCGCGGTAGACCTCCGACACGTATGCGCTGTAGATCAGCACGAGCGAGACGATCCCCCAGAAGATCACCGACTTCGGCACGTAGCTCAGGCCGAGTGCGGGGGCGCCGAAGCCGAGCATCGCGATCACGAGGATCGTCGGGATGCCGCGGAAGAGATCGGCATAGATGATCGCGAGCACGCGCAGCGGGAAGAACACCGGGCCTGGCAGGCTGCGGAGGACCGCCACGAAGAGCGCGAAGACGAGAATGAACGCCTCCGCGATGCAGAAGATCTTGATGTTCAGCCGGAACGCGCGCGCGATCTCCGGAAAGGTCGACTTGAACTCGTGCCAGTTGAAGAACTGACTGCGGACAGCCGGCCAGCCCGGGGCGTGCGTGACGGCAAAGACGATGATCGCGAAGAAGACGACGGTGCTCGCGAGGGCGATGGCAACGCTCCGGCGGCTTTCGCCGCCGGAGCGCAGTCCATCGAGCAGGCGCGAGCGCCGCTCTACTTCAAGACCGGCGCGCCGGTCGCCTTCGCCAGCCACAGCTGCTGGAGCCGCTTGAGCGTCCCGTTCGCCTTGAGCGACGAGATGGCCTTGTTGACGCACCCGGTGAGCGGGTTGCCCTTCGCGAGCACGACACCGAAGCGGTCGGTCGCGCCGCCCTTGTTCTCGAACTGGCCGAGGATCTTGCTGTTCGGCACCTGCACGGCGGTCACGTAGAACGCGGTCGGCAGGTCGACCATCAGCCCGTCGATCTGCTTGTTCTTCAATGCGAGCACGGCGGCCGCGTTCGAGTTGAAGACGGCCGGCTGCTGCGATGGCTTGATGCGGTTCTTGATGTACGTGTAGCTCGTCGTGCCGAGCTGGGCGCCGAGCTTGAACGACTGCAGGCCCTTGATGCTGCGGACCGACGCGATCTTCGTGCCATTGTTGACGACGATCGCCTGGTTCACGTCGTAGTACGACGAGCTGAACGAGACGACCTTCGCGCGGGCCGGGGTGATCGAGATCTGGTTGATGTCGAAGTCGAACGCCTTCGGGCCCGGCGCGAACGCCTTGTTGAACGGCACGTACGTCCACTTCACGTTCGCCTTGGAGTAGCCGAGCTGCTTCGCGATCGCGTAGGTGACCGCCGACTCGTATCCCTTGCCGGTGGACGGATCGTTGATCTTCCAGGAGCTCTTCGATCCGCCGCCGAACCACGGGGGGTACGCCGGGTTATCCGTGCCGACCGTGAGCTGGCCGTTGGTCACGGTCGCGCACGAGGCGGCCGCCGCAACCGAAGCGGTGGGAGTCGCGGCGACGGAGGCGCTCACGGCAACCGCGGCGAGAGCCGCAACCGTCGTCAGCAGCAGGAGGAGGCGCTTGTGCATGTCGTTGAATGCCTTTCGGTCAAGAGAGATGTCCGGCCCAGGGTATCGGCCGACGTTCCCGTCGCCCACAGAGGCTTGACGTGTTCGGGCACCCCCGGCTGGTGGCCCAGACGCGGCGCATCTCGCCCGGGTCGGGCTTGAACGTAGACATTGCTATGCCCTGCGCCCGACCCGAACGACCTGCTTGGTCTGAGCCATCCCCGCGAGCACCCAATTCCACAACAAGCCTCTACGCCGTGTGGGACAGGCGGGCCGCGTCGACGCCGGGCTGGAAGCAGGCCCGGCAGCGCGCCTCGTACGAGTCGAGGGCGCCGACCTGGATCGTCTCGCCGCCGAACGGGGCCGGCTCGCCGTCGACCAGCCGTTGCGTCATCGTCGCCGGCCCGCCGCAGCGGTGGCAGACGGCCTCGAGCTTGTCGACGAACTCCGCCACGCAGAGGAGCGTCGGCATCGCGCCGAACGGCAGTCCGCGGAAGTCCTGGGCGAGCCCGGCCGCAACGACCCGTGCCCCGTCCTCGATCAGCGCGCCGATCGCATCGGTGATGCCGAGGTCGAAGAACTGCACCTCGTCGATACCGATCGCGTCATAGCCCTTCGCGAGCCGGCGCACTTCGTCGCTCGACGTCGCGGTGACCGCGCGCATCTTCGCGCCCGCATGGGAAACGACGTGCCCGACGTCGTAGCGGTCGTCGATCAGCGGCTTCACGACCAGCGCTCGCTGGCCCGCGATCTCCGCGCGGCGCAGGCGGCGGATGAGCTCTTCGCTCTTGCCGCAGAACATCGGCCCGCAGACGACCTCGAGCCAACCGCCGGCGTGTGGCTGGGTTCTGATCACGCGAGCACACTAGAGGGTGGGCAGGACGACCTGACCCGAACCGGGTTCAGTTCTGGGGTCGAACCTGATTCGGTTTCAGCCGAACCAGATTCATGAGTTTCGACCCTGCGCCCCGAGTACTGAAACTCGTGAACCTGGTTCGCAAACCCCGCGAATCAGGTTCATCTTGGTATGAGACGCCGCCCACGCGCCGCCCGCAGCTAAGGGCGCCAGACGTACACGTTCGTCTCGCGCTGCTCGAAGCCGAGGCGCCGGTAGAGGCGGTTCGCCGCTTCCCGCTCCTGGCACGTCGTCAGCTCGACCGAGATCGCGCCCGCCTCCTTCGCCAGGCGCAGCGCCTCGGCGGTGAGTGCTTTCCCGACGCCGCGGCCCCGGGCCGCCTCGTCCACGACCACGTCGTGGATCCAGGCCCTGAGACCGGTGGGAACGCGGTAGACGATCAGCGTGAGCATCCCGAGCACGTCAGCGCCGTCACGGGCGACGATCAGGTTCGCTTCCGGCGCGGCGACGAGCTCCACGAGCTCCGCGATCCCTGGGGGTTTCCGGTGCGGAGAGAGCTGGGGCACGAGCCGGGCCATGGCATCCGCCAGCATTTGATCGGCTTCGGTGACGCGTTCGACCCTCATCCCGCCGCGATCACCTCGAGCGTCTGCGCGCGAACGCCGACCGAGAGTGAGGACTGCCCGTGCGTCGCCCGGATCGTGTTGAAGCTCTTGCCGGTTACCTTCCAGCCTCGCGCCTGCAAGCTCGCGACGTACCAGTCGATCACGTTCGTCGCGCGCGTGACGCGCGGCAGCGACCAGTCACGCGCGGCGAACGCGTCGCCCGGTGTCGTCTTCGGCGCAGTCGCGCCCGGGTAGACAGGAGCCCGGTCGAGCAGCGCCGTGTTGGCGCGAGCCTGGGCGCTCACGTTGTGGCCGCCGCAGCCGGCCAGTGCCAGGGCGCCAATGAGCACCGGTGCCGAGCGAGCTCTGGTGGCCGTCACTTGAGCAGCCGAGACAACCGACGGTCCTTGAGCGTGCGGCCGCCGGTCTGACAGGTGGGGCAGTAATAGATCGTGTGCTCCTCAAAATCGACCCGCGCGAGCGGGGTGCCGCAGCGCTCGCATGGCGCTCCGAGCTTGTTGTGCACGCGGTAGGTCTTGGCGTCGTTTGCTCCCGCAAGCCGGAGCTCGAGGCCGCGGGCGAGCTCGTCGTGGATCGCGGTCGCCAGGCGCTCGGCCTCGTCGGCGTCGACCTGCGTCGAGAGCTGGTACGGCGACAGCTGCGCCGCCCAGAGGATCTCGTTCGCCCAGGCGCGGCCGATCCCGGCGATCAGCCGCTGGTCGCGGAGCAGCGAGTGGAGGCGCCGCGAGTCCGACGCGAGGATCCGCGCGACGTCTTCCAGCGTCAACTGGTCGGCCTCCGGCCCGAGATGCGCGAGCTCTGCCTCGAGTGCATCCGGTCGCAGCAGCCACACGCCGGCGCGCTTCTTCGAGCCGGCCTCGGTCAGCTGCAGCTCGCCGCCGTCGGTGAAGCGGACGCAGAACATCGGCGTCTTCGCGCCCTTCCCGTTCGGCGGTATGTACTTGAGCCGGCCGGCGCTCATCAGGTGCACCATCACGACGAGCTCGTCGTCGTCGGTCGGGAGGAGGAACCGCTTAGCGCGGCGCCCGACGCCCTTGAAGCCCTCGCCGTCGAGTGCCGACATCGGCGGGTCGAACGTCTTGAGCGTGGCGATGTGGGCCGGCCCGGCCTTCTCGATCGGGAACTTCTTGACGAGCGGGTCGAGCTGGCGGCGCCACGCTTCGACCTCGGGCAACTCGGGCAACGTAAGCTCCTGCTTCCGTGGACGTGATCAGGGTAACCGTGCGCCGCGGGGACGTCGTCGAGGCGGTGCACCGGGTTCACGCGGCGACGACCGACGGCGAGGTCTGGGGCGACCCGGACCTGACCTTCTTCTTACGCTCCTCGTCGAAGCCGATCCAGGCGATTCCGTTCGTCGATGGCTACGACGACCTGGACGACGACGAGATCGCGATCGCCTGCGCGTCCCATCGGGCGGAGCCCGCGCAGCTGGCAGCGGTGCGGAAAGTCCTGGCGCGTGCCGGCGCGACAGCCGATGAGCTCGAGAACGGCCTCCAGGACGGACGGCCGGACGGGAAGCTCGGGCACAACTGCTCCGGCAAGCACGCCGGGATGCTCGCCGCGTGCCGTGCACACGGCTGGCCCCTGCACCCCTACCGCGATCCCGCGCACCCGCTGCAACAGCGGGTCGCGGAGCTGCTCGGCGGCGACCACATCGCCGTCGACGGCTGCGGCGTCCCGACGTTCTCGACGACCCTCGCCGGCGCCGCTGCGCTGCTGACGAGCACGCCGCAGCGGATCCGTGACGCGATGCGCGCCCGCCCCGAGCTCGTCGGCGGAGAAAGTGGCTCCGTCGACACCGATCTGATGCGCCTGCGTGACGGCTGGATCGCGAAGGTCGGCGCCGAGGGGCTCTTCTGCGCCGCGCATGCGGACGGCCGCGGTCTCGCGCTCAAGGCCGAGGACGGCGCCTTTCGCGCGATCGGGCCGGCGCTCGCGCTCGTGCTCGGGATCGACGAGCTCGCGGAGACGCCGGTCACGAACAGCCTCGGCGAGGCCGTCGGCGCAATAACCTTGGCGCAATGAAGGTCTTCATCGTGTCGGACATGGAGGGAGTTGCGGGCATCGTCAAGTGGCAGCAGGTGACCGGCGGCCACGCGATGTACGAGGAGGGGCGCCGGCTCTACACGGGCGAGATCAACGCGGCCGTGCGCGGTGCGAAGGCGGCGGGCGCAACCGAGATCGTCGTCATGGACTGCCACGGCGCCGGCGAAGGGTGGACGTTCAACTCGCTGATCCCCGAGGAGCTCGATCCCGACTGCGAGTTCGTCGTGCAGAACGAATGGACGGAGTACACCGAGTTCCTCGAGGGCGGCGTCGACGCGGCGCTGTTCGTCGGGATGCACGCGATGGCGGGCACGCGCGACGGGGTGCTCGCGCACACGGTCAGTGGATCGTCGTGG
>DATBDB010000128.1:0-6135 GCA_036270155.1 Gaiellaceae bacterium
TCGCCGGCGAGGTTCGCGACGTAGTCCATCGGGTTGTTGAAGTAGACGGCGTCACCGCGCTCGCCTTCTCCTTGAACCGAGACGTCGTACACGCCGCTCATCCCGATCGCGACCGGGAAGAGGTCGGCCCGCTTGAGGCAGAAATTCGCGGCGTGGTAGGCGCCGAAGGACGTGCCGATCGCGATCAGCTCCCCGCTGTGCGCATCGACCTGGATGAACGGCACGAGCCGGGTCAGCACCCACCACTCGTAGTGGCCGTGCCTCCGTGCGCGCTCCTCGAGCGGCAGGTCGTTCCGCGTCCAGCTCTCGCGATCGAACGACGGGACGCAATAGAGCTTCACCTTGCCGCCGGCGAGCAGCTCGCCGATCGCGTCGACCATCCCCTGCGACTCCCAGTCGAGCGCCTCGCCGTTCTCGGCCGGGAACGCGACGATCGGACAGCCGTAGTGGCCATAAGCGAGGACGGTGCCGCCGTCGATCTCGATCGTGCGCCGGTTCACGACACGGCCTCGATCAGCGCGGGCAGATGCGGGTCGAACGAGTCGCGCCAGGCGGTCCACGTGTGCCCGTCGCGCACCTCGGCCAGCCAGGCGGGATAGCCCTGCTCGGTCAGCGCCGCCGCCAGGCGCTCGTTGTTCGCGCGGTTCTCCTCGCCGGTGCCGCAGGTGATCGCGACCGGGATCGTCCGCTCGACATCGGCCTCGCGCAGCACCGAGCCGACGAAGCGCGTGATCCGCCGGTAGCGCTCGAAGCCCGACTCCTGCTTGTCGTAGCGCTGGCGGAAAAAGCTGCCCGACTGCAGGAGCAGCCCGTCGAACGACTTCGGGTGGCGCACGTGCGCGTGCAGCATCGCGAGCGCGCCGAGGCTCGCGCCCATCCCGATCCGCTTGCCGTGCGGCGCGCGCCTCGCGATCTGCGGCAGCAGCTCGCGCACGAGCGCGCCGGAGTACAGCGCGGACGTCGAGTACGTCTCGTCCCGATCGACCGGCTGGATCAATGCTGCGCGCAAGGGTGGGATTCGCTCTTCCCAGCTCATCGCATCGAGGAACCGCGTCAGGCCGGCGTACTCGGCGTACTCGGGCCCGTCGTGCGCGACGATCAGCGGCGCGTCCGCCCCCGGCGGCTCGGGGGTCGAATAGAGGAGCACGCGGACGCGCGCCACCAGCCTGCGGCAGCGGAGCTCGACCTCCTCGACCGGCCCGGGATCGGCGATCGAGTCGAGCCAGGCCGGCGCCCGGTACTCCGGCCACTCGACGACCGACTTGTCGCCGAACGGGCCGGGCGCGCGCAACGGGTTTCCGGGGTCGGGCACGAACGAGCCGTCGACGCCGAGCAGGTACTCCAGCCGGTCGACCTCCGGGCGCGCGAAGGTGAGCCGCCACGCCCCCTCGCGCCACTCGAACGGTGGGCCGGGGCGTGGCCGAGCGACCTCGTGCCCGAGCACCACCTCATCGAAGCGGTGCTCGGGATCAGCCAGTACGAAGTCGACCGCGTCCTTCCGGACGCGGGGCGTGTTCAGCGTTTCTTCTTCGGCCGGTTCGCGCGTGCCCGAATCTTGTATTCGCGGAGACGTTCCTGTCGCAGTAGGTGGTTGCGGCGGGCCTCGATCGCCTCCATCTCCCGCAGCAGCTTTTGGTAGCTCTGCCAGCGCTCGTGCGACAGCACCCCCTCGGCCAGCGCCTCGCGAATCGCGCAGCCGGGCTCCTGGTCGTGGTTGCAATCGCTGAACCGGCAGCGCCGGGCGATCTCCTCGATGTCGCCGAACGTCTGCTCGAGGTCGGCGTCCCAGAGCTGCAGCTCGCGGATCCCCGGCGTGTCGAGGACGACGCCTCCGGTCGGCACGAGGATCAGCTCGCGATGGGTCGTCGTGTGCCGGCCCATCTGGTCGTCCTCGCGCACCTCCTGCGTGGCGAGCAACTCCTCGCCGACGAGCGAGTTGACGATCGTCGACTTGCCGACGCCCGACGAACCGAGCAGCACCGCGGTGCGGTTCGGCTGGAGCCAGGCGCGCAACTCGTCGATGCCCTCCCCCGTCCGCGCGGAGACCGCGTGGACCGGCACCGAACCGAGCGTGACCTCCTCGACCTGCGCGAGGAACGGCTGCACATCGTCGACGAGATCGATCTTCGTCAGCAGCACGACCGGCTGCGC
This sequence comes from Gaiellaceae bacterium, assembly GCA_036270155.1. GTDB lineage: Bacteria > Actinomycetota > Thermoleophilia > Gaiellales > Gaiellaceae > PALSA-600. The sequence continues at coordinate 2,152 of DATBDB010000128.1, forward strand.
CCCGCTCTCCCACGCCATCGCGAGGTAGCGCTCGAGACGGCGCGGGTTGAAGTCGAGCGGGAGCGCCTGGACGAGGAACGACACGTCGATGTTCGCAGCGAGGATCTGCTCCTCGGTGACATTCAGAGTCGCCTTGCGGGAGATCGAGGTGCGGCGAGGGAGCAGCGCCTCGACCAGGTTCGAGGTCAGATCGAGGCCGACCCAGTCGCCGACGGCCGGCAGGCCCTCCTCGCGCACGAGGCGGTTCGCCGCGCTCGCGCGCTGCTCGCCCTGCTCGTGCATGAGGTCGTAGGCGCCTCTGTGCTGGATCGCGACGCGGGCAGGCACGAGGCCGGCGGCGCGGTGACCTGCGAACGCGGCTTCCCAGCCGTCGTCCCAGCCAAGCCGGTAAAGCAACGATTCCGTAACCGGAAGAGTCAAGCAAAGCTCCTTTGCGCGTGTGAACTGTGAACGGGCACCCGGCCCGTCACTACAGCGCTAGGAAAGGCTGCGACGGGCGGGGGCGCAGGAAACGCGGTCAAGCTCGAGCTGTCTCATCGGTGCACCACCTCTCTCCGTCGTCGGTATCGAGGTCCATTGTGGGGATAAGACGGATTTTGTGCAAGTCCTTGCATGAGCTAACCTCGCACACCATTTCCAGAAAGGGCCCCAACCCGTGAAGAAGCTCAGCTCCCCCATCCTCATCCTGGCCGCACTCATGGCCGTCGTCGCCGGGTGCGGCGGTAGCGGTGGTGGAAGCAGCTCGTCGGGCAGCCCATCGGGCGAGCCAACCGGCGGGGGCGGGGTCAACGGGATCTCGGTCGGCAACTGCCTGAACGACCAGGAGAACTTCCTGGTGCAGCCGAGCCAGACCGTGCTCGACGGCCAGTCGCCGGCGGGCGTGAGCTTCACCCTCACCTTCTACAAGACCAACGCCGCCGCGGCGGCCGCGTTTGCGAAGAAGAGCCCGAAGACGACGTCGCTCGTCGAGAACGGCGTGATCGACTTCAAGGGGAACCCGTCCATCTACGCCGGCGCGCCGCCCGCGAAGATCTCGAAGGCCGAGCTCAACGCGATCAAGCGCTGCATCGACTCGGCCAAGGCTACTGGCAAGTAACCGCGGTACAATCTCGCTGCCCGCGGCGCGGTGAGGTTCCGAACCGGGTCAGATCCGGGAGGAAGCAGCCCTAAGGATCCCTCACCGGTGCCGCGGTCTTACTTCTCGATCGTCGCGCGCAGCTCGACTGAACCGTGACGATCGCCGAGGTCGACCGTCCCCGCACGGTCGACGGTGAGGACGGCGCCGCCCGCCACGACGCGCGCGACGCGCTCGCCCGCCGGCACGCGAAGGCGCAGGCGCGCATGCGCGTGCGCCGGGATCACCAGGCCGGCCGTGATCACCGAGCCGCTCCGTTCGAGCGAGTACGACACCTTCCCGAAGCTCGTCGGCGCGCCGCGCACCTGGATGCTCTGACCGTCGGCGAGCCAGGCGCGCGGCGTCGCGAATGCGAGATCGAGTCCCGCTGGCGCGCCGCGCGGCCCACGCCGCTCGTGGATCAGCAACTGACGCACCGTCTCGAGGTACGAGGCGTTGGCGCCGGAGTTCGGCGGCATGAACATCGTCCGGTTGTAGGCGCCCTTCACCGGCAGCACGGAGACCGCTTCGCCCGAGACATACGTGCCCGCGGTCATGCCGACGGCGAGCATCCCATAGAGGCCGAGGACGAGCTGGTCGGGATGATCGTTGTCCGCGAGGAGCCGTGACGTGCTCAGTCCGTAGACCTGCGCGAGACCCGCGCCCGCAGCGGCGCCGTAGACCGTTCGCGCGTACGTGCGCGGCACGCCGAGCATCCGTGCGCCGTGGCCGAGGAGGTAGCTGACGATCCCGCGTGCTGCCGGCGAGTGCGCGGGAAACCAGCCCGACGCGAACGCGTACGGCATGACGAGGTTCCAGTACGAGCCCTCGCGGGAGGCTGTCAGCCCGGCGAACGGCTTGAGCGATCCGTCGAGCGCGGCGGGAACGAAGAGCGACCCGTTGGGAAGACGCGTCGACGCGCGTGCGACCGCGGGCCGCAGGGCATGGTCGATCCCCTGCGCGAGCGTCCGCGCTCGAGCGGCCTGCGCGGGATAGCCGGTGGAGCTCCAGACGCGGCTGATCGCGAGCAGCGCCTGCACGGCGGTGATCTGCCCGGGAACGCTGTCGACGAAATGGTCCTCGAGGTCGGTCGAGAGCGGCTCCTTCACGAGGCGGCCGCGCGCGGGGCCGGTGCGCACCTGGCGCGCGGCGATGCGGCGTACGAGCCCGTCGAGGGCGGCGGTCTCCACACGCAGAAAGCTGCGATCCCGCGTGAGGCGGTAGTAGGTCGCCGCCGCCGACAGGATCCGCGACCCCCGGAACCCGGTGAAGCGCGACGGCCGGAGCCGCATCCGGTCGAGCGAGAACTCGATGATCTGCTTCGAGACGTCGGAGTAGCCGTACTCCGCCGCCACCTCCGCCGCGTCGAGCGACTCGGCGTACGAGAGCTCCTCGTAGGAATTGCCGATGCTGTACCGCCAGCCGAACGAGACGAGCTGCGTGAGGATGCCTCGCTCGGCGAGCTGCACAGCCGGCTCTGGAACGTCGAACGTCGCGCCGGCGTCGAGTCGCTTCTGCCAGAACGCGACGACCGCCGCGCGGGCGGTGTCATACGCCGCGGCAGTGGCGTGGAGGTAGCGCGCGTCCGACGGCGCGTTCAGCCACTGCACGTAGATCGTCTGCTTCTCCCCCGCGGGGACGCGGTAGCGCACGACGCCGCCGACGAACTCCGCGCCGGTGCTTGCGATCAACCGTGTCTGGCCGACGGCCGCAAAGCGATCGGGGGCCGTGTGCGTCAGGCGCTTCCACGGGACGAGCCGCACCGTCACCGGGCGCTGCGCCTGGCTGGCATCGACGACCAGGCGCACGAAGCTGATCACCGAGCGCGCGCCGTACGTGCCGTAGGCGCGGCCGACGAACGACTCTTGCCGGTAGCGCACGCCGGCGGCGTCGGCGTACGCGGTCTGGAGGACGGGGAGGTATCCCTGGGCCAAGTGCGGCGCCTGCAGCCGCGCAGCGCACGATCCGTACCGTTCGCTACCCGAGCCGACGTAGACCGAAAGCGACGGCCCGCCCACGCGCCGCGTGATGATCTCGCTCCCGTCTGCCACGTGCAGCGCGAACACCGTTGAGCCGTACGGCGTGAACGGGAAGGACAGCGGCAGGTAATAAGAGCCGCTCGCGGTCAGAGGCCGCCCCTCCCACTGCATCGCCTGGGTGAGCGGCGTCAGAAAGCTCCGTGCAGCGGCGTACGTCGGACCGCCGGGCCTGCGGAGCAACGCCTCACCCCAGCGATCGCGCCCGGACGACACCGCTTGCTGGACAAACGACGTGTACGCCGCCGTCGCAAGGCGCGGCGCACAGGCGGGCGCCGCGGCCGCGTGCGCCCGGCCGCCGTGGTTCCCCACAGCAAGGAGCACGAGCAGCGCAACGACAAGGCCCGCGAACATCGGAAGACCCCGCATTCGCGTGCAGTATCGCGGGCGCCCGGGTGCTACGGTTCACGCCTCTTCCGGGCGCATAGCTCAGCGGGAGAGCGCTCGCTTCACACGCGAGAGGTCCCTGGTTCGATCCCAGGTGCGCCCACTCAGTCTTGGCCGCGTGCGCGACGACATGGTTAAACAGCGGGCATGTGCCAAGGCAGTCCGTCACGGGTCGGGGTTAGATCCCATTGACCGCCCTCACGGCAGCGGCCCGTATCGACGTATGACGGTGGATGGGTGAAGTAGTTGCGGAGCGAGAGTCTGTCTAGGTTCTCGGCGTAGAGAGCTGGCAGGCCCATACTGATCCCCGTTACAAAGCTCAACTGCATCGCATAGCACTCGGTCTGCGCCTCGACCCTAACTCCAAGGGCGTGAATCATCTCGTGCGTGAGGGTGTCTAGGGCGTTCGCTGTGTAGACGTTGGCGAACTGCGGACGGTGATAGATG
>DATBDB010000129.1:0-6424 GCA_036270155.1 Gaiellaceae bacterium
ACCTGATCAAGGCGGGTCGTGTGCTCGTCAACGGCGAGCCCGGCCAGCTCAACACCTTCGTCGAAGCGACCGACCGCGTCGAGGTCGACGGCCGCGAGGTCGGCAAGCAGCGCCTCGCGCACCTGCTGCTCCACAAGCCCGCAGGCGTCATCTCGACCGCGCGCGATCCGCAGGGACGCCCGACGGTCGTCGACCTCGTGCCGAGCGGCACGCGCGTCGTGCCCGTCGGCCGCCTCGACGCCGACACGACCGGCGCGCTGCTCCTCACGAACGACGGCGAGCTCGCGCACCGCCTCGCCCACCCGAAGTACAAGGTCGAGAAGGTCTACGTCGCCGAGATCGGCGGCAATCCCGGCGAGGACGTACTCCAGCGACTTCGCGACGGCGTCGAGCTCGACGACGGCGTCACGGCTCCGGCGCACGTGCGACGTCTCGGCCCGCACGCGCTCGAGCTGACGATCCACGAGGGCCGCAACCGCCAGGTGAAGCGGATGCTCGACGCCGTCGGCCATCCCGTGCGCAGCCTGCACCGCAGCCGGTACGCGGGATTGACGCTCGGAGGGCTCGAGCCCGGCCAATGGCGCGAGCTCGAGCCCTCCGAAGTTGAGCGTCTTCGTACCGTTACGCGGGATTCGCCGCCGCGAGGGCGTGGGCGCGGTCGAGCAGGCTCTGCGCCTGCGTGATCCACGTCTTCGCCTGATCGCCGTCGATCTTCCCGTTGCCCGACGCCGCGTCGTTCAGCGCGGTCCGGATGTTGCCCGCGAGCTGGTCGCGTTCGGTCGTCAGATTCGCGATCTGGGTCTCAATCGCGTCGTACTTCAGCTCGTCGGTTGTCTTCAGCGCCGCGGTCGACGCCGTGAGCGTGTCCAGTGCAAACGCGCCGAACGGTGCGTTCACCTGCTTGTAGGACGCGCCGAGCTTCGTGACCGAGTCGTCATGGAGCCCCTTGCCGAGCGCACGCTCGTCGAACAGCTCCGTGATCACGCGTCCGTCGTCCTGGTAGTTGTCGCTCAGGCCAATCAGCGCGTTGATCGTCGGCCTGATGTCCGGGTGGTCGGACCACGTCTTCGTGTCGATGCCGCGCTTGGCGACACCTGGGCCGACGACTCCGAGCCAGGTCGTCCCGATCTCCTGCTGGACGTCACCGTGGTTCCACGCGAAGCCCGGGTTCACGCAGATCGTCGCGCCGCATGACGGCGTCGAGGCCTGCCAGAAGAAGTCCGGGTTGCCGAACATCGTGAAGCTCGGTGTCCGCTTGGGATCCGCGGTCACCATGTGCAGCGTCTTTTCCTCGACGACATCCGCAAGCCGCTCGGCGATCGGCACGGTCGCGCCGTTCGAGATGTACGGATCCTGTGCCGTAGCGCTTCCGACCGTGCGCTCCAGTGCGCGGAGTGCCGAGTCGGTCCGGTTCGGCTGCCCGTTGACGTAGAACGTCGGAGCGTCGTCGAAGTGGATGTCGTACGTGCCGGGTGCGAGTGCCTTGATGTTGCCGTTGACCTCGCCGATCTGGTTCGACGGGCATGCGGTCAACACAGCGCAGTTCGCGTGCGTGTAGGTCAGCGCGCCCGGATTCGCCGGGTCAGGCGTTCCGACTCCGCCCGCGAAGTGATCGCCTTCGTCGGCGGTGACGACGAAGAGCGTGTTGCTCTTGTCGATCCCACTTGCCGCCAGTCGCGTGAAGAACGCGGCGAACGCGTCGTCGTAGGCCTTCAACTGCGCCTGGTAGTCGGCCTCGCCCGGGCCCGAGGCGCGGAAGAGCGTGTGGTTGTCGTGCGCATCCGAGATGTAGGCGAACGTCACCGGCACGCCGTTCTCCTGCATCTGCGCGACCTCGCCCAGCGTGTTCTTCGCGAGCGCCCCGTCGAAGCCGGGGAAGCCGCAGTTGCCGGCCGGATCGGTGATGTTCGAGCCGTCGGTCGCCTTCACGCACGGCTGACCGCCGGTGATCGCCGGGTTGACGTACTTGGCGCCGAAGAGCGCCTTGTGCCCATTGTCCGAGCCGGGATAGATCGTCGTGTCGTCCGGCTTCGCATTCGGGCTGCTCTCGCAGATGGCATTGCCCGGGGCGCAGTGGACCGCGATGCCCACGAAGTCGGCGAGCGCCTTGGTCTTCGTCGCCGGGTCATTCGCTTCGTTCCACTCGGGTGAGCCCGTCCCGAAGACCCGGGTCATGTCGCCGGTGGACGCGGTCGAGTTGTTCTCGAGCACGATGTTCGCGGTCGAGACGGCGCCGACGTTGCAGCCGGCGTCGGTGTAGGTCTGCCACGGAGCCGGAGCAGTCTGGCCGCCGTCACCGACCATGTTCGGCAGCGGGTTCGCCGTGCCGGACGCGGTGTCGGTCCAGTACTTGAACGACGAGGTGAACGTCGGAACGCCGCTCCCCTGGAACCAGTCGTAGCTATTCGAGACTGCCTGTCCGTGCCGGTCCGGGTAGAGGCCGGTCAGCGACGACAAAATCCCGCCTGCGGTGTGCGAGATGAGCACCGTGTGGTGCTTGGTGAGGAGGGTGCCGTTCCCCTTGAGGAAGCTGAGGAGATGCGGCATCTGCTCGAGGTCGGACGCGACGCTCTGGTTGTCGCGCGAGTAGTGGGTGTTGTCGAACTGCAGGTAGATGACGTGCTTGATCTGGCCATCCTTGTTGCCAAGCTGGCACGGCCCCGCAGCGCTCGCTGCGGGGGCGCTGTGCGAAGCAACGCCGGAGATAAGTGCCGCAACGAAGCATGCTGCTGCGAGGACGGTGATGACTACCGCCCGTCTGGCCCTCTTCATCGTTCCCCCTTGATCGATTGACGGTCCGCGGCGAAGCTACGCCGCCGATACCGACACAGGGGTGAGCGGTCCCGTGCAAAGCGGTGACAAAGTGGTGCGCCGTACCTGCCGCAGTCGCTTTCCGTGTCCCCAAACGAGATCCCCCTGGGTCGGGAGTGACTGTGGGGCCGATCTTAAGGGCGGACGAAGCCCATGCGCTCGTACATGTCGGCCAACGTCGGCGCCGATGTCTCCCGCGCCTTCTCTGCGCCGACCTTGAGCAGCCGCCGCAGCTCGACCTCGTCGGCGCGCAGCTCGGCGTAGCGCTCCTGCATCGGCCGGAACAGCTCGACCACCGCTTCGCCGACGTCGCCCTTCAGGTCGCCGTAGCCGCGTCCGTCGTAGGACGCCTCGACTTCGGGGATCGCCGTGCCGGACGCGACCGAGAGGATCTCGATCAGGTTCGACACGCCGGGCTTCTCGTCGGGTGCGTACTGCACCTCGCGGCCCGAGTCTGTGACCGCCGTCTTGAACTTCTTGCGGATCACGTCGGGCGGGTCGAGCACGAGCACCGTCCCCTGGGGGGTGCCGCCGGTCGTCGACATCTTCTTCGTCGGCTCCTGCAGGTCCATGATCCGCGCACCGACCTCGGGGAATACGCCGCGCGGCACCTTGAACGTCTCGCCGAAGCGCGAGTTGAAGCGCTCCGCGATGTCGCGGGCGAGCTCGATGTGCTGCCGCTGGTCGTCCCCGACCGGGACGATGTCGGTCTGGTAGAGCAGGATGTCGCCTGCCATCAGCACCGGATAGGTGAAGAGCCCCGCCGAGACGAAGTCCTTCTCCTCGCGCTTCTCCTTGAACTGGGTCATGCGGCCGAGTTGCCCGAACCCGGTGACGGCCGAGAGGAGCCAAGCCGCCTCCGCGTGCCCGGTGACGTGGCTCTGGAGGAAGAGCGTGCACTTGTCGGGGTCGAGGCCGACCGCGTAGAGCAGGGCCGCGAGGTCGAGCGTCCGCTCGTGGAGGTCCCGCGGGTCGTAGTCGGACGTGATCGAGTGCAGGTCGACGACGCAGAAGAACGCGTCGTTCTCCTCCTGGGTCTCGACGTACTGGCGCATGGCGCCGATGTAATTACCGATGTGTTTGGCACCCGTGGCCTGGATGCCGGAGAAAACGCGCAATGAGCTCACCTCGTTAAGTGTTTGTGTACGCCGGGTCGGATCAGCGGACGAGGCGGCCCATGGGTGCGCTCAGCGCAGGCCTCCGCCTCGCCCGCAGGGCCACGACCAACGTGTGCGGGAGGCAGAGGTCATGCAGGAAGAATAGACGAGAAACGGTGTCACTACACTGATTGCAGTGACAGTTACCTCCTCAACCTGGTCTCCCTCCTCCTGGCGCGACTTCACGGCGCTCCAACAGCCCGAGTGGCCGGACGCGGCTGCCGCCGGCGTCGCGCTCGAGCGCCTGAAGGGGAGCCCGCCGCTCGTCTTCGCCGGCGAGGCCCGCGACCTGCGCAACCACCTCGCGAAGGTGATCGAGGGGCGCGCCTTCCTGCTCCAGGCGGGCGACTGCGTCGAGTCGTTCAACGAGCTGTCGACGATGCGGATCCGGGAGAAGCTGAAGATCATGCTGCAGATGTCCGCCGTGCTCACCTACGGCGCGACGCTGCCGGTCGTGAAGCTGGGGCGGATGGCCGGGCAGTTCACGAAGCCGCGCTCCAGCCCGTTCGAGCGTGTCGGCGACCAGGAGATCCCGAGCTTCCGCGGCCACATGGTCCACGATGACGCCCGCACCGTCGAGGCGCGGATCCCCGACCCTCAACGCATGGTCGAGGGTTACAACCAGTCCGCGGCGACGCTCAACCTCCTGCGCGCGTTCACGAAGGGCGGCTACGCCGACCTGACGCAGGTGCACCTCTGGAACAAGGATTTCGTCGCGTCGTCACCCGAGGGACAGCGCTACGACCAGCTCGCCGGCGACATCGAGCGCGCCCTCGCGTTCATGGCCGCGTGCGGCATCGACCTCACGGCGGAGCGGCGGTTGCACGAGGTCGACGTCTACACCTGCCACGAGGGCCTGCTGCTCGATTACGAGGAAGGCCTGACGCGCAAGGACTCGCTGACCGGCGATTGGTACGACTGCTCCGCGCACCTGCTCTGGATTGGCGAGCGGACGCGTCAGCCCGACGGCGCGCACGTCGAGTTCTTCTCCGGGGTGCACAACCCGATCGGCGTGAAGGTCGGGCCGACCGCGACCGCGGCCGAACTGGTTGACCTCGCCGAACGGCTCAATCCCCTCCGGATCCCTGGTCGTCTCACGTTCTACGCGCGCATGGGCGCCGAGCACGTCCGCGAGAAGCTCCCGCCGCTGCTGCGGGCGATCAAGGAGGAAGGGCACCCGATCCTCTGGGCCTCCGATCCGATGCACGGCAACGGCTTCGTCACCGCAGACGGGGTCAAGACGCGCCGCTTCGACGACATCATGGCCGAGCTCGAAGGCTTCTTCAACGCGTGCTGGGAGGTCGGCGTGTGGCCCGGCGGCGTGCACCTCGAGTTCACCGGCGAGAACGTGACCGAGTGCCTCGGCGGCGCCGACGACGTGCTCGAGGAGCACCTGTCCTCGAGCTACAAGACGCTCCTCGACCCGCGCTTGAACGCACGGCAGTCGCTCGACCTCGCGTTCCGCCTGGCCGAGCTGATGCAGCGCGCGCCTCGTTGAAGGTCGCAATCGTCGGCACCGGGTTGATGGGCGCGTCCGTTGCGCTCGCTGCTCGCCGTCGCGGTGACACCGTCGTCGGCTGGGACGTCGATCCCGACGCACTCGCGGCCGCTGTTGCGCGCGACGCGTGCGAGCCGGCGAGCTCGCTCGAGGATGCGGTGCGCGACGCCGACCTCGTTGTCGTCGCCGCGCCGATCGCCGCCTTGCCCGCTCAGGTCGAGGCGGTGCTCGCGGCTCCCGGCGACGCGACGGTCACGGACGTCGGCTCGACGAAGGCGAGCGTTGTGGCTGCCGCGGCTGGCTCGCCGCGGTTCGTCGGCGGTCACCCGATCTGCGGTTCCGAGTCGCGCGGCGCGGAGAATGCGAGCGCCGGGCTGTTCGAAAACGCGACGTGGTTCCTCACACCGGTGGCACACACAGACGCCGAGCGGCACCGTCTGGTGCACGGCTTCATCACCGACGTGGGCGGGACCCCGGTCGCGATCGACGCCGACGCGCACGACCGTCTCGTCGCGATGACGAGCCATGTGCCGCATGTGCTCGCGAACATCGTCGCGAACCAGACCGGCGAGTCACGCGTCGAGGGGCACGAGCCGCTCGCGCACGCCGGCGGCTCCCTGCGCGACATGACGCGCATCGCAGGCGCGAACCCGCGCATCTGGGTCGACATCTTCCTCGACAACGCGCAGGCGATCCGCGGCGCACTCGCCGAGCACCGCCGGCGCATCGAGCAGGTCGAGTCGGCGTTGGAGCAGGGCGACGCGGGCTTCCTCGCGCGCTGGATCGGCGAAGCTTCGACGAACCGCCGTCGCATGCTCGAGCGCGAGTATCCGGACCCCGGCGCGCTCCAGCGGCTGCGGGTGCACGTCTCCGACCGCCCCGGCGTGCTCGCCGCGATCACGCAGGCGCTCGGCGCCGAGCGGATCAACATCGAGGACTTCGAGCTGCACCACATGTC